>NZ_CP119566.1:3086029-3405235 GCF_029277445.1 Pararhizobium qamdonense | reverse complement strand
AGCGTCGATGTGGCCCTTTGGCGCGACGGCAAGGCCGAGAGCGTCAAGCTCGAAGTCGGAACCTTGCCTGCCGATACCAAGGACGCTGCGGCTGGTGCCGATCAACAGCAGGAAGAACCGCAGCCTTCGAGCGAAAAGGCTCTGGCGGACCTCGGTGTCACCGTGGCGCCGTCCGAGGACGGCAAGGGTGTGACGATCTCTTCGGTCGATCCGGACTCCGATGCCAGCGATCGCGGCCTGAAGGAAGGCCAAAAGATCGTTTCGGTCAACAACCAGGAGGTCAAGTCGGCTGACGACATCCTCAAGGTGATCGAGGCCGCCAAGAAAGACGGGCGCACCAAAGCGCTGTTCCAGATCGAGGCCGACAATGCGAGCCGCTTCGTGGCGCTGCCTATCAGCCAGGGCTGACAAGGGCTGACGCAGCTCCAGCTGCCGGGCGCCGCGGACCTTCCCCAGGTTTCGCGGCGTCTGGCGTTTCAGGGCATGGCTTATCTGCGCAACCGGGCAGGCAGGTGTGATTTCCCAAGGGCAAACCGGTTGTGGAAGAGACAGGTCAGGGACTATGGTCACGCGTATGAAGATTCTGATTATTGAAGATGACCTCGAAGCCGCCGCCTATCTGGCCAAGGCTTTTCGCGAGGCGGGTATCGTCTCCGACCATGCGAGCGACGGCGAGAGCGGCTTGTTCATGGCGAGCGAGAACAGCTATGACGTGCTGGTGATCGACCGGATGCTGCCGCGCCGCGATGGGCTGTCGGTAATCTCGGAGCTGCGCCGCAAGGGTATCCACACCCCGGTGCTTATCCTCTCCGCGCTCGGCCAGGTCGATGACCGGGTCACGGGATTGCGCGCCGGTGGCGACGATTATCTGCCAAAGCCCTATGCCTTCAACGAGCTTCTGGCCCGTGTCGAGGTGCTTGGCCGCCGCAAGGGCGCGCCAGAGCAGGACATGGTCTACCGCGTCGGCGACCTGGAGCTCGACCGGCTGTCGCATACGGTGCGCCGCCAAGGCCGCGAGCTTTTGCTGCAGCCGCGCGAATTCCGGCTGCTGGAATATCTGATGAAGAATGCCGGGCAGGTGGTGACACGCACCATGCTTTTGGAAAACGTCTGGGATTATCATTTCGATCCGCAGACCAATGTCATCGATGTGCATGTGTCGCGGCTGCGCGCCAAGATCGAAAAGGATTTCGACCAACCTCTGCTGCGCACCGTGCGTGGCGCCGGTTACATGATCAAGGAAGACGGACGCACCGACGCATGAGCAGGTTGAGTGTCCTCTTCCGCACCACGGCCGTTCGCCTGTCGGCGCTTTACCTCCTGCTGTTTTCGCTCTGTGCTGCCTTTCTGGTGTTCTATGTCACGGCCATGTCGCAGCGGCTGCTGGAACAGCAGACGAAGGATTCTGTGGCGGCGGAAGTTTCGCAGATCGAGCAGATCTACGGCCGTGGCGGCGTCAACGGATTGCTGCGAACGCTGGAGCGGCGGGCACGTCAGCCCGGCGCCAATCTCTACGTCATCGCGGGACCAACCGGGGAAATCCTGGCCGGCAATGTCGCCTCGCTGCAGCCCGGACTTCTGGACAAGGAGGGCTGGACGGGCGAGGCCTTCCGCTATCAGCGCTATACCGACGAAACCCGCAAGGAAAGCCATGTGGCGCTTGCGCATGTGCTGGTGCTCGACAACGGCCTGCGCATTCTGGTCGGCCGCGACCTGCAGGAACCGGAGAAGTTCCGGGTTCTGGTGCGCCAGGCTTTGGTGGTGGCGCTTGGCATTATGGGCATTGGTGCCCTGATCATCTGGTTTGCCATCGGCCGCAATGCGCTGAAACGGATCGACCGCATGTCGGATGCGAGCACGCGGATCATGGCGGGCGACCTTTCCCAGCGCTTGCCGATGAGCGGCTCTGGCGATGAATTCGACCGGTTGTCGGAATCGCTGAATGCGATGCTCGGGCGGATCGAGAAGCTGAACGAGGGCCTGCGGCAGGTTTCCGACAATATCGCCCATGATTTGAAAACGCCGCTGACGCGTCTGCGCAACAAGGCCGAAGCGGCCCTTGCCCATAAGGCGACCAATTCCGGTTATCGCGCCTCGCTGGAAGAGATCATCGGCGAATCCGACCAGTTGATCCGCACCTTCAATGCGCTCCTGATGATCTCGCGCGTCGAAGCCGGTGCTGCGGCCGCAGAGATGAGCGATGTCAATCTGTCGCAAAGCGTGGCCGATTGCGTGGAACTCTATGAGCCGGTGGCGGATGAGCAGGCGTTGAAGCTGGAAGCCGATGTGCCTGCCGACATTCACATTTCCGGCAATCGGGAACTGATCGGGCAGGCGCTTGGCAACCTGATCGACAATGCCATCAAATATTCCGACGGCGGCGAAAATCCGCTGATCAAGGTCAGCCTCTCAAAACGCGATGGCGCGATCGTCCTGTCTGTCGCGGATCATGGCCCAGGCGTGCCCGCCGGGAAGCGCGAGACCGTGGTGGAGCGTTTCGTGCGGCTGGATGAAAGCCGCAGCAAGCCGGGAACGGGGCTCGGTCTCTCGCTTGTCGAAGCGGTGATGGAAATGCATCATGGCTCGCTCGAACTCAGCGATACCGTTCCGGACGCTGAAAACAATCGTGGTTTGACCGCCAGCATGGTTTTCCCGTTGCGCTCGGCCTGATAGGCATAAGGCAGCCGAAATCGGGAGCGGCTGGGAGAGACCACGATGCAAACGGATACGCGGCGGTTATCGGATATCGCCACATGCGCGCTGCGGCCGATGAGCCAGACGGACGCCAAGTCCGTGCTCTCCAGCCTCAAGGATATCGCCAAGAGCCATCCCGACATTGCCGCTCTTCTGGCCAGCGACACGCCGCTCAAGGACTTTGTCGTTGCGGCGTTATCGCTCTCGCCTTATCTGCGCGACACGGCTGTTTCCCATCCGCAGGTCCTGGTCCAGGCTCTTGGCCGTCCTCTGATCCCCCATCTGCAAGCCTGCATTCATCAGGCCCGCGACGCCTGGAAGGGTGCCGATACCGGCAAGGCGCTCACCGATGCCGAGATCATGACGCGGTTGCGGCAGGCCAAGCGCGATATCGCTTTTGCAATCGCGCTTGCCGATCTGGCGCGTGTTTTCGATGCACGCGAGACGACGCGGTGGTTGAGCGAATTTGCCGGGGCTGCCGTGTCTGCCGCCATCGACCATCTGCTGTTGAGCGCGCATGATGCCGGTAAGCTCCATGTCGCCGATGCCGCGCATCCGAGCGACCAGTCGGGCGTCGTCGTGCTCGGCATGGGCAAGCTCGGTGCGTTCGAGCTGAATTATTCCTCGGATATCGATCTGGTGGTGTTTTACGAGCCGCAGGCGCGCCTGATCACCAGCCCTGACGACGCGCCGGAAACCTTTGCGCGGCTGCTGCGCCGGCTGATCCGCATCCTGCAGGAGCGCAGCGGTGACGGCTATGTCTTTCGCACGGACCTGCGCTTGCGCCCCGATCCCGGTGCCACGCCGCTCGCCATCCCGGTTGAGGCGGCCATGCTGTATTATGAAAGCCGCGGCCAGAACTGGGAGAGGGCGGCGTTCATCAAGGCGCGTCCGGTGGCGGGGGACATCGAGGCGGGCGAGGCGTTCCTGCGGGAACTCACCCCGTTCATGTTCCGCAAATATCTCGACTATGCCGCGATTGCCGACATTCATTCGATCAAGCGCCAGATCCATGCTCATAAGGGGCACGGCGAGATCGCGGTCAAAGGCCATAATATCAAGCTGGGCCGGGGTGGCATCCGGGAAATCGAATTCTTTGTCCAGACCCAGCAGCTGATTGCCGGCGGGCGGATGCAGGAACTGCGGCTGCGCGCTACCGAGCCGATGCTGCAGGGCCTGGCGCGGGCGAACTGGATCGATACCACAACCGCCGAGGAACTGATTGCCGCCTACTGGTACCTGCGCGATGTCGAGCACAGGGTCCAGATGGTGCGCGACGAGCAGACGCATGTTCTGCCCACGACAGACGCGGAATTGAAACGTATCGCCTATATGATGGGCTGTGCGGATGTTGCTGCGTTTTCAACCGAATTGTCGCGCGTGCTGAAGACTGTTGAGCGGCGTTACGCGCAGCTGTTCGAGCAGGAGGCAAAGCTTTCGACCGAAACCGGAAACTTGGTCTTTACGGGGCAGAGGGACGATCCCGATACGCTGGAAACCTTGAAGAAGCTCGGGTTCGAGCGGCCGCAGGATGTGTCCCGCACCATCCGGACCTGGCACTACGGCCGCTACCGGGCGACACAATCGGTGGAAGCGCGCGAGCGGCTGACGGAGCTGACGCCGGAACTCCTGCGCGTCTTCGGGCAAAACAAGCGCGCCGACGAAGCCCTGTTGCGCTTCGACCACTTCATTGCGGGCCTGCCCGCCGGCATCCAGCTGTTTTCCCTGCTCGGCAACAATCCCGGACTGTTGTCTCTCATCGTCAACATCATGTCGTCCGCGCCACGGCTGGCCGATATCATTGCCAGCAAGCCGCATGTGTTCGACGGCATGCTCGATCCAAGGCTCCTTGCCGAATTGCCGACGCGGGACTATCTGGCCGAACGGATCAAAGGGTTTCTCGCGACCGCCCGGCACTATGAGGAGATCCTCGACCGGTTGCGGATCATCGCATCCGAGCAGCGCTTCCTGATCGGGATCAGGCTGCTCACCGGAGTGATCACCGGCGCGCAGGCGGGGCATGCGTTTACCGATCTGGCCGACCTGATCATCACCGCCGCCCTCGATGCTGTCCTGCACGAGGTTGAGACCGCGCATGGCAAGTTTCCGGGCGGCCGGGTGGCAGTTATCGGCATGGGAAAGCTTGGCAGTCACGAACTGACAGCCGGCTCGGATGTCGATATCATCCTGCTCTACGATTACGATGACGAGAAGGGCGATTCAGACGGCGCCAAGCCGCTCGATTCCATCCGCTATTTCACCCGCGTCACCCAAAGGCTGATCGCAGCACTGTCTGCGCCCACAGCCGAAGGCGTGCTGTACGAGGTCGATATGCGGCTGCGCCCCTCCGGCAACAAGGGACCTGTCGCCACCCGGATCAACGCGTTTGCCAAGTATCAGCGCGAGGAAGCCTGGACCTGGGAGCATATGGCGCTGACGCGCGCACGCGCGCTGTGCGGCGAGGAAAGCCTGATCGCGGAGGTCGGCACGATTTTCAGTGAAGTGCTGGGCGAGCGCCGCGAGGTTGCAAAGGTCACCGCCGATGTCGCGGAGATGCGCGGGCTGATCGACAAGGAAAAGCCGCCAAACGACGTCTGGGATTTCAAGTTGATCCCCGGCGGGCTGGTCGATATCGAATTCATTGCGCAATATCTGGCCCTGATCGCCCCGGCGCGTGGGTTTGCCGCTCCACGCAGCGGCACATCCACGGCGGATGTCCTTTCGCTGCTTGGCCCTGATTTGATGGCTCCGGCTGATCTCGATGCCGTGCAGGAGGCGCTGGCGCTGTTCACCGATCTCTCGCAGATCGTGCGATTGTGCATCGAAGGGGATCTGGAGCTGAAGGACGCCCCGGCCGGGCTGGTCGAGCTTTTATGCCGGGCGGGGGATGCACCCGACATCAAGGTGCTGGAGGCCGATATCCGGCTGAAGTCCAAGGCCGTGCGCCGGATCTTTCAGGCGACCGTCAAGCCGTGATGTAAACGCGTGGCCGGGGCCGGATGGCCCTGGTCTGTTAGAGCGCGCGTGGCGACGTATCGGGTATGCGCAGCGAAATGATCGTGCCGACATTTTCCTGGGAATGGATCTTCATCGCGCCGCCATGCAGGTTGGTCAGCGACCTCGATATGGCAAGACCAAGGCCCGAGCCGCCCTTGCTCTTGGCATACTGGCTTTGGACCTGTTCAAACGGCTGGCCGATCTTTTCCAGGGCAAGACGCGGGATGCCGATGCCGGTATCGGCGATGGTCAGCGTCACCGCGCCGGCGACCTTGCGGGCCCGCAGCGATATCTTGCCGCCCTCATTGGTAAACTTGACCGCGTTCGACAACAGGTTCAACAGCACCTGCTTCATGGCGCGGCGGTCGGCTGTGATCGTCAGGCCGGAGGAAATCTGCTGATCGACGCAGATGTTCTTCTGCTGTGCCGGGATGGTGGTAAAGCGCAGGGTTTCTTCGATCAGGGGAGCAAGATCGATGGTTTCCCGGTTGATCTTCATCTGCCCGGCCTCGATCTTCGACATGTCGAGGATATCGTTGATGACATTGAGCAGATGTTTGCCGCTGTCGTGGATATCGTGGGAATATTCGTCGTATTTTTCCGAGCCGAGCGGCCCGAACATCTGGTTCTGCAGGATTTCCGAGAAGCCGAGAATGGCATTCAGCGGTGTGCGCAATTCGTGCGACATATTGGCGAGGAATTCGGACTTTGCCCGGTTGGCCGCTTCCGCACGTTCCTTTTCAGCCTGGTAGTTGGCATTGGCGACGGAGAGTTCGGCTTTCTGGCGTTCCAGCGTGATGCGGGACGTCGAGAGGTCACCGATGGTCGCCATCAGGCGCCGTTCGGATTCGCGCAAGCGCACCTGGTGCCGTTTCAAAAGCGTGATGTCCGTGCCGACCGACACGAGACCGCCATCGCGGGTTCGCCGGTCGTTGATTTGCAGCCAGCGCTGGTCGGAAAGCTGAACCTCAGATGTCTGCGATTGATTGGATCGGTCGGGGTCGGCAATGCGCCGTTCGATGATCGGACGGGCGGCGGCCGAATTGACCACGGAGCGTTCCGTGCCGGCAACCAGCACCCGGTCGGGCAGCTTGTAGGCCTGCTGATAGTGGGTGTTGCACATGACCAGCCGGTCGTTCTTGTCCCAGAGCACGAAGGCCTCGGACGTGCATTCGATGGCGTCGGCCAGCCGCTGGTCGGCCTCCGCATAGCGCTGCGCCAGGCGGTGCTGCTCGGTGACATCCATGGCGATGCCGATCAGGTGCACGCGGCCGGATGCGGTGCGGATGACCTGCGCACGCGCGCGCATCCAGACATAATGGCCGTCGGCATGACGCATGCGGAAGATCTGGTCGATCTGGCGGGCGTCGCCCTTGGCGATGGTGCGGGCGACCTTGTAAATGCTGCCGTCATCCGGGTGCATCAGCCGTGCAGCGTCGCCAAAGGATAGAACGTTGCTCTGCGGCGGCATGCCGAGCATCTCGTACATCGACCGCGACCAGAAAAGCCGGCGGTTCGGCATGTCGAAATCCCAAAGGCCGCAGCGCCCGCGCGACAGCGCCGTCTCGACGCGCAGATTGGATTCGGCAAAGATCTGGTCGGCGTCACGGGCGCGTTTGGCCTGGATGTAATAGGCATAGAGAACGATCAGCAGGATCGCGGAGATCCCGGCAAACAGAGTGACGTTGAGAGAAACCTCGTCACGCCACATTTTCTGGATGCCTGCGAGCGGCGTCGCCACGAGCAAGGTACCCGCACCACCCGGAACCTGCATCAGCGCGACGATATGTTCCGTGCCGCCGATGAAGGTCTTGAGCACAGCCGAGTGTTCACCGAAATACTGAAAGGCAGCGACTTCCGGCGCCACGGCGTTGAGCGTGCGGCCGGTATAGACAGCGCCATCAGGCGAACTGGCGAAAATCCGCCCATCGTTGCGCACCGTCAGCACAAAGGCGCCGGATTCGAGCATGTCGGACGGAAGAAATGTGTTCAGCCGCTGCTCTACATCCCATTTCTGAGCCTTGTCGAACAGAGCGACCCCGTTTTCCTGCAGGGCAGCGCTGGCGGTGGCGGCAGCGAGCACGGTGACCTGCCGCGCGCTTGTCTCCATGCGCGCATATTCGACCATGATGCCGCTGATGCGGGAAATGGCAACGACGAGAAGAAATGCGGTGATCAGGATCGGGATCGAGCGCTTCAGCAAGGGTTCGGCACCGGCAAGACGGCGCACTGCCGGCTCGGTAAAAATCCGTGCGTGCTGGATAACGTCCCGTTCCAGCCTCGAAAAGCCTGGAAATCTGGGACGCAACCGCTCACCGGCTGCGCGTCCCCGCTGCGCTTCCGCCATCTTCGTCAAATCTGTAAACCCTCATGTGATTCGGTGCGCCGCTCGCCCGAACCTGACCCAATGAATCAATTGTGATTCGCCTTGTCCAGAGGGAAAAGTAAAACTTCGTTAACCATTTATCGTCATGGGAAAATTGTACTATTGGCGTTGCCGCCTTACGCGGAAACGAAAAACTCCGCGGGTCGCGGGGTTTCAAAGCAATACCGGGTGTCTTTTCTATCCCTTGAGCATACGCTCGACGATGTCGCTGACATCGGCGGAGAGTTTTGGTGCGCCCGAGATTTCGCGCAAGGCGTTGCGGGCCTTTTCGGCACGGCCGCTTTCGAGCGAGCGCCAGGACCGCATCGAGGTGAGGATACGCGCAGCCAGTTGCGGATTGCGCGGATCGATGCCGAGAATCTGGCGGGCGAGGAACCGGTAGCCTTCGCCATCGGCGCGGTTGAAGCCGGTCGGGTTGGAAAAGGCGAACGTGCCGACAAGGGCGCGTACCCGGTTCGGGTTGGACCCGTTGAAAAGCGGATCCGCCATCAGGGCTTGAACGCGGGCAAGGGCCGCAGCGCCCGGAATGGTCGCCTGGATGGTGAACCACTTGTCGATCACCAGCGCATTGCCGGCAAAGCGCGTCTTGAAGGACGCAAGCGCATCCGCCGTTTCGGCTGCGTCCGGAAAGCGGTGTGCCAGAATTGTCAGCGCCTGGCTCAGATCCGTCATGTTGTTGGCGGACTTGAACGCATCGACGGCACGGGCCGGGTCGTTTTCCGCATAGACGAGATAGGAGAGGGCGGTGTTGCGCAGCGCCCGGCGTCCGGCGCTGGCGGCATCCGGGCTGAACGCCCCGGTAACCACCATCTCGTCTGCCAGCTTTTCGAAAATGGCCTGCCCCGCCTTGGCGATCGCCACCATGATCTGCTGGCGCCCCGCATGGATAGCGTCAGGGTCGTTATTGCCGCCGATTTCGCGGGCAATGTCGGCTTCGCTTGGCAAGGCCAGGGCCTGTGCCCTGAAGGCGGGTTCGAGATCACCGTCAGCGGCTGCCGCAAGCAGGGCGTCGATCAGCGACGCATCGCATTGCACGGCCTCGCCTGCCTTGGCGCTGGCCGCGGCAGCGACCAGATTGGGCAAGGCAAGGTCGTTCAGGGCCTGCCAGCGGGCAAAGAGGTCGCTCTCGTACCTGGCAATATGGGCGCGATCGGCGTCCGTCTGCTCGAAATGCAGGTTGATCGGTGCCGAAAAGCCACGGTTCAACGAAAGAACCGGGCGCGAGACGATGCCGCTGAGAACGACGGTCTGCGTGCGGCCGACCAGATGCAGCACGTCGCCGGTCATTTCGGCACCGCTCACGGCGGCGACCTTCGCCTCTGATCCATCCTCCAGCAGAAGCCCGATGCGCAGCGGAATATACATCGGCTCCTTGGCATTCTGGCCCGGTGTCGGCGGCACCATCTGCTCGAGCGAGAGCGTCAATGTCTGCCTTGCGGCGTCATAGGCCGTCGAAACGCTGACCAGCGGCGTACCGGCCTGGTGGTACCAGAGCGAAAACTGGGTGAGGTCGCGCTTGCTCACCTCGGCAAAACAGGCAACGAAATCCTCGATCGTCACGGCCTGCCCGTCATGGCGGTCGAAATAGAGATCCATGCCCTGCTTGAAGAGATCGGCGCCCAGCAGCGTGGCGATCATCCGGGTGACTTCGGAGCCCTTTTCGTAGACGGTCGTGGTGTAGAAATTGTTGATCTCGCGGAATTTCGTCGGGCGGACCGGGTGCGCTAGCGGACCTGCATCCTCCGGAAATTGTTCGGCTTTCAGATGCCGGACTTCGGCGATGCGCTTGACGGTGCGCGAGCGCTGATCGGCCGAGAATTCGTGATCACGGTAAACCGTCAGGCCTTCCTTCAGGCACAGCTGGAACCAGTCGCGGCAGGTGATGCGGTTTCCGGTCCAGTTGTGGAAATATTCATGCGCGATAATCGCCTCGATATTGGCATAATCGGCATCGGTCGCGGTTTCCGGATCGGCCAGAACGTACTTGTCGTTGAAGACGTTCAGTCCTTTGTTCTCCATGGCCCCCATGTTGAAATCGGAGACGGCGACGATCATGAAGATATCCAGATCGTATTCGCGGCCGAACCGCTCCTCGTCCCAGGTCATCGAGCGCTTCAGCGCATCCATGGCATAGGCGGCGCGCGGCTCCTTGCCGTGCTCGACATAGATTTTCAGCGCAACGTCGCGGCCGGATACGGTGGTGAACGTGTCTTCGACGACGCCGAGATCGCCGGCCACGAGTGCAAACAGGTAGCTGGGCTTGGGATGAGGATCGTACCAGGCGGCAAAATGCCGTCCGTCGCCCATGCCGGCGCCGCCAAGATAATTGCCGTTGGAAAGAAGCAGCGGTGCGGTTGCCTTGTCGGCAATGATGTTGACGGTATAGACGGCAAGCACGTCCGGACGATCCGGAAAATAGGTAATACGGCGGAAGCCTTCGGCCTCGCACTGCGTGCAGTAGACATTGCTGGTCCGGTAAAGGCCCATCAACGTCGTGTTAGTCTCCGGATTGATCTCGGTGGTGATCGTCACCTCGAAGGGGGCTGATTCCGGCAGGTTGCGGATCGTCAGCGTGTGTTCCGCCGCATCGTAATGTCCGGCCGGAATCTCTTCCTGGTCAAGCAGAAGGCCGGTCATCTTCAGTTCATCGCCGTCCAGAACCAGCGACGCATCCGCGCTCACGCCCTCGCGGCGATGGAAGATCAGGCGGGCTTCGACCTTGGTTTCGGTCGGGTCGAGTTCAAAGGTGAGATCCACCCTTTCGAGGACGAAATCCGTCGGCCGGTAGTCTTCCAGATGAATGATCTCGCCCGTATCTGTCCGCATTGTTTGTCCCGCTTGCTTCGCCCGCAGCGTCCAGACGCTGGCGGTGAGGCTTTGTCTCTATGAAGAGGCTGCGCTTGAGATGCGAAGCTTCCGGTGTGATCGCAAGGCGGTCGCTGACATCTGCCGTTTAAGGCGGGCCTGCTGATCCATCCCATATTTTTGCTTGTTCAGACACTTACGAAGTTTGCCCTAACAATATTTAAACCAAGCGTGTATTTTTGGCACAGTTTCGGATTTTTACAGCGTGCTATCAGTCTATTTGAAGCGGCAACCCTCTTTCGGCGAGAGGATTGCTTGGTCAATGCTCTTTTTGATCACCTCAGCCGAGATTAAGGCATCGCGCCGGGTGCATCAAATATTTCCGCCACCCATCACGAAAATTGATCTCTCTTTCGGACAACGCGCGCTAAGGTGAGACGGTCACGGCGACGGATTCTCCGGCCGCCGACTTTCCCGCAGCCTGTCGTTACCGATGATGTCCGGCCCGCTGCCCTCAGTCTTATGAGTGCGACCCGCATGGATTCCGACTTCCCCCACCCGATGAAGGGCATCACCCTCAAGGTCATGTCCGTGCTGGTCTTCGTCTGCATGTCGACGCTGATCAAGGCGGCGGGAACGGAGATCGCCACCGGCCAGATCACCTTCTACCGCTCGGCCTTCGCCGTGGTGCCGATCCTCGGCTACCTCGCCTTCAAGGGGCATCTGCGCACGGCCTTCCACACAAGGGATATTACCGGCCATCTGGCGCGCGGGTTCATCGGCATTCTGGCGATGAGTTTCGGGTTTTACGGCCTGGTGCATCTGCCGCTGCCGGAGGCGATTGCGATCGGCTATGCCATGCCGTTGCTCGCCGTCGTCTTTGCGGCCGTGTTTCTGAAAGAAACAGTGCGCGTCTATCGCTGGTCGGCGGTGCTGATCGGGCTGATCGGCGTGATGATCATCACCTGGCCACGGGTGACGCTGTTGCGGGACGGCGGGTTCGGGTCGCAGGAGGCGCTCGGCGCGCTGGCCGTTCTCCTGTCGGCGGCGCTCGGCGCAATCGCCATGGTGCTGGTGCGCAAGCTGATCGCCAAGGAAAAGACGCATACGATCGTGCTCTATTTTTCGCTATCGGCCGCATGCTTTTCGCTGCTGACGCTGCCGTTCGGCTGGGAGCCGCTGCCGATGAATTCGTTCCTGCTGTTGATGGGGGCCGGATTTTGCGGCGGCGTCGCCCAGATCCTTCTCACGCAGAGCTATCGCTACGCCGACATGTCGACGATCGCGCCGTTCGAATATACATCCATCCTGCTCGGCCTGCTGATCGGCTATTTCCTGTTCGACGAGGTGCCGACGGGTATCATGCTGCTGGGGACCGCGATCGTCGTTGGCGCCGGCATCTTCATCATCTTCCGCGAGCATCAGCTGGGTCTTGAGCGCCGGGGCGCACGCAAGCATATCACCCCGCAGGGCTGAACGGCCGCGGCTTATAAAGAAGGCGGTGGGGCGGTATCGTCTTCGATGAGATCGGACGGCCGCACTGCCTGGTTCATGGCATTGACCGCCTCGGTTCCCGGTGTCGGCACGGTATTTGCCTGGAAATCCGTCTTGGAGACGAGCCCATCCTTATGGCCGCGCTGGGCGATGCGCCAGGCGGCATAGGCGGCGTAGAGCGCAAAATAGACGGCCAGAACCACAAATAGCGAGGGCGGGCCGAAACGGTCCATCACGGGGCCAACCATCAGCGGTCCGGAAATCGTGCCGATGCCATAGGTGATCATCATGCCCGAGGACACCTCGACATATTCGTTGGGCCGGGCAAGATCATTGGCATGGGCGACATTCAGCGCGTAGATCGGAAACAGCACCGAGCCAACGAAGGCCGCGATGACATAAAGCACCAGCGGGCTGGAGCCGACAAAGGCGACCATGGCCAGGCAGGAGACGATGCCGACAATGCCGCAGCCGACCATGACGATGCGCCGGTCGATCCGGTCGGATGTGCGTCCGATCGGGATCTGCGAAATGGCGCTGCCGGCGAGAAGTGCCGCAAGCAGCGTCGCCCCTTCCGCCGTGGAAAGGCCGATCTTCTGGGTAAAGACACCGCCCAGATTGAGCCAGGCACCGGACATGGCACCGGCGAGAAATGCGCCGACGACAGCAACAGGCGAGCGCCTATAAAGCCCCGGCACATCGAATTTTGCCTGGGCCGGTGGCGCGGGCATCGCGGATGACGACAGTGCCGTCGGCAATAGTGCCAGTGAAAACAGCACGCCGCACAGGATGAACAGCGACGAATTGGTCGGATCGCCGAGAGGCACGAGATATTGCCCGCCGATCGTGCCGACCATGGTGGTGATCAGATAGAGCGAAAACAGCATGCCGCGGTTTTCGTTGGTGACCCGTTCGTTCAGCCAGCTTTCGATGACCAGATAGCTGCCGGAAATCGCAAAGCCGGAAATGGCGCGAAAGAAGATCCAGGCCCGCCAATCGACCACCAGCCCGCACATCAGGATGGCGATGCTGAGCAGGGTGATGAGGGCGGCAAACACCCGCACATGGCCGACGCGCAGCACGAATTTCGGGGTGATGATGCAGGAGACGGTGAAGCCCAACGTATAGCCGGTGGCGATCAGCGAGATGGTGAGCGTCGACCAGCCCTCGGCGACCGAGCGCACCGGCAGCACATAGCTCGCCAGCCCGAACCCGACCATCATCAGCAGCGTCGAGAGCATCAGGCTGATCACGGATCTGAAGCTTGTCAGCATGATGGCTCCGGATGCGGATCTGCCGGTTGCCACTGCGCAAACCTCAGGAGAAACGCTAAAAATGTTGGAGCGGATTGCGCGCTTGAAAACCGGTGCCCGACACGCCGCTGTTGGAATCAAAGAACGAGTGTCGCTCTATCCAATTTTGCTGACGCTGTCGATTGCGACAAGGCTTGGCGCAGAAGAGGGAAATGGCCGCGCTGCGGCCGGAAAGCCAGTGATTGACTTCGGCAGCCAGTCATTTACTTCGGCAGAAAGGCGCTGATCGCATGGCGATCGGCACTGGCAGCCGGAGCTTCCTTGCTCAGACGGCTATATTCGCCGGAGGCGCGCACGGCGGTGCCGATATCGGCAAGCAGGACCCGGAGCGAGCGGATAGGTGCTGTCATGATCGGATACCTTTATTGGGGGCTCATCGTCGAAGACGGCGCGCGCAACGGCGCGGGCCTCGATATCAACGCTGAACGAATTCCGCAAAAATCTGGGCGGGGCGTGTCTTGTGGCCGTAACCTGCGGCGGTCATCTGCTCGTTGGCAGCCGAACCGAAGCTGTTGAACGGCGTGCGCAGCGCCGAGCCGGCGTGGCGGAGCGTCTCGAAGCTCGAATGCAGAGGGTGATAACGGGTCGTCATAGTTCAATTCCTTATCAGTCCCCCCGTCCTCTTATATTGCACTGCACCATCGATTCCGCAACGAACGCGTTCGCGTTGCTGGTATGCGCAATGCGCATGGCTTTTTTCATCCTTTGTTCACAAATCAGGCAGGTGCCGGGTTCAGACGCTCTTAACCACGAATGCGGGCGCGGAAAGCGAGGAGATCCTGCCAGGCCAGCCGCTTGCTGGCCGGGGCCGAAACGAGGTCCTGCGGATGCAGGGTGGCGAGCGCCGGCACGGTGGTGCTGCCAACCGTTACATCGCGCCATTCGCCGCGCATGTGATGGATCATCTCGTTGCCGCCGAAGAAGAATCGGGCGGCGAAATTGCCAAGAATCAACAGGTGGCGCGGTTCGCTCAAGGCGATCTGGCGTTCGATGAACGGACGGCAGATATCGGTTTCGCGCGGCGAGGGCGGGCGGTTTCCGGGCGGCCGCCAGGGAATGACATTGGTCAAAAGCACCGACGCCCTGTCGAGCCCGATGGCCCCCAGCATGCGGTCCAGCATCTGCCCCTGCTTGCCCGAAAAGGGAACGCCTTCGCGATCGTCGTCGCCGTTCGGCACCGGGCCGATCACCAGGATGCCGGACGCGGCATTGCCGTCGGCAAACACCATGTTGCGGGCGCTGTTGCGCAGGTTGCAGCCGGAAAAGGCCTCCATGGCACTCTTGAGTTCGTCAAGGGAGCGGGCGGAGTCGGCGGCAAAACGGGCCTCGGCAATGGCCTGCTCGTCGGGAATGGCCATTTGTGGGACAACTGCCGGTGCTGATTGCCCCTTGCCGCCGGTCCGATTGCCATTTTCACGCGAAACAGGAACGCTCGGCGCATCGTTGCGCTCCGAGCCTTGCGTCCTCTGCATGGCTTGTGGCGCGCCATTGCCGCGTGCCGCCTTGGCCTGGGTAAACTCCGCAAACCGGTCGACGGGCGCGTCTTCCAGCAGCCATTCAACCCCGGCTTCCGCATGAAAATGCAAAAGGGCGGCAAGCTCGGCCGGGCTCATGGTGTCGCAGGAGATCATGATTTGCTTGTACAGAAGCTTGAGGAGGCAGGGAAGGCCATCGCGGATGCAATATGGATTTGTGCCAATGAAAGAGCGGCGTTCTCCCTCTTCTCCCCAGCGGGGAGAAGTGTCGAGCAAAGCGAGACGATGAGGGGGCGGTACGGCTGGTTTCTGTGTGTTTGGCTCCCCCTCATCCGCCCTTCGGGCACCTTCTCCCCGCTGGGGAGAAGAGGAACACAGCACTCACGCGGCCATCGCTGTCCAGCGGTCGATGTCGTCGCGCTCGCCGATCAGCGCCAGGCCATGGGCGATGGAGAGAAGCTCGCCGCCGCTTTCGATGCGGTCGCCGGCAAAACGCTCTTCGAAGATGCGGCGGATGGCCGGTACGAAGGAGGTGCCGCCGGTAAGGAACACCTTGTCGATGCCATCCACCGGCGTGTTGGTGGTGACCAGCACCTCGTCCAGCGCTTCCTCGATACGGGCGAGATCCGGGGCGATCCAGCTTTCGAAGTCGCTGCGGCGCACCGTCTGCCGGCTCTTTTCGCCCAGCGGCTGGAAGTAGAATTCGGTCTCTTCGGCATGCGACAGACGCATCTTGGTGGCCGAAACCGCCTGGTAGAGCGGATAGCCTTCGTCGTGATCGACCAGATCCACGAACGCTTCGAGCTTTTCCGGCTCCACCGCCGAACGCACCAGCTGTTTCAGGTCGGTAAAGTCCTTCAGCGTCTTGAAGATCGACAGCTGGTTCCAGCGGCCGAAATTGGCGTAGTAGCTGGAGGGCACGTCGAGCAGCTTGTCGAAACTCTTGAACTGGCTGCCCTTGCCGATCAGCGGCGAAACCACGGTGTCGATGATGCGGAAGTCGAAATGATCGCCGGCGACGCCCACGCCGGAGTGACCGACGGGCACGGCGGTCAGCTTGCCGGCATGGCTTTCGAAGCGGATGATCGAATAGTCGGTGGTGCCGCCGCCGAAATCGGCTACCAGCACGGTCGCGTCCTTCTTCAGGTTTTGGGCAAAGTAAAAGGCCGCCGCCACCGGCTCGTAGACATAATGGACTTCGGGGAAATCGAAGGTGGAAAGTGCCCGGCCGTAACGCTCCAGTGCCAAGGCCTCATCCGGGCTGGCGCCGGCAAACCGGACGGGACGGCCGACGACGATGCGCTTGTAGTCCTGGTGCCAGCCATCGCCGGCATAATCGGCAATGCGGGTCAAAAAAGCGCGCATCAGGTCTTCAAAGCTGTTGCGCCGGGCAAAGATCAGCGTGCCCTGAAACAGCGGGCTTGCGGCAAAGGTTTTGATCGACTGCAGGAAGCGCGCCTCGCCGGGATTGTCGATGAACTGCTGGATCGCCGCCTGGCCTGCCTCGATCGACACGGCGGCAGCGCCGAGCTGCGCATGTTTCATGAAGGAGAGGGCCGTCCGCATCGAATCGGTGGTGCCGGCGCGGCTGGAAAAGCTCAGCGACTGCGTCGTCTCGCCCTTGGAGGCGGCAAGCACCGAATTGGTCGTGCCGAAATCGAAGCCGAGTGCCTTGGCCATGAAAGTCTCCGTCTGAGGTCCGCCAGCAACCGGGCAGAGTTCGCCTCGCCGGCGCACGCATAGCCTCGCAATGCCTTGCGGGCTGCCGGATGCGTTTGATGGCGGAGGGCTTGGTTATTTGGAGGGCGCCTCTTCGCATGGGTGAAAGGCCAAAGCAAGGCAGGAGGGACGGGATGACGGCAAACACCGTCATTCGAATTTTGACGTTTACGTTCACGTCATATATTGTATTCCCATCGCATGACCTCATGCGCAAATGCGCTTGGCTGCCGTCGCAGACTGGCTCGACAAGTCCGGCGGTATTTGCCATGACGGAGGTCAAGAATTGGGAACAAAACCGTGCAAAATAGCCGGGCGAGACTGGAGATGCTGAGATGACCGAGACGATGGAGCTGCCCGAGCGCGAAAGCATGGAATTCGACGTGGTGATCGTCGGCGCCGGCCCGGCCGGTCTGGCTGCGGCGATCCGGCTAAAACAGGTCAATCCGGACCTCTCCGTCGTCGTCCTGGAAAAGGGTGCCGAGGTCGGTGCGCATATCCTGTCGGGTGCGGTGGTCGATCCGATTGGCATCGACCGGCTCTTGCCGGGCTGGCGCGCGGAGGAGGGGCATCCCTTCAAAACCGAGGTCAAGGACGACCAGTTCCTGCTGCTCGGCCCTGCAGGCTCGATCCGCCTGCCGAATTTCGCCATGCCGCCTTTGATGAACAATCACGGCAATTACATCGTCTCGCTCGGCCTCGTCTGTCGGTGGCTGGCCGAAAAGGCCGAGGCGCTGGGCGTCGAGATCTATCCGGGCTTTGCCGCAACCGAAGTGCTTTACAACGAGCAAGGCGCCGTCATCGGTGTCGCCACCGGCGATATGGGCGTCGAGAAGAACGGCGAACCGGGTCCGAACTTTGCCCGCGGCATGGAGCTTCTTGGAAAATACACGCTGATCGGCGAGGGCGTGCGCGGCTCGCTCGCCAAGCAGCTGATTTCGAAATTCGACCTGTCGAAAGACCGCGAGCCGCAAAAATTCGGCCTTGGCATCAAGGAACTCTGGCAGGTCAAGCCTGAGAACCACAAACAGGGCCTGGTACAGCATTCGTTCGGCTGGCCGCTTGGCATGAAGACCGGCGGCGGTTCGTTCCTCTATCATCTGGAAGACAATCTGGTTGCCGTCGGCTTCGTCGTGCATCTGAACTACAAGAACCCTTATCTCTACCCGTTCGAGGAATTCCAGCGCTTCAAGACGCATCCGGCGATCCGTGGAACCTTCGAGGGCGGCAAGCGGCTGACCTATGGCGCCCGCGCCATCACTGAGGGGGGCTACCAGTCCGTGCCGAAACTGACCTTCCCGGGCGGCGCGCTGATCGGCTGTTCGGCCGGCTTCGTCAACGTGCCGCGCATCAAGGGTAGCCACAACGCGGTGCTCTCTGGCATGCTCGCCGCCGAAAAGCTCGCCGATGCGATGGCCGCAGGCCGCGCCCATGACGAGGTGATCGAGATCGAGAACGGCTGGCGCGACAGCGCCATCGGCCAGGACCTGAAGCGGGTGCGCAATGTGAAGCCCCTTTGGTCGAAGCTCGGGACAGTGGCCGGCGTCGCGCTCGGGGGTCTCGACATGTGGACCAACCAGCTGTTCGGCTTCTCCTTCTTCGGCACGCTGAAACACGGCAAGACCGACGCGCAGGCGCTGGAGCCAGCGTCGATGCACAAGCCGATTGCCTATCCGCGTCCGGATGGCATGCTCACCTTCGACCGTCTTTCCTCGGTGTTTTTGTCGAACACCAATCACGAGGAAAACGAGCCGGTGCATCTGAAGGTCAAGGACATGGCCCTGCAGAAATCCTCCGAACTCGACGTCTATGCCGGTCCATCGACCCGCTACTGTCCGGCTGGAGTCTACGAATGGGTGGAAAAGGACGGCGAGGATGTCTTCGTCATCAACGCCCAGAACTGCGTCCACTGCAAGACCTGCGACATCAAGGACCCCAACCAGAACATCAACTGGGTGCCGCCGCAGGGCGGCGAGGGGCCGGTCTATCCGAATATGTGATGGGGCGAATGCATGAAGGGCGGCGGACGCGCGTTCGCCGCCCTTTTATATTGCGCACAATTTCATCGGACTTAACCGGGCATTAACCATGTTTTCCCTATTTTCGGTTGCCTCAACCGGATGTTAAGGAAACACACGATGTCGATCTCCCGCCGTGGCCTGCTGCTCGGCTTTTCTGCTCTACTTGCCGGGTGCGCCACCAACGGACCGAACCACGTCGCCAACTATGCCGCCATTCCGGATGAAAAGTTTCCGGTGCCGGCCATGCCGCTGGACAAGATCAAGCCGGAACTGCGCCGCCAGCAGGTGGCCTATGCCACGAAACATGATGCTGGCACGATCGTCGTCGATACCCCGGCGCGGCGGCTCTATTACATTCTTGGCGACGGCCAGGCGCTGCGCTACGGCATCGGCGTCGGCCGCAACGGCTATGCGCTGGCGGGCTCGGCCTATATCGGCCGCAAAGCGGAATGGCCGACCTGGACGCCGACCGACAACATGATCCGCCGCGATCCGGCCAAGAACCGGAAATATGCCGGCGGCGTTCCCGGCGGCCCGAACAACCCGCTCGGTGCCCGCGCCATCTACCTCTATCAGGGCGGCAACGACACGATGTTCCGCATCCACGGCACGACGCAGCCCTGGTCGATCGGCCAGGCGATGTCGAGCGGCTGCGTGCGCATGCTCAACCACGATGTCGTCGATCTCTACGAGCGCGCCACCGTCGGCGGCCGGGTAGTGGTCCTGCAAGCCTGATAGGCCGGCCGAGTGAGAAAACAATATCTTTGAGCAGCCTGACCCGCCGGAACCATGCCCGGCGGGTTTTTGCTTTGGCCGCTTCGGGCGCTACGAGCTGATCCCGGCAAGGCCTGTGCGGGTGCCGGCGGGTTCGCGCGCCGGGGCGGATTTCCAGGCGGCAACCATCAGGGCTCCGATGACGGTGATATGTTCCATCACCACATAGAATTCGAGCGTCTTCATCGGCTCCTGCATGGTCCAGAATGTATGAGCAATGGGAATGGTGAGCGCGGTAAAGACGGCCAGCGCGCCGGCGCCAAGCCAGGTCCAACGGTTGGCGATGACGAGCGCCGATCCCCCAAGCTGGGTGACGATGACAGCCATGGTGACAAGCGGTGCCGGTTCGAGCCCGAAGAAGGCCATTTCGGCGACGCCGGCCTTGAAGTCGATGAGCTTGGCAAGGCCGCTGGCCCAGAACATGAAGGTGAGGGCGGTCCGCGCCAGATAGCCGAACCAGCGGGAGGCGATGAGGGGTTCAATAAGCGTAGGCATATTTCTCTCCAAAGACAGGGATGAGGCAAGCCCCGCACCCGGCCCCTTTGGGAGAGGTGGGTGTCAGGGCAGCGCGGCATCACCTGTTTGGGAGATGGCCACCGCGCTGCCTTTTGTTTATGGCGAGCGCGGTGCGTGCGGCGTTCCCGAAGGAACTGCAGCAAAACCGGGTTTTGAGGATAGGCCGTTAGAAACCCGCAAGCACGAGCTTGCCCTTGGTGCGGCCGGTTTCGATCAGCGCATGCGCCTTTTTCAAGTTTGCGGCGTTGATCACCCCCAGCGTTTCCGTCAGCGTCGAGCGGATCTTTCCGGTATCGACCAGGCGCGCGATTTCGGTCAAAATCCGGTTCTGCTCTTCCATGTCCTTGGTCTTGAACAGCGAGCGGGTAAACATCAGCTCCCAGTGGATGGACACGGCCTTGCGCTTGAACGGCATCACATCCAGCACTTTCGGATCGTCGATCAGCCCGAATCGCCCCTGCGGCGCGATCAACTGGATGATGTCTTCCAGATGATCCGTGGTGTTGGTGGTTGAAAAGACGAAGGCTGGAGCACCGAGCGCCAGCTGGTCGATCTGATGCGCGAGCGGCTTGGAATGATCCAGCACATGGTGGGCGCCGAGATCATAGGCCCATTTCTGCGTTTCCGGGCGCGACGCGGTGGCGATCACCGTGAGATTGGTCAGCGTCCGGGCGAGCTGGATGGCGATCGAGCCGACGCCGCCGGCGCCGCCAATGATCAGGATCGCATTGGCGGCACCCGGAACGGGATCGTTGACCTTCAGCCGGTCAAACAGTGCCTCCCAGGCGGTGAGCGAGGTCAGGGGAAGGGCGGCGGCTGCCGGAAAGTCCAGCGTTTCCGGCTTCTTGCCAACGATGCGCTCATCGACCAGGTGAAATTCCGAGTTTGCGCCCGGCCGGTCGATGGCGCCTGCATAGAATACAGCATCGCCCGGCTGGAGCAGCTTGACGCCCGGGCCGACAGCCTTGACGATCCCCGCTGCGTCCCATCCCAGCACTTTCAACTGATCCGGTTCCGGCTTGGCATTGGCGCGAATTTTGACGTCAACAGGGTTGACCGAGATCGCCTTGACCTCGACCAGGATGTCGCGGCCTTCCGGCGCAGGTTCGGGCAGGTCCACATCGATCAGCGAGGTCTCTGCGGAAATGGGCTGGGGGATCTTGTAGGCAATGGCGCGCATGGTGGGCTCCTTCATGTTTGAACAGAAGCTAAATGCGCATTATGGTTCATAAGCGCAAGAATGCACAACAAGTGTATATAGTACCCAAAAGGATACCGTGAAATGCCGCGTGTTCGCCACAAGCTCCTGACCTGTTCTCCCGGCTGTCCGGTCGAGGGCGTGCTGCATCTGATCGACGGAAAATGGAAGGGCGTCATCCTCTATCACCTGCTGGATGGCACGATGCGCTTCAACGAAATCCGCCGCCGCCTGGCGAGCGTCACCCAGCGCATGCTAACCAAGCAGCTGCGCGAGCTGGAGGCCGACGGGCTGGTCGAGCGCACGGTGTTTGCCGTCGTGCCGCCAAGGGTCGATTATTGCCTGACCCCGCGCGGCCGCAGCCTGGAGCCGGTGATCATGGCAATGAAGCTGTGGGGCGACGAACATATCCTGCCGCCGCTGGCAGTATAACGCTGGCGCATCATGCCCCTTGTGCGCTGCAAATAATAAACATGCAGGATTAAGCCGACACCGGCTGAAAAACGCCTCATGCCGCGCCATATGTAGCGCAACGAGCTGCAAGGAGCACGCATGAAGATCAAGGCCATATTCAATCGCGATGGCGGGACATTCCGGACAACCGATATGGACGCCTATAGCCAAAAGGCCGAGGAGGTCTTTCGCTCAGCCGGGCATGAGATCGAAATCACCGTTGCGTCCGGCGATGGAATGGCCGAGATTCTCGAAAAAACCGCCCGCCGCGATGATCTGGATGCAATGCTGGCCGGTGGTGGCGATGGCACGATTTCAGCGGCAGCGGCCGTTGCCTGGAAGAACGGCATGCCGCTCGGCGTCGTTCCAGCGGGAACGATGAATCTTTTTGCCCGCGCGCTGAAACTGCCGCTGGATATCTGGAAGGTGCTGGATGTCCTGGCCGACGGCAAGATCGTCGATGCGGATATCGGCAGTGCCGATGGCCGGGCCTTCGTGCATCAATTTTCCATGGGGCTGCACGCCCGCATGGTGCGCTACCGCGAATCCTACAGCTTTGCCTCGAGACTGGGAAAAATCCGCGCCAGCACCCGCGCTGCAGTCGGCGTGATGTTCAATCCGCCGCAGTTCGAGATCGAGTTCGACGTCGATGGTGTGCGCGAGCGGCGCGAAGTTTCGGCAATTTCAGTGTCCAACAATCATTTCGGTCCAAACGCGCTGATGCATGCCGATGACGTCACCGGCGGCCATCTGGGCTTCTACACCACGCCTCCGCTGAAACCGTCGGGTGTGGCGAAGTTGACCTTCGACATCCTGCGGGGAAAATTCCGCGAGAGCACCCTGATCACCGAAATGAGCGCCACCGCCGTCAACCTGCATTTCCCCAAGGCGCGCCACGGCACCAAATGCGTCATCGACGGCGAGTTGCTGCCGATCGGCCGCGATGTCGCTTTGCGGGTCCATCCGGGCGAGCTGAAATTGCTGGTCGGTGCCGAACCGGGATAGTCCTGAAGGTCAGGGCTTTTCCGGTTCAGGCAAGAGAGATCGGTCTGCGCGCCGGCTATCAGCTTGCCGTATCCGTTCTGTCGCGTTCAAAAACCTTGCGCACGATATAGGGTGGACTGTCGTTTTCACCGGAATAGAGGCGTGCCATCATTTCGGCGAGGATGCCGGTGGTGATCAGCTGCACGGAGGATAAAAACAGCATGACGCCGACGATCAGCATCGGTCTCGTGCCGATATCGTTGCCGAGCAGAAACTTGTCGATGAACAGGTAGAACAGGATGAGGGCGCTCAGACCACCGGCGAAAAGTCCGATCGAACCGAAGAAGTGCCCCGGCCGCGCCTTGTAGCGCATGAAGAACAGCACTGACAGCAGGTCGAGAATGACCCGGAACGTGCGGGAAATCCCGTATTTCGACGTTCCGTGCTGGCGTGCATGGTGGGTGACCGGCATTTCGCCGATGCGGCTGCTCGGCACCACGCCCGCGACCCAGGCCGGAATGAAACGGTGCATCTCGCCCATCAGCTTGACCTGCTTGATGATCGAGGCCTGGTAGATCTTCAGGCTGCAGCCATAATCGTGCAGTTTCACCCCGGTGATCTTGCCGATCAGGGCATTGGCACACCAGGAGGGGATTTTGCGCAGCAGCAGGCCGTCCTGGCGGTTCTTGCGCCAGCCGACGAGCAGGTCGAGTTCACGCTCCTCGATCGCCTTGACCATCGCCGGAATGTCGCGCGGATCGTTCTGCAAATCGCCGTCGAGCGTGGCGATCAACCGGCCGGATGCAAGGTCGATACCGGCCTGCATGGCGGCGGTCTGGCCGAAATTGCGCTGGAGTTCGACGATCTTCAGCCGCAGGCCGCTTGTCAATTCCTTGCGGGCGCTGACCAGCGTGCCGTCGGTGCTGCCGTCATTGACGAGAATGAGCTCCCAGGGCTTGTCGAAATTTGCCATGGCTTCCCGGATGCGGGCCACCAGCGGTCCGACACTTTCTTCCTCATTGTAGATCGGCACGACGACGGACAGCTCGACCGGCGGCGCGCTATCGGTCACGGCCCTATTCGCTTCCAAGATGGGATCCAAAATCAAAGCCTTTTAAAATGCTGCAGGTTCTCTCGCCTGGGTTATCGTGATAACCAGCCGTGCCATGGCAGCGGACAGGAAAGTACCAAATATATGAATGCAGGAGAGGATGCCAGCCGGGGCTCATGGCTTGTCCGCAACCGCATGACCGTCCTCTCGCTTGTGGCCGTCATCGCCTATGCGGCTTTTATCCAGTGGTTCTGGGGCTGGCCCGTTCTGTTGCGGCAATGGGCCGGGATCGGCCTTCTCCCCGTCATCTCTGCGCTTGTGCTTCTGGTCGGCACCTATTTTATCCGCTGCTACCGGATCTACGATTATTTTCCCAATGAGACCCGCGGCCGTTTCCTGGCGCTGCTGCGCGTCACGCAGGTGCACAATCTTCTCAACATCATGCTGCCTTTCCGGGCCGGCGAAACCAGCTTTCCGATCCTGATGCGCTCGGAATTTGCAGTTCCGCTGACGCGCAGCACCTCCGCACTCCTCCTTATGCGGCTGCTCGATCTGCACGCGCTGTTTGCGGCTGCAGGTATCGGCCTCATCATCGGCCGCGACGATCAGGCGCTGGGCTGGTCGCTCTGGGGGCTTTTCCTGGTGTCGCCACTGGCGCTGTTTCTGCTGAAAGGCCATGCGCTCGCTGTTCTGCAAAAGCACTTGCCGCAAAAACTCGGCCGGTTGCTGGTCGAGGTCGAGGCTGGACTACCGGCCAATGCGCTGGTTTTCGTCAGGGCGTGGCTGATGACGGTTCTCAACTGGTCGACAAAGGTTGCAGTGCTCGCCTGGGTGCTGGCCACCATGGGCGTGCTTCCGCTTGCCGCCAGCTTCGGCGGTGCGCTCGGCGGCGAACTGTCATCGGTCTTGCCGGTGCATGCCCCCGCCGGTGTCGGCACCTATCCGGCGGGTATTACTGCAGGGGCCATCTCGTTCGGCGCGCCAGCCAAGGGCGCGGCCTTCGATCTGCTGGCGAGCGCCAGCGTCAATGCGCATTTGCTGATCGTCGTGTCGGCGGTTGCCGGCACGCTTCTCTCGATCCTTCTGTCGCCGCGCCGCTGAGCTTACTGGAACGCGGTCTCGAAGAAACTGCGCAGCTTGCGCGAATGCAGCTTTTCCGGCGGCATGGCGGCCAGTTTCTGCAGCGCCAGGATGCCGATCTGCAAATGCTGGCTGACCTGCGTCTTGTAGAACGCCGTCGCCATGCCCGGCAGTTTCAGCTCCCCATGCAGCGGCTTGTCGGAGACGCAGAGCAGCGTCCCGTACGGCACGCGGAACCGGAAGCCGTTGGCTGCAATGGTTGCCGATTCCATGTCGAGTGCAATGGCCCGCGACTGCGACAGCCGCTTGACCGGGCCGCGCTGGTCGCGCAGTTCCCAGTTACGGTTGTCGATGGTGGCGACGGTGCCGGTGCGCATGATCCGCTTTAGGTCGTAACCCTCATAGCCGGTCACCTCTGCCACGGCGTCCTGCATCGCCACCTGAACCTCGGCAAGTGCCGGGATCGGGATCCAGACCGGCAGGTCGTCGTCAAGCACATGGTCTTCGCGCACATAGGCATGGGCAAGCACGTAATCACCGAGCGTCTGACTGTTGCGCAACCCGGCGCAATGGCCAAGCATCAGCCAGGCATGCGGGCGCAGGACGGCGATATGGTCGGTGATTGTCTTGGCGTTGGACGGCCCGACACCGATATTGACGACGGTAATGCCACCATGACCCTTCTTCTTCAGATGATAGGCCGGCATTTGCGGCAGGCGTGCCAGCGTCAGGTCCGAATCGGGCTTGTCGGATCCGGGCTGCGTGACGATGTTGCCGGGCTCGACAAACTCGGTATAGCCATTGCCGCCATCGGCCATCTGCTGGCGCGCCCACAGGCAGAACTCGTCGATATAGAACTGGTAATTGGTAAACAGCACGAAATTCTGAAAATGCGTCGCGCTGGTCGCCGTGTAATGGCTGAGCCGGGCGAGCGAATAGTCGATGCGCTGGGCGGTGAACGGCGCAAGCGGCGAGGGGTCGCCGGGGCCGGGTTCATAGGAGCCATTGGCGATCTCGTCATCGGTGGTGGTCAGGTCCGGCGTGTCGAACAGGTCGCGCAGCGGAATATCGATATTCTCGGCCATCGCCGCCTCGACATAGGCGCCTTCGCCGAAAGCAAAGTGCAGCGGGATCGGCGTCGTCGATTCCGACACCGTCACGCCGACGCCATGGCTGCGAATCAAAAGGCCGAGCTGTTCCTTCAGATAATGCCGGAACAGCTTTGGCCGGGTGACGGTGGTCGTGTAGACCCCGGGCGCGCTGACATAACCATAGGAGAGGCGCGAATCGACATGGCTGAAACTGCTGGTCTCGATGCTGACCTGCGGATAGCAGGCGCGGTAGCGCGAGACTGGCGTTCCGGTCCGGCCAAGCTCGGTAAAGGCATCGACCAGAAATTTGGTGTTGCGGTCGTAAAGCGCCGAAAGCGCATCCACAGCGGCCAGCGGATCGTCAAACGTCTGCGGCTCGAAAACGTCGGGCGTTGCGATGGACAGGGCGGAGAGGGAAGAGATTCGATTGTTCATGCGGCATTATAGGATGCCGTTTTTTACAAGCAAACGACAAGATTGTTTTGGATGGAACAGTCCCGGAAAGGTGCAGTCAGCGCGGCCCGCCGAGAATGATGGCGGTGCCTGCAAGGGCAAGCACAACGCCGGCCGCGTCCCACCGGTCAGGCCGCACGCCCTCGACGAGCCACAGCCATCCAAGCGAGGCGGCGATATAGATGCCGCCATAGGCGGCATAGGCTCGTCCGGCCGCCGCCGTTTCGATGAGGGTAAGAAGCCAGGCAAAGAGCGCAAGGCTCGCCAGGCCGGGGATGAGCCACCAGATCGGCTTGTCGAGCTTCATCCACGCCCAGAATGAAAAACACCCGGCGATCTCCGCAAGGGCGGCAAGGGCGTAGACGGCGAAAGCGGATATCGGCATGCGGTTCCTTCCTATGACGGATATAGGAAGGCAGCGTCAGGAAATGTGCAAGCGTTGAAGAAGGTGCAGGCGCAGCCGCCTCAGCTCATTGACTGGCGCTGCAGCGTGACGAACAGGACAAGACCGGCTCCCTGCTTGCCGATGCCAAGGCCGGAGGCCTTGCTGTAGGCAATTGCGCCCATCTGAGCCATCAGAAGGGCTGCGAGCGTCAGCATGCGCAGTGCGATGGTTGCGGAATGGGCGAGGGAGACCATTGTTTTCGACCTTTACAGCTTGGCTTGTTCGCAGAATTTCGTGGTGTGCACGGTGCAGTCGGCAATCGAGCCGGCATAGTTGTGGCGGCGGCGCTGGCTGTCGGCACTGACGGCTGCGGCCAGGGTCAGGGCGAAGACGACCATGAGCATGCTGATGATGGTGAGGCGGCGGGCGAGAATGTCCATGGCTTTTGTCCGTTTGGTCTGGGGTGTCGATCGGGGTTCAACTCGATGATCACCTTTTCGCATAGGCAAACTGAACTCTTCCTGAGACCCTGGTTCATCTCCCGTTCATCTTCGTAAACCCTGAAGAGCTGGTCTCGACATGGCAACGTCAGCCGTAACCCTGGACGCGGTTAAACGCAGGGTGCGGCTACGGTTTTCAGCAAGGATTTTACGAAGGGGCAAAATTAGGCTACACAGAAAACTGCGCAGACAGACCAGGTCAAAGGCCACGCCGGGTCAGGCATAAACCGGCAGATCATTGCTGCATGTCAAAAAATGGCTCCGGCGGGCAGGCCCGCCGGATTTGAAAGGCAGCTTACATGCGTGTCCAGGTCTGCGATTTGCAGAGAACCTTGAGAACGCAGCCTTGCATTTTCAGCGAGGCGCCGCTGATCGACGCATTGCCGCTATAGGTCTTGTCATTGGCCGGATCGGTGATCTCGCCGGAATAGCTGTTGCCATTGCCGCTCATGCTGCCAATGCGCTTGCCGGCATGTTTTCCCGTCTTCAGCGTGATGCAATAGCTGCCGCCGCAGGACGCGATGGCAGCGGTCTCGC
Organism: Pararhizobium qamdonense; assembly: GCF_029277445.1. NCBI lineage: Bacteria > Pseudomonadati > Pseudomonadota > Alphaproteobacteria > Hyphomicrobiales > Rhizobiaceae > Pararhizobium > Pararhizobium qamdonense. The sequence continues at coordinate 3,377,309 of NZ_CP119566.1, read as the reverse complement.
CGCTTGCCGTCTTCCAGTTGCCGACGATCGGTTCGGCGGCAAAGCCTGTGGCTGCCGTCGCCATCGTCATGGCTGCCGTCACTATCAAAGTCCGTATCATCCTGTGCCTCCCTTGGAAATCGCCTGATGCAGCTGGTTGCGGGCGAAAGATTGCCAGAGCGGTCTCCTCACCGCTCCACAGCCGGAAAATAGCTTACGCGGACGTAAACGTAAATATGTGGATGGCGGCTTTTGCGATGAAAATTCCCGGCAAGATAGGGCCTGTCACACTGCGTTTTTGCCGGGGCCGAAACGAGCGACCGTTTTGCGTGGTTAGCAATTGGTTGAAATGGCGGTCTGAATTTTCCGTAAAGATTGAGGCAAAAGCCAGCGTTTCCCGACGGTGCGATGTTTAACAAAAACCCAAGTTTACCAATCGTTTGAACTTTGTTCGTCTCACATTAATCATGCATTTTAAGCGGGTATTGAAACCCCTGCTGCATATTGAAACCCATAAGACGAGCAGGGAAAAACACCCCGCCGACATCCTTAAAGGGGCAAAGCCGCACAAGACGGCGGCCCCTTCAGGGAGCCTCAAAAAGGCAGCAAAAACAGGGACTATCGACGTAACCAACACGGTCAACAGGGACAGAGACAATGGCACGTTTTGACATTCAAAATGCTTCGGATGCCACGATGGGTGGCGAAAACCGCGCGGACGTCTTTTGCGAAATGGGTTTGATGTATGCAACCGGACGTGGCTGCGATGTCGATCTCATCGCCGCGCACAAGTGGCTGAACATCGCCGCCATCAAGGGCTCGGATCGGGCAGCAGCGCTGCGCGCCGACCTGACGATGACCATGAGCAAGACCGATCTCGCCACGGCCCTGCGCGCCGCCCGCGAATGGATGACAATGCATTGAGACATCACCGCATCAACGACAGGCGGTAGGGCCAAGACCTCCGAAGATGAGGCGTTGCTCTACTGCCTGCCGAGCTTTTCCAGCACGTGCGGCAGGGCTTCTTCCAGAAGCGCCATCTCCGCCTCCGGTCCGGTGCTGATCCGGATACAACGGTTCAAGGGCGCAACACCCGGCATGCGGATGAAAATGCCGTGGTCGGCCATCAACCCGTCAACGATCGCGCGGGCAAAGACGGCATCCTTGCCGCAATCGATGGTCACGAAATTCGTGGCTGAAGGCAGGGGCTTGAGCCCATTGCGAGCAGCGATTTCAGCGATCCTGCTGCGCGAGGCGGCAATCCTTTCCAGAACCCCAGCCAGATAATCCGTATCCGCCAGCGCTGCGACCGCTGCAGCGGTGCCGATCCTGTTCATGCCGAAATGGTTGCGGATCTTGTCGAAGGCCTGGGCCGTTCCCGCCGTGCTGATGACATAGCCGACCCGCGCACCCGCCAGACCATAGGCTTTCGAAAAAGTCCGGGTGCGGATCACGTTCGGCATCTCGATCAGTGACGCGATCGAGGGAATGGTGCCCGCAGGGGCGGTCTCGCCATAGGCCTCGTCAAGGATGAGAAGGCAGGTGTCCGGCAGGGCCCGCGCAAAGGCGATGACGCTGTCTGCATCCCACCAGCTTCCCATCGGATTGTCCGGATTGGCGAAATAGACGAGCGGCGCATTTTCGCGTTTGACCGCAGCCAGCAACCCGTCAAGATCTTCGCGGTCGTCCACATAGGGAACCGTCACCAGCCGCCCGCCATGCCCCGCCACATGAAAATTGAAGGTCGGATAGCCGCCAAGCGAAGTGACGACCGGCATGCCGGGTTCGATCACCATGCGAACGATCTGCCCGAGCAGCCCGTCAATGCCTTCGCCAATGGCGATATTCTCAGCCGCGATGCCGAGATGGCCGGCCAGCGCCGCCTTCAGCCCGAAATTTTCCGGATCATTATATTGCCAGACCCCGGAAGCGGCGGCCGTCATTGCCTTCAAAACTGAAGGAGCCGGCCCAAAACCGCTCTCATTGGCGCCGATGCGCGCCGCAATCGGCCGGTTGCGCTGGCGCTCGATGGCCTCAGGGCCGACGAAGGGAATGGTGGAGGGGAGAGAGGCAATCAGCGGGGTAAATCTGGAAAAAGCGGACATGCGGCGCCTGTCAATGAATGAAATCGCCGCAAAGACTAGCGATCTTTCCGCGCCATGCAAACAGCATCCACTGGCGATACCTGTGCGAAAGGAACCTTCTCATCGTTTCCCTGTCACAAGGGCAGGGCTCAGTGTTTTTTCGGTTCGCCACCGGTGAAGAATTCGTGCCGGACGATCTGATGCAGGAAGGCCTCGTCGATCGGCTTGATGAAATGCACCTGGATCCGGTTGTCGCGGCGGTAAACCTCGGCGCAACCGATTCGCTTCTTAGAGCCGACAATGGTCAGGTAATAATGCTGCGGCAGGCCGATCGTCGTGTTGACTACGAAACTGGCGCCGCCGCGCGAAATCTCGGTCATCCTGCAGGTCCGGGTCGAGACACCGCCGAGGCCCGGTTTGACCGACATCAATGTGCCGGCCTGCCCGATCACAAACCGTTCGAAGCGCTGCTCGTACAGTTTGGAACTGACCACGGAATACATTGTCGAATTCTGCATCATCACTCCCTCGAGTGCGATCTGGCCGTGCGGTTCAATCCACAGCCGCCGCATCGTTACAGTCACCGCGCTTGCCCTCCTCAGTATGGCGCAGTGCGATAGATGCAGGATCGTTCAGGAATATTGCAATCCTTTGAAAACATTCCTTAAAAATTTAATAAGACGCCAATTCACGCATTCTGCCGGGAGCGTGCCGCATATCAGGATGCCGCACTCAGGATGCAGCACCGGCAAAATAGCGGCAGGCGAGCAGGCCACAGCTGGCGGCAAATGCGGTGACGAAGGTGCCCCAGGCCATATCGACCACGCTGACGATCGGTGGCCATCCCTTCAGCGTCGCCAGATTGGTGATGTCATAGGTACCATAGGCAGCAAGCCCCAGAACCGCGCCATATCCGAGCGCGGTCAAAAGAGAGCCCGCTTTGACACCCGGCATGACAGCCAGGAGAACGATGGCCATCGCGAAAAACACATAGAAGATGGCGGCAATGGCGAAATTCGGCGATGGCAGCATCATCTCGCCGAGCTGGTCGCGGTAAAACGTCCTGGCCACCAGCCCGAGCCAGATGGCATCGGCAGTGAGCAACGAGACAAGCGTTCCGGCATAGGCGATCAGGATAGTTTTCATGATGTTTGGCCCTCTTTCAGTCTTGCTACGGCAATAAACCCTGTCTGGATTGCCGGATGGCGAAATTAGAAGAGGACTTGGCGCGGCAGGCTGCCGGTTTTCAGATCAGCCCGCTGGTAAAATTCATCCGGATGAGGCGGCTGAGAAACTCCGGCGCCAGCTGCATGTTGAAGCGCACGCCGAGCTCGCTGTGGTGCCGGTGGACCTGCGAGCAGCCGATCTCTTCCTGGAAACCGTCGATCTGCAGGAAGAAATGCGCCGGCAGCAGGATATGCGCGTTGAAATCCACCATCGCACCGCCAATCGAAATATGCCGCAGCAGGCACTGATATTTCGTCTTCGTCTTCAGATGCTGCCCGACCACGAGGATCCGGCAGGGCCGCTCGATATAATAGTGTTTGTAGCTGGTGGTCAGCTGGCCCGGCTTTGCCTCAGCGAGATGCATCACCATCGACATCGAAAAACTCCGGAAATTCTGCAGCAGTGCGCTGTTTCTGCTTGAGAATGCAACTCTTGAGGCGGCGCGCGCCCGTGTTGGTGGCCGCGCGTGCAGCCATGGTAGCAGTTTCAAGCCTCATCCTTGCACTGAGCTTGCGGCTTCTGCGGCCCTGTCTTCACTTTTGCTTAAAAAAGCCTGAAGCCGCACATTGAAACCCACCCGCCCATACGTAATACTTTCATGCAAAGCGCGCCGGCAGCAAAATGCCGGGCGAAACAGGGATCGTGCGTGCGCAGGCTGCATGGGTGCATGACACCCGGCAGGCGGCGCAAGCGCGGAGGGGAAAAACATGTTCAAGCGTCATCTCCATGGCTGGCTGCCGGTCTTCGTTCTGGCACTCAGCGTCATCGCGTTTCACGCCGGCTCCGCGCAGGCGGCAAAGCGCGTCGCCCTGTTGATCGGCAACGAGAAATACGAGGCCACATCGCAGCTGAACAATCCGGCCAATGATGTCGAGCTGATGAAGACCTCGTTCGAGGATGCCGGTTTCGATACGGTTACGGCCGTCCACGATCTCGACCGGGCCTCGATGGTCCGGGCGCTGCGCGATTTCGAAGACACCGCTGCCGGTGCCGACGTCGCCATCATCTATTATTCCGGCCATGGCATGGAGATGAATGGCGAGAATTTCCTCCTGCCCGTCGATGTCAGCCTGAAGACTGACAAGGATGTAGAAGACGAGGCAATCCCGCTCGACCGCGTACAGCGCTCGCTGGAAGGGGCAACGCGGCTGAAGCTGGTCATCCTCGATGCCTGCCGCAACAATCCGTTCGAGCAATCGATGAGCCGCTCGATCTCCACCCGCGCCGTCAGCCGCGGGCTCGCCCGCGTCGAGCCCGAATCGGCCGACCTTCTGGTCGCCTTCGCCTCGAAGGCCGGTACGGTTGCGATGGACGGCGAGGGCAAAAACAGCCCGTTTGCCACGGCGCTGTCGAAATATCTGACGGAACCGGGCGTCGATGTGCGCATCGCGCTCGGCAAGGTCCGCGATGACGTGGTGACAGCCACCAATCGCGAGCAGGAGCCCTTTGTCTACGGTTCGCTCGGCGGCGCGCAGATCTTCCTCAATATCAAAGAGGTCAACATCAATATCACCAACAACGGCAACACGCAGGAAGTCTCGCCGAACGGCCAGTCTGCTGCGGCTGCCGACTGGCAGAACATCCGCGATCTCGCCGACAAGGACCTGATCCAGGTGTTTCTCGCCAAGCACGGCGCCGATCCGGTCTATAAGATGCTGGCCGAAAAGAAGCTGAAGCTGCTCGAAGAGGCCGCCCAGACCACCGTGACGCCGGATGAGATCGCCTGGGAAGCGCTGAAGCAATCGACCGACGGCGCGGCGCTGACCCGTTTCGTCGAGCGTTACCCCGGCAGCAAACACAGGGCTGACGCGGAAACCCAGATTGCAGCGCTGGAGCCGAAGAAGGGCTTGAACATCTCCCAGACCGGCAAGGACACCCAGGCCTCGCGGGACTGCTACCTGCTCGCCGGCGAACCGCAATCGATGCCGGGCTTCCTTGGCGTCAATTTCCTCAAGATCGATTCGGCGCGTGCCCTCACGGCCTGCGCCCAGGCCGTCAACGAAAACCCCGACGACATGATGCTGGTCAATATGCTCGGACGTGCGCAGGACGCTGGCCGCAACTATGTCGATGCCCGCAGCAATTATCAAAAGGCGGCCGACGGCGGCAATATGTATGGGCTGACAAACCTCGCCTGGTTCTCGATCTACGGCACCGACGGCCCCGTCGATGTCGAGAAGGGCAAGGACATGTTCGAGCACGCCGCCAACAATGGCAATTCCTATGCGCAGGCATCGCTCGGCTGGCTCTACCGGGATGGTTATGGCAGCATCCCGCAGGATTACGCGGAATCCTTGAAATGGTACCAGCTTTCGGCCAACCAGGGCTACGCCAATGCCATGGCGACGCTCGGCTGGTTCTACCGCGAGGGCAACGGCGTCGCCAAGGACCTCGACCAGTCGCTCTCCTGGTACCAAAAAGCTGCCGAAGGCGGCGACGCCAATGCGATGTCCTCGCTCGGCTGGGCCTATCAGAACGGCCTCGGCACGCCGCAGGATTATACGCAGGCAAAGCTCTGGTATGAAAAGGCCGCCAATGTCGGGGACGCCTATTCCATGGCGCTGCTCGGCTGGTTCTATGATGACGGCAAGGCCGTGCCGCAGGATTATGCGCAGGCGCGCAACTGGTATGAAATGGCCTCCAATGCCGGCAGCGCCTATGCGATGGGCAATCTGAGCCGTCTCTATGACTGGGGGCTGGGCACCAGGGCCGATCCGAAAGAGGCCGTGCGCTGGGCTGCGGCCAGCGTCGAGGGCGGTGATCCGTCCAAGCTTGAAGAGCTGAAAACATCCCCGGACAATTTCACGCCCGCCTTCCGCAAGGAAATCCAGGCCCTGCTCAAGGATCGCGGCCTTTATAGCGGCCCGCTGGACGGCGATTTCGGCGCTGCCACCCAGAATGCGATCGACCGTCTGGCGAAAAAGAGCTGACGCCCGATTACGTGAGAAACAAAACAAAAAGGCCGGACTGGCAAAACTGGTCCGGCCTTTTCTATATCCAGCGTATCGATCCCGCCTATCGCTTCTTCTCAAGCGACTTGAGCACCGCCTGCCCGGCAGCAACGGCCTCCATCTGGCTGGCGAACTGTCCCTGGGCGGGATAGACAACGGGACCGCGCTTGAGAACGAACCCCCAGCGCCCATTGCGAAGTTTCTCGATCGTCACCTGTGTTGCCGGTTTGCTCTCGTTGCTCATGATGCGTGTCCAGACCCTGTTGATGCCGGCCGCTGCGCAAAGCGCGGCGAACCCTCTTTAAGGACATGCATTAGCTTAAACGCCCCTTGAAGGGCAATCGGCACAGTTCATCGGGACGTCGTCATAGAAAATAAGCCTGGCCACCCTTAGTGGGCGCAGGTGACGCCGCCCTTGCCTGAAACGAGGAGAAGGACGTCCAGACACATCCAGATCGCCACAAAGCTGGCCCGATTGCGTGGCACCGCACAGCGGCAAGGACCGTGGAAAATCAACTTTGTCGCGGGAAACCGCAAAAACCCCTTGCAATGAAAGGCTCCTGACTCTAGTCAGGCGCTAACGGAGAGGTGGCCGAGTGGTCGAAGGCGCTCCCCTGCTAAGGGAGTATACCCGGAAGGGTATCGTGGGTTCGAATCCCATCTTCTCCGCCATCAGACCTTACCATCGAGATTCTCCATCGCACCCGCTGCTCTGTCGATTGCCGCGCCGAGCATCAGCCTCAAGCCGCATATTGTCGCTTTTGTAGTCACTAGACACCTCGCTGCTTTTCCTCCCGTTTGATTCCCGCGCATGATCACGTTGCGTGAGACGAGAGATGCTGCTCCGGTTTGCATGATGTCCAATTGCGTTGTGACGGTGCACCGGTCTCGCCGCCACCAGTCCCGTTATCAAAATCAGCCGAGACCCTCAGAGCTCTATTGTATCCCTTTCTAGATATTCGTCCGAAATGGCGATCGAGCGCGCTGGCGCGAAAGATGGAGTGCGCAATCCAGTGAGGCACTCACAGTTTTGGCCGTTCACCCGAGCCTTGCACGAATCGCAACCGGGGCAATTCGCTCCCGTGATTCTCAGAATCGCGCCGCCCTTGCGGCAAATCGGATCGTGATTTTGTGTCTTGCCTCCTGCGGATTGCCGTTCACGTCCTCTCGACGCTTGCTTCGCGGTGATGCGAATCCGTTAGCGCAGCGCGGTTTCGCCCCATTTTTGCCCCGTTATGAAACGCGTTGCAGCGTCAGGAGTGCGGCTAACCCCCGATGAACAAAGGGTTTTCTTAAGGTCTTGTTAATAACTTCCCCCCGCTTGAGGCCATTTTGTGTCGTTTCAGCAACAGCGCAGGGGGAAGGGCGTACCAAACAGAGCGAACTGACAAGTTGGTGATTGCGCCAGCGGCCCCGTCTTGTATTTTCAACTCCGGAAGCAAGGGCGGTTGATCGTCCGACTTCTTAAATGTTGGGGATGGGGCAGGGAATACTGTCCTTCAGTATAATACCCAGACCTGTTTGAAACTTTTGACTGGAGGTCAGAAATGAACATCAAGAGCCTTCTTCTCGGCTCCGCTGCAGCTCTCGCAGCAGTATCCGGCGCCCAGGCAGCTGACGCAATCGTAGCTGCTGAGCCGGAACCTTTGGAATACGTTCGCGTTTGCGACGCATTCGGCACAGGCTACTTCTACATCCCGGGCACGGAAACCTGCCTGAAGATTAGCGGTTATGTCCGTACGCAGTTGAACTACGGTGAAAATGATTTCGGCGATGACGGTACCGACCTGAACGCCTTCACCCGCGGTCAGCTGGTATTCGAAGCGAAGAACGACACTGAATTCGGTGCACTTTCCTCGGCTATCGTTATCAACGCTGAGCAGGACAACGGCGTTTACCTCGACGCAGGCTGGATCAGCATCGCTGGCTTCGACGTTGGTAACTACTACACATGGTGGGATACCGATCTCTCGGGCGAAACTGACTCGCTGTCCTCGAACGACACGTCGCTTAACGGTATTCGTTACACCTACGATGGTGGCACGTTCCAGATTGGTGCTGCTGTTGAAGAGCTCGAAGACGCAAGCATCCTCTTCCCGACAGACGGCAGCGGCAATGATGACGTCGGCGCTGGCGGTCTCATCGGCTTCAGCCTCGGTGGCGTTAAGGCTACGATCATCGGCAGCTACGACTTCAACGTCGAAGAAGCTGCATTCCGTGCGCTCTTGACTGCTGACATCGGCCCGGGCACGCTCGGCATCGCTGGTATCTACGCAACAGACGCCAACTACTACTGGGATGTTTCCGAGTGGACCGTTGCTGTTGAATACAAGATCCAGGCCACTGAAAAGCTCTTCATCACCCCGGCTGCTCAGTACTTCGGCGATGTCGATTTCCGCAGTGTTGATGCATGGCGTGTTGGCGTAACTGCCGGCTACCAGATCACTGAAGGTCTTCGCACACTGGCGACTGTTAACTACACAGACGCTGATGACGCGAACACCAGCCTGACCAACGGCAAAGACAGCAAGTGGACCGGCTTCGTCCGTCTGCAGCGCGACTTCTAATCTGATCATCTGATCGGATTGCAAATTGCCCGCAACCTCTTTCAGGGGTTGCGGGCTGTTGCTTTTAGGTAACTGTTGTTGACGGTGCAGCGTTTGACGATCCGTTCGATGCAGGTTGTGAATTGAATACAGATCGCGGCAGTCTTTGAATTGTCTCCTCCTTGGAGGATGTTCATTGAGCCGAGATCGAGACAAAGCAGGCGGCAACGCCGACTTTGGAAGCGCAGGTATCGGAGCCTACAGTCTCCATTACCAATTCGCTGTCGGCCGCCTCGCCAAACCGGTAGAAAGCGTATCTCTCAAGCTGCTCTTCGAGCGGTACGGAGATCTGCTCTGGGAGCCAGGTTCTCACAAATATAATGTGACGGCCTTTATATATGAACTCCACACTCTGCTGGTTACGCCTGAGTTCTCGGTATTCACTGACGAAATGCTCGATAGCCTGATCGCCTCACTTCGCAAACGCGGCAACAGTAATGCCACCATCAATCGGAAGATGGCTGCACTGAGCAAGCTGTTGCGGAAGGCGTTTAAAATGGGAGAGATCCACAGTTTACCCGAGTTTAGGCGGCAAAAAGAGAAATCTGGCCGTATCCGCTTTCTCGAATATGACGAGGAGGATCGGCTTTTTGCCGCGATCGAGCGCCATTCTGAACACTATCATCGCTTTTGTGTCTTCCTGGTTGACACGGGCGCGCGCCTGGGTGAGGCGATCAGCTTGCGGTGGAACGATATTAATGATGATCGCGTGACATTCTGGGTCACTAAGTCCGGTAGAAGCCGGTCAGTTCCTTTGACGTCGCGCGCCGCCTTGTCAGTCGCTCGGCGCCCCCAACAGATCGGTCCCTTCGTCACGATCGATCAGCAGCAATTCCGTGCTGTATGGAACCAAGCAAAGATGGAAGTGGGCTTGGCGACCGATAACGACGTTGTTCCTCACGTGCTTCGCCACACCTGCGCTTCGAGACTGGTACGAGGCGGCATTGACATCCGCCGTGTCCAGATGTGGCTCGGTCACCAAACTCTTCAGATGACCATGAGATATGCACACCTTGCCTCTCACGATCTGGATGTCTGCGTCCCGATATTAGAGCGGCATAAATAAGCGCGCAAAGTCGGCGAGCGTTTGGCCTTCCCGGAACTGGTCGGGGTTGTGGAGGGAAGGCCAAACGCGCTGGGACGAGGCATTTCTGACTGGAGGTCAGAAATGAACATCAAGAGCCTTCTTCTCGGCTCCGCTGCAGCTCTCGCAGCAGTATCCGGCGCCCAGGCAGCTGACGCAATCGTAGCTGCTGAGCCGGAGCCTTTGGAATACGTTCGCGTTTGCGACGCATTCGGCACAGGCTACTTCTACATCCCGGGCACGGAAACCTGCCTGAAGATCAGCGGTTATGTCCGTACACAGTTGGAATACAAGGAAAACGGCTTCAGCGATGACAGCACGGACCTGAATGCCTTCACCCGCGGTCAGCTGGTATTCGAAGCCAAGAACGACACTGAATATGGTGCGCTTTCTTCGGCTATCGTTATCAATGCCGAGCAGGATGATGGCGTTTACCTCGACGCAGCCTGGATCAGCATTGCTGGCTTCGACGTTGGTAACTACTACACATGGTGGGACGCCGATCTGAACGGCGAAGCTGACGTTCTGTCCTCGAACGACACATCGCTCAACGGTATTCGTTACACCTACGATGGTGGCACGTTCCAGGTTGGTGTTGCTGTTGAAGAACTCGAAGGCGCAACTGCCCTCTTTGGTACAGGCGACAACGGCAACGACGATATCGGCGCTGGCGGTCTCATCGGCTTCAGCCTCGGTGGCGTTAAGGCTACGATCATCGGCAGCTACGACTTCAACGCTGAAGAAGCTGCATTCCGTGCGATCGTCACTGCTGACATCGGCCCGGGCACGCTCGGCATCGCTGGTATCTACGCAACAGACGCCAACTACTACTGGGACGTTTCCGAGTGGTCGGCTTATGCTGAATACAAGATCCAGGCTACTGACAAGCTCTTCATCACCCCGTCGGCTCAGTACTTCGGCGATGTTGACTTCGTAAACGTTGATGCATGGCGCGTTGGCCTGACGGCTGGCTACCAGATCACTGAAGGCCTCCGTTCGCTCGCAACTGTTAGCTACACAGACGCTGACGAAGCTGGCAATGGCCTGACCGGTGCTTCGGACAGCCAGTGGAGAGGTTTCGTTCGTCTGCAGCGCGACTTCTAATCTCTGATTTTTATATCAGTGATGGAAAGCCCGGTCGAAAGACCGGGCTTTTTTGCGTTTTGCCATTGAGTCTAGAGTTTGAAGCAGTCTATAGGGCGGTGCTCTTAGGCAATCCCGTCGATGAATGCGGTCATGTTCGTCAGCAGATCCGGCCGGTGTAGCAGCGGTGCATGTCCTTGGCCCGCAGCGGTGACCACTTTCAGGCCCGGATGCCGTTTTCCCATCTCTAAGACGGTGGCTTCTGACAGGATGTTCGAATTTTCACCCCTGATCACCATCAGCGGCATTGTCTGAAAGCCTTGGTAAAGCGTCCAGAGATCGGGCACTTGAGTGTCTGCGTCGATGCCCTTCAACGGCTCGATGAGGGCCGGATCGAAATCGGCGGTGATGACACCGTCTTTCTCCCGGAAAATCGCCTGCGCCATATCTGCCCAGTCGTCATCATCAAGGGCAGGGAAGGCCGCACCATGCGTCCTTTTCAGGCTTTCGATCGCCTGTTCAAAGGATTGCAACGGCTGCTGCGCCTGCAGATAGTGCCGGATCTGCAGCAATCCGGCGATTTCGATGACGGGTCCGATGTCGTTGAGCACGATGCCTGTAAGCAGGGCGGGCCGCATGGCGGCAAGAAAATGCAGGATCAGGCCGCCGCGGGACGTGCCGATGAAGATTGCCTTTGCAATACCAAGATTTTCGCAGGCGCTGAGGACATCTTGCGCCTCCACGGGAAGCTGGTACCGGCTTTTGTCCGTGTCCCAGTCCGAAAACCCGCGCCCGCGATAATCCAGCGCGATGACGCGGCGTGGGCGCTGCGGATGGGTTGAAAGCTGCATTGCCAGACGATGAAAATCACGGCTGTTACGGCTGAGGCCCGGCAGGCAAACGACGGGCAGCGATGCCGCCGTTTGCGGATCGGCACGGCCATAATCGCGCGCATAAAGCTGCAATCCGTCGCTGGATGAAAACCGGTGTTCCTGAAAGCTGATCCCGTTCGTCACGATGTCTCCCTTCGCACATATGGGGAGAAGCATAGCGGCTAACGCCGGACCTGAAAGAGGGACGGCGGACTTTGTGCTTTATGCTGTTCAGGGCTGTCCCAGCTTGAGTGCTCTAACAGGATGCTGACAAAGCATATTCCCGGAATTTTGCAGTCCATTTGGGAAATTGCGCGAGCTGCAAAATCCCCTCATCCCCCCTCGGGTTTAACCCGAGGGCTTGTGGTGGGGATTCAGCCAGCTCAAGTCCTTGAGCTGAAAGAGTCTTTTGACCCGACGGACGTCGGGTCGCTGGATCCCCGCCACAAGGGCGAGGATGACGGAGAGTGGGGTATCGCTCTCGTCAAACAAGCGTCAACAGGGTTTGTCAGCAGCCTGCTAACGCCCTACGCGCAGATCCTGGACGATATCGGCAGTTTGTCCGAGCCTTGATTTGTAGACCTGATAATTCTCCATGACCCGCTGCACATAGTTGCGGGTTTCGGCAAAGGGAATGCGCTCGATCCAATCGACGACGTCGTCGATCGATTTGCCGCGCGGGTCGCCATAGCGGTTGATCCAGTCCGGCACGCGGCGGGGACCGGCATTATAGGCGATGAAGGTCAGAATGTAGGAGCCGCCGAAATCGTCGATCTGTTCTCCGAGATAATGCGCGCCGAGCGTGGCATTATAGGCGGTGTCGGTCGTCAGGCGTTCCTGGGAATAGGCAAGGCCGTGCCGCCCGGCAACACCCTTGGCCGTTCCCGGCAGGATCTGCAATAGTCCGCGCGCATTGGCCGGCGAGATCGCCGCCGGATTGAACGCGCTTTCCTGGCGGGCGATGGCATAGGCGAGTGCCTTGCCCGCACCGCTGATATTGGCATTGGCCGGAATGACGCCGATCGGGAAGGCAAGGGCCGCAACGTCGATGCCGCGGCCGAAGGCAATCTTGCCGATCTGCAGCGACAGTTGATGGCCACCGGCTTTTTCCGCGCGCGCCGAAAGAATGGCGAGTTCTCCCGGGCTCGTCAGCTCGTCGGCCAGCGCCCGGTAGAGATTGTCAGCCCGCCAGCCATGCCCCGCCGCCTCTAGCCGTGCGATCGCCTGCACCGCCTCGCGGCCCTCGAACCGGGCGCGATCGTCGCTTGACGGCGATGGATAGGTGACATTCAGCCCCTTGCGCCCGAGCTTCGCTGCGGCAAGCTGCCCGTAAAAGGTGCCGGGAAGCGTTGCTGCCTTGGCAAAATAATCCTGTGCATCGCCGGGAGCGCCGGCTTCGGCAGCGCGCCCCAGCCAATACCAGGCGCGCGAAACCGAAATCGGCCGGTTGGAGGCCTGCAGGATGCGTTGGAAGTGCTGCGCGGCGGTTGGCGCGTCCTTCAGACCCCGCAGAGCATACCAGCCGGCATGGAATTCGGCATCGACAATATCGGCCGGATTGACGGCGGAATGGTTTGCCGCGATCGCATAGGCGGCCTTGAATTTGCCCTGGTCGAGCAGCCCCCGGCTGATGATCCGCTGTTCCACCCACCATTCGCCCGGATTGACCAGCGCATCCTTGTCTTTCGAAAGCCCAGCCAGAAGCTTGGCCGCTTCCTCGTATTTCTGCTGCTTGCGCAGATATTCGACCCGGATGAACAGATAGGCCGGCTCATTGGCCCATGAACGGTCGACAGCCGCAATCAAAGCCTCCGCATTTGCAGCCTTCTTGGCAACGGCGATCCAGGCGCGGTACAAAGATTGCGCCTTGCCGAGATCGCTGAAACGGCTGGCCTGGTCGAGGCGGCCGCGATAGAGCAGCATTTCCATGCGCTGCTTGTGGTCGCCTGCCGTCAGAAGGCTTGGAAATTCCGCCAGGACCTTGGTCTCGGTATCGGTGTCGAGCGCATCTTTCAGCCAGAGGCCGCGCAACAATTTTGCTGCCGCATTGCGCTCGCCGGTCTCCTGCAGAGCCCGCGCCAGAATAATCGTGCCATCCGGCGTTTCCGGCCGCGTCGTGCCGAACGCGGAGAGAATATCGGCGGGCGCCGGATTTTCGCGGTACATGGCGCGTTCGGAATTGGCACGCAATGCGCTCAGCCCCGGCCAGCCCTTCAATTCCTGCTGCGCGGCGGCGATCTCATAGGACGGAACGCCCTTTTGACCGGACGTGGCAATCGCCCAGGTCAGGATATGCCGGTCGAGCGTGCCCTTGGCCATGGCGTCGCGCGCAAGAATGGCTTTTGCCGCATCCCGGTTGGAGAGCGCGTCAAGGCCGGTTTTCAGGTTCGAATTGACCGGGATCGCGGCGGTGGCAGAGATGATGGAGCCGGTAACCTCGGAACTTGCAACACCGGAGGAGGGTGCCCGTCCGGTCTTCACCAGCGTTTGCCCTACCAGTGCCTGCGGCTTCGACCGGGGCAAGGGTACCTGAAGGCCCTGCGCTGAAGCGGAAATGGCCGAGAACAGCACGGCCGACGCGCTGAGCGTCGCAATCATGCGGCGTAACATTTGCCCACGCATCCAGAACCCCACGCTTGCCCCTGACAGTCTCTCATTTGGCGATGCAATTGCTAACGAAAGGTTACCGGTTTTCATTCAATCCCATAAATATCGGCGCGTCCATTCTGGCCCATGGACCGGCCCTGAAAAGCGCGAAACTGCCGCTCAAACCGGCGCAATAGACGGGAACCGGCAACGAATGGCGCGATAGAGAGCTTGCCGCAGGCATTGCACATGATTAAGGTGCGCCAGTTTTCTAACCATGAAATGCGGCTAAAGCGTGGGTTGGTTTCAAGCTCCCGGGCCGTCAGGAGTCGTGCATGTTCAAGGGATCCATTCCCGCACTCGTCACCCCGTTCACCGCCTCCGGCGCTGTGGATACGGATAGCTTTGCCGCGCATGTCGAATGGCAGATCAGCGAAGGCAGTCACGGTCTGGTGCCGGTCGGCACGACCGGTGAATCGCCGACTTTGTCCCATGCCGAGCATAAACGTGTGGTGGAACTGTGCATCGAGACGGCGGCCAAGCGCGTGCCGGTGATCGCCGGCGCCGGCTCCAACAACACGACAGAGGCTGTCGAATTGGCGCAGCATGCCGAAAAAGCCGGCGCAGACGCCGTTCTGGTGGTGACGCCCTATTATAACAAGCCGACCCAGAAGGGGCTGTTCGCCCATTTTGCCGCTGTCGCCGAAAGCATCAAGCTGCCTGTTGTCATCTATAATATCCCCGGCCGGTCGGTTGTGGATATGAGCGTCGAGACGATGGCCGCCCTGCACAAGGCGTATCCGTCGATTATCGGCGTCAAGGATGCGACCGGCAAGATCGAGCGCGTCTCCGAGCAGCGCCTGTCCTGCGGCGCAGGCTTCGTACAACTGTCCGGCGAGGACGCGACCGCGCTCGGTTTCAACGCCCATGGCGGCGTCGGCTGCATCTCGGTCACCGCCAATGTGGCGCCGCGCCTGTGTGCGCAGTTCCAGGAAGCCACGCTTGCCGGTGATTATGCAACTGCGCTTGACTACCAGGACAAGCTGATGCCGTTGCACAAGGCGATCTTCATGGAGCCTGGCCTGTGCGGCGCCAAATACGCGCTCAACCGCCTGCGCCAGATGAGCCGCACCGTCCGTTCGCCGCTTTTGTCCACCTTGGAGCCGGCAACCGAGGCTGCCATCGATGCGGCCCTTATTCATGCGGGGCTGATCAACTGATGGCACCGAAGGGCAGCCAGCGTGTGGTCAAGAAAATTGTCGCGGAGAACCGGAAGGCCCGCTTCAATTACGAGATCATGGATACCTACGAGGCCGGTCTGGTTTTGACCGGCACCGAGGTCAAGTCGCTGCGCGAAGGCAAAGCCAATATCGCCGAATCCTACGCCACCGACGAGGGTGGCGAGATGTGGCTGATCAATTCCTATCTGCCGGAATATCTGCAGGCCAACCGTTTCAACCACGAGCCGCGCCGCCGCCGCAAGCTTCTCCTGTCCAAACGGGAAGCCCACCGGCTGCAAAGCGCGATCAACCGCGACGGCATGACGCTCATCCCGCTCAAGATCTATTTCAACGATCAGGGCAGGGCGAAACTGGAACTGGCATTGGGCAAGGGCAAGAAGCTGCACGACAAGCGCGAGACCGAAAAGGAACGCGACTGGAACCGGCAGAAGAGCCGGTTGCTGAAGGATCGCTAAGCGGCAAGCCGCATTCGCATATTAAAAAAAAGGACCGGCTGGATGATCAGCCGGTCCTTTTTGATGTCAATCGTGGAATTCGTCGTGGACCGGCTCCGTCACCCGCACGGGGCGTTCCGAAGGGTCGCGGCCGACTTCGGCTTTCAGGCTCACAAGCTCAATGAAATGGTCGGCCTGGCGGCGCAGATCGTCGGCGATCATGGGGGGTTGCGTCGACATGGTGGAGACGACGGAAACCTTGCGGCCCTTGCGCTGCAGCGCTTCCACCAGCGTGGTGAAATCGCCGTCGCCGGAAAAGATCACCAGGTGATCCACGGTTTCGGACTGTTCCATCGCATCGATGGCCAATTCGATGTCCATGTTGCCTTTGATCTTGCGGCGGCCGAGAGAATCAGTGAATTCCTTGGCCGGCTTTGTCACAACCTTGTAACCGTTATAGTCTAGCCAGTCGATCAATGGCCGGATTGATGAATATTCCTGGTCTTCGATCAGCGCCGTGTAATAATACGCCCGAAGCAGGTAACCCCGCTTCTGGAAGGCTTTGAGAAGCTTGCGATAATCAATGTCGAAACCAAGGCTTTTCGAAGCGGCGTACAAGTTGGCCCCATCGATAAAGAGCGCGATTTTTTCGCGTGGGTCGAACATCGTAATTCCTTTTTGTTGTCTCAATGTTTTTTGTTTTCAACCCAGGCGAGTATAAACGTCCTTGCGGCAGAACAGTCCGAATACATTAAGATTTCATCATATTCCAGCTTTCTAAAGCCAGCATTCGCTTTAGTCTAAGAAAATTGCGCTTGGAATAGCTATTTCTCGCAGTTTTTTGCCAGAAATAAGAGAGATCCGGCTTTGTTTAGATTTTTTTTCTGATGGGCGGGGCCGGGCGGCATCGGCGCGAATGTCAATTTCTCCATGGCCCATCAGGGGTTAGCGATATTCAATCATCATTTCGGCAGATGTCAAAGCCAATCGATGCGCCGTGGTTACCGGATTTTAATTTTATCGCAGCCGCGCGTTCCGCACGGATTTCCGGATATCTTTTTCCCCATTGCAGGAAAAACTTGAATTTATGTGGGTTTGATTGTATCGGGCAGGTTAATTCCTGAAATCGGAGCCGTGCATACCGTCAAGCCGACGGCTGGGCGGGTTCCGGTGTTGTTAATCGGCGCAGCAACGGGTTGTCGAACGGCATCCGTGATTTGAGTTGCGCTCTTGAGATCCAAAGGACAGGCAATGGCCCGCGTCACCGTTGAAGATTGCATCGACAAAGTCGATAACCGTTTCGAGCTTGTGCTTCTGGCAAGCCACCGTGCCCGCCTGATCTCGCAGGGCGCTGCCATCACCATCGATCGCGACAACGACAAGAACCCCGTCGTGGCGCTGCGCGAAATCGCCGATGAGACGCTGTCGCCGGGCGATCTGAAGGAAGACTTGATCCACTCGCTGCAGAAGCATGTCGAAGTCGATGAGCCCGAGCCCGATCCGGCTTCGATGATCAGCGGCGATGCTGCATCCGTTTTTGCCGATCAGTCGGGCGAAGACGATCAGCCGGAAGTCGTCACCTTCGACCGTATGTCGGAAGAAGAGCTGCTGGCCGGCATCGAAGGCCTGGTTCCGCCGGAAAAAAGCGACGATTATTGAGCCAATGCGGTGTCTGGCCTTGCGGCCGGACGCGCTGCTCTGATGCAATGCCGCGTTTTCGTTTGGAATTCGCGCGGCGCCGGTATTTGCAAAGCAGTGCGCCACTCCTATGATTGGCGCACTTTTTGTTTTCCGGACCTCTCTTTTTTCCGGACCCCTCCTGGAGCCCCTCGCGGATGATGCGCCAATACGAGCTCGTTGAGCGCGTTCAAAAATACAAGCCCGATGTGAACGAGGCGCTTCTCAACAAGGCCTATGTTTACGCCATGCAGAAACATGGCCAGCAGAAGCGGGCGAGCGGCGATCCCTATATCTCCCACCCTCTCGAAGTCGCAGCCATTCTCACCGAGATGCATCTCGATGAATCGACCATCGCGGTCGCTCTTTTGCACGACACGATCGAGGACACGACGGCGACCCGCGCCGAAATCGACGATCTTTTTGGCGAGGATATCGGCGCGCTGGTCGAGGGACTGACCAAGATCAAGAAGCTCGATCTCGTCACCAAGAAGGCCAAGCAGGCGGAAAACCTGCGCAAGCTGCTCCTGGCGATTTCCGACGATGTGCGCGTCCTGCTCGTCAAGCTCGCCGACCGGCTGCACAATATGCGCACGCTCGATCATATGTCGGCGGAAAAGCGCGCGCGGATTTCTGAAGAGACGATGGATATCTATGCGCCGCTCGCTGGCCGCATGGGCATGCAGGACATGCGCGAGGAGCTGGAAAACCTCTCCTTCCGCCATATCAATCCCGAAGCCTTCGAGACGGTCACCCGCCGCCTTGAAGAGCTGTCGACCCGCAATGAAGGGCTGATCAAGAAGATCGAGGACGAGCTTGGCGAACTGCTGCAGGCGAGGGGCCTGACGGGCACTCTGGTCAAGGGGCGCCAGAAGAAGCCCTATTCCGTCTTCAAGAAGATGCAGTCGAAGTCGCTCTCCTTCGAACAGCTGTCCGATGTCTGGGGCTTCCGCATCATCGTTGCCGATATTCCCGATTGCTACCGGGCGCTCGGCATCGTCCACACCCGCTGGCGCGTCGTTCCCGGCCGGTTCAAGGATTATATCTCTACGCCGAAGCAGAACGACTACCAGTCCATCCACACCACCATCGTCGGTCCGTCGCGCCAGCGTATCGAGCTGCAGATCCGCACGCGGCTGATGCACGAGATCGCCGAATACGGCATTGCCGCGCACACGCTCTACAAGGATAGCGTCGAGCCGGTCGGCGAGGTGAAGCTGTCGCCGAAGTCGAACGCCTATTCCTGGCTGCGCCGGACGATCGAATCGCTGGCCGAAGGGGATAATCCCGAAGAATTCCTCGAGCACACCAAGCTCGAACTGTTCCAGGACCAGGTCTTCTGCTTCACGCCGAAGGGCCAGCTGATCGCTTTGCCGCGTGGCGCGACGCCGATCGATTTTGCCTATGCGGTGCATACCAATATCGGCGATACCTGCGTCGGCGCCAAGATCAATGGCCGCATCATGCCGCTGGTCACCCGTCTCAACAATGGCGACGAGGTGGAGATCGTGCGTTCCGGCATCCAGGTGCCGCCGCCGGCCTGGGAAGAGATCGTCGTGACCGGCAAGGCCCGTGCCGCCATCCGGCGCGCAACCCGTGCAGCCGTGCGCAAGCAATATTCCGGCCTCGGCTACCGTATTCTCGAGCGCACGTTCGAGCGCGCCGGCAAGTCGTTCACCCGCGAGGGCATGAAGCCGGTCCTGCACCGGCTCGGCCACAAGGAGATCGAGGATGCCATCGCTGCCGTTGGCCGTGGTGAACTGTCTTCGCTCGATGTGCTGCGCGCCGTCTATCCCGATCACCAGGACGAGCGTGTCACCATCAAGCCCAGCGACGATGGCTGGTTCAACATGCGCAGCGCCGCCGGCATGGTCTTCAAACTCCCCGGCCGTCCCAAGGACATGTTCGACGTCCTGGACGGAGAGGGGCCGGAAGCCCTGCCGATCCGCGGCCTGTCCGGCAATGCCGAGGTGCATTTCAGCGCGTCCGGCGCAGTGCCCGGCGACCGCATCGTCGGGATCATGGAGAAGGACAAGGGGATCACCATCTACCCGATCCAGTCGCCGAGCCTGCAGAAGTTCGACGAGGAATCCGAGCGCTGGATCGATGTGCGCTGGGATCTGGATGAGGCCAACAACACCCGCTTCATGGCGCGCATCCAGATCAACGCGCTCAACGAACCCGGCACATTGGCCGAAATCGCCCAGGCCGTCGCCACCAGCGATATCAATATCCGTACCCTGTCGATGGGGCAGGTGGCGGCCGATTTTAGCGAGTTCCAGCTGGATATCGAAGTCTGGGACCTGCGCCAGCTCAACCACCTGATCACCCAAATTCGCGACCTGCCAAGCGTGTCCACGGTCAAGCGGGTGTTCGAGTAAGGCCGCAGGCACTTGCCTATCGTTTGAGGGCGGCACTGTCCGGCGGCGCCTCTGTTTCGCCGGAATTGACAGCTCTTGCGCATAGCTTGGCGGCAATTGCCGTTTGATTGTGCATTCTTTGCGGCGAAAATAGGCTGGCCATGCGCGGAGTGCATGGCTGCCGCCTTTTAGTAGCTCTGGTGCATACACGCCGCGTCCACTATCTTCAGCGTCGGGAGGTAAACGAAAGAAGGTTTACCATGTTTAAGCAACTGAAGAAGATCACCAACGCCCTGCGCGTCCCGTCTGTCGAAGACCGCGAACTGAACTATCTGAATGGTTCGCTCGACCGGATCGACCTGGAATACCGTCAGCGTCAGATCGACCGCGGCCTGTTCCGCAACTCGTTCTAATCTATGCCCCCTGTCCGGCTGCCTGCTTCGGTAGGCTGCCGGGACCTATGCAAAGAGCGTATAGCAGCTTGTCTTTTTGCGCCTGATACGCAGCTTCTAAGCGCCCACCGATATCAGCGCAAGCGCGGCGTTTTTGCACCTGTAGCGCTTGAAATGCCGATTTTCGCGCAGCCGCCATTGAACAGCCATATCCGCATCGTCTATCAGAGCCTATGTTGTTCAGACGCAAAAAACCGCCGACCTGGTCGGGAAAGCTCCGTGAATTCCTGTGGCCGCGAAAGGGTTTTTCGCGCGGGCTGCGGTATCTGTCGATGCGCGTGCTGCGCCTGTCGTCCTCGCCCCATTCGATCGCGGTCGGCGTTGCCGCCGGTGCTGCCTCCTCCGCCACGCCATTTGTCGGCTTTCACATTCTCATCGCGCTCGCCTTTGCCTATCTCCTGTCCGGCAACATGATCGCAGCCGGCATTTCCACGGCTCTAGCCAATCCGTTGACCATCCCGTTCATCCTGGCGGCCACCTATGAGGTTGGCCTGATCGTGCTGGGGACGGAGGGCAATGGTGCGATGGCCGGCCAGGATATCCTGCATATGCTGCGCCATCTCGAATTTTCGCATCTTTGGGAGCCGGTCTTGAAGCCGATGCTGATCGGCTCATTGCCGCTTGCGGCGGTCAGTGCGGCCGTCTTCTATGTGGCAGCCTTTTATGCCGCCCGGCTATTCCAGTCGCGCCGCCAGATGCGCCGTCAAAACAAACTGCGCGCCCGCAGCGTCGCCTTCGCTGAGGACGTCTGAGCGCTGACGGCTGTTGAACCGCAATATTTGGCAAAGGGTGCACCGGGTGCGCCTGTGGCCCTCTCTTTTAAGGTATTTTCATTTCGATGATTATCGGCATCGGCAGTGACCTGATCGACATCCGGCGTATCGCCAGTTCGCTTGAACGCTTCGGTGAGCGTTTCAGCCATCGTTGCTTCACGGATGTCGAGATCCGCAAGTCGGAAGGCCGCAAGAACCGCGCCGAATCCTATGCCAAACGCTTTGCCGCCAAGGAGGCCTGTTCGAAGGCCTTGGGAACCGGTCTTTCGCAGGGCGTGTTCTGGAAGGATATGGGCGTCGTCAATCTGCCGGGCGGCAAGCCGACCATGCAATTGACCGGCGGGGCTGCAGCGCGGCTGGCCGAAATCCTGCCGGATGGCCATCGCGGCGTTATCCACCTGACCATCACCGACGATTTTCCCCTGGCGCAGGCCTTCGTCATAATTGAAGCTCTGCCCGTTGCTCAAGATTGAGGAAGCGTTTAGAGCATGTCTCGATGACGTGGACCGTATAATCGGGCTGAGGTTCATTTGAAAGGACGGCGCCGCGCGCGATAGGCGTGAAGCAGCCTCCGATCGGATGACCCGGCAGGATACGGAACTCCAAGCAATTCTCCGCCCGGCTTTCAAGCGCGGGCGGGTCCAGATCAAGGAACAAGTCGCGTGGCAGAACATATCGACAAGAAGCAGGCCGGCGGCCTTTGGGAAAACGTCAAGGTCATCATCCAGGCGCTTCTCTTGGCCGTGGTGATCCGCACGGTATTTTTCCAGCCGTTCACCATCCCGTCGGGCTCGATGATGCCGACGCTGCTTGTCGGCGACTATATCTTCGTCAACAAGTTCGCCTATGGCTACTCGAAATACTCGCTGCCGTTCTCGCCCGACCTGTTCGAGGGCCGGATCTTTGCCAGCGAACCCAAGCGCGGCGATGTCGTGGTGTTCCGTTTCCCGCCGAACCCGGACATCGACTATATCAAGCGCCTGATCGGCCTGCCGGGCGATAAGGTCCAGGTGCGCGACAGCATTCTCTATGTCAACGACAAGGCCGTTGAGCGCGTGCCGGACGGCATGTTCCGCGCCGATGATCAGTATGACACCGGCGCCGATGTGCCTGTGTATCGCGAGACGCTCGATAACGGTGTCAATTTCGACACGCTCGACCAGTTTCCCGATTCGCGCGGCGACAATACCCGCGAGTTCATCGTTCCCGCAGGCCATTATTTCATGATGGGCGACAACCGCGACAATTCGGCCGACAGCCGTTTTGACGTCGGCTTCGTGCCCGCGCAAAACCTGATCGGCCGCGCCTCGATGATCTTCTTCTCGCTCGGCAACGACACGTCCTTCCGCGAAATCTGGAAATGGCCGGCCAACCTGCGCTACGACCGCCTGTTCAAGGGCGTCGAATGAGCAAGGGCCGTTCGCTGAACACAGAGGACCGGCAGCGGCTGGAAGTCACGATCGGCTACAGCTTTGCCCAGAAGGAACGGCTCGACCGGGCGCTCACCCATTCCAGCGCCCGCAACGCCAAGGGGTCCAACTACGAGCGGCTGGAATTTCTGGGTGACCGCGTGCTGGGGCTCTGCGTTGCCGAACTGCTGTTCGATACCTTCAAGGATGCCGACGAAGGCGAGCTTTCGGTTCGCCTCAACCAGCTCGTCAGCGCCGATAGCTGCGCGCTTGTGGCTGATTCCTTGTCCCTGCATCTGTTCATCCGCACCGGCGCCGACGTGAAGAAACTCACGGGAAAATCGATGCTCAATGTGCGCGCCGATGTGGTAGAGTCGCTGATCGCGGCGATCTATCTCGACGGCGGGCTGGAGGCGGCCCGTGGCTTCATCCAGAGGCACTGGTCGTCGCGGGCAAGCCGGGTCGATGGCGCGCGGCGCGATGCCAAGACCGAATTGCAGGAATGGGCCCATGCCAAGTTCGGCGTGACGCCAAGCTACCGCATCGACGACCGCTCCGGCCCGGATCACGATCCGCGCTTCACTGTGACGGTCGATATACCCGGCATCGGCCCCGAAACGGGCATCGACCGGTCCAAGCGCGCCGCCGAACAGGTGGCCGCCACGAAAATTCTGGAGCGCGAAGGCGTCTGGAAGAAAGCGACGACGGCCTGATCTGTCCGGAGGCACGGTTCCTCCCGAAAGATCAGGCAATCCTTTGATGGACAATGCGATTTTGCGCGCCTCAGCGGCGCCCGGTCGCCCAATCGGAAATGACGGACACGATGAGCGAAACAGAACCAACAGCAGTAGACACCGGAGAGGGCCCGACCCGGTCCGGTTTCGTCGCCCTGATCGGCGCCACCAATGCCGGCAAGTCGACGCTGGTCAACAAGCTGGTCGGCGCCAAGGTGTCGATCGTCAGCCACAAGGTGCAGACAACCCGCGCCATCGTGCGCGGCATTGCCATCCACAAGCGCGCCCAGATCGTCTTCATGGACACGCCCGGCATCTTCAAGCCGCGCCGCCGTCTGGACCGCGCCATGGTGACGACCGCCTGGGGCGGCGCCAAGGATGCCGACGCGATCATGATGCTGATCGACAGCGAACGCGGCCTGAAAGGCGATGCGGAAACCATCCTTGAAGGGTTGAAGCATGTCGAACAGCCGAAGATGCTGGTTCTCAACAAGATCGACCAGGTCGAACGCGAAGACCTGCTGAAGCTTGCGACCGCCGCCAACGAATTCGTCGATTTCGAACGCACGTTCATGATCTCGGCGCTGACCGGTTCCGGCTGCGACGACGTGCTCGACTATCTCGCCATGAAGCTGCCGGAGGGTCCCTGGTACTATCCGGAAGACCAGATTTCCGATCTGCCGATGCGCCAGCTCGCCGCCGAAATCACCCGTGAAAAGCTGTTCCTGCGCCTGCATCAGGAACTGCCCTATTCGTCGCATGTCGAAACGGAGAAATGGGAAGAGCGCAAGGACGGCTCGGTGCGCATCGAGCAGGTCATCTATGTCGAGCGCGATAGCCAGAAGAAGATTGCGCTCGGCAAGAACGGCGACGCGATCAAGGCGATCTCCATGGCGTCGCGCAAGGAACTCTCCGAAATCCTCGAACAGCCGGTCCACCTGTTTCTGTTCGTCAAGGTCCGCGAAAACTGGGGCGACGACCCCGAACGTTTCCGCGAGATGGGCCTGGAATTCCCGAAGTAAGACCAAGGCGCTGGAAACGGCGCCTTTTTCACTTCGTCAGATGCTCTTCAGCGCGACCCGCTGTTCAAGTTTGCCTGCCTCTTCCTTGCGTTCGCTGTAGCGGTCGGTGAGATAGCTTGAGGCATCGCGCGTTAGCAGCGTGAACTTCATCAGTTCCTCCATCACATCGACAACGCGGTCATAATAGGGCGATGGCTTCATCCGGCCGTCGGCGTCGAATTCCTGGTAGGCCTTGGCGACGGAGGACTGGTTGGGGATGGTGATCATCCGCATCCAGCGGCCGAGAATGCGCATCTGGTTGAGTGCGTTGAAGCTCTGCGAACCGCCGCTCACCTGCAGGATCGCCAGCGTGCGCCCCTGCGTCGGCCGCACGGATCCGACCGAGAGCGGGATCCAATCAATCTGCGCCTTCAGGATGCCGCTCATGGCGCCGTGCCGCTCCGGGCTCACCCAGACCTGACCTTCCGACCACAGGGATAGCTCCCGCAATTCCTGCACTTTCGGGTGGCTGGCCGGGGCGGCGTCTGGGAGGGGCAAGCCTTCCGGATTGAAAAATTCCACCTGCGCGCCGAAATGTGTGAGCAGGCGGCCCGCCTCCTGCGCCAGAAGACGGCTGTAGGACACGCTCCGCAAGGAACCGTAGAGGATGAGGATGCGCGGCGGGTGGCTGGAAAATGCCGGCCGCAAAGCCGCGATATCCGGTTGGGCAAGATGGTCGGTGCTGGCTGCGGGAAAATCAGACAATGCGCTTGCCCCCAGCATCGAGCACCTGTTCGCCGTCTTCCTTGGCAAAGGCGCCTTGATGCCTATTGGGCAAGATGTCGAGCACGACCTCGGACGGGCGGCACAGCCGTGTGCCCATCGGCGTCATGACGAAAGGTCGGTTGATAAGGACCGGATGTGCCAGCATGGCATCGAGCAGCTGGCCGTCGCTGAGTGCAGGATCGGAAAGCCCAAGCGCGTCAAACGGCGTGCCCTTTTCGCGGATTGCAGCGCGCACGCTAAGGCCAGCCGCCGCGATCATCGCCTTGAGTTCGTCCCGTCCCGGCGGGTTTTGCAGATACTCGATCACTTCAGGCTCGATCCCGGCATGGCGGATCATCGCCAGCGTGTTGCGCGACGTGCCGCAATCCGGATTGTGGTAAATGGTGACGGTCATGGCTGGATACTCCTGGTGTCAGTCGTTTTGTTGAGCGGCAGACCGCGCTCGTACCATCCCCGGCTCCGGTTCACGATCCACACCACCGACAGCATCACCGGCACTTCGATCAGCACGCCGACCACCGTGGCAAGGGCTGCGCCGGAGTGGAAACCAAAAAGGCTGATCGCGGCCGCGACGGCGAGCTCGAAAAAGTTCGATGCACCGATCAAGGCGGAGGGGCCGGCAATGCAGTGCCTTTCGCCTGCCAGGCGGTTCAGCACATAGGCCAGCCCGGAATTGAAATAGACCTGAATCAGGATGGGCACTGCAAGCAGCGCGATCACCGCCGGCTGTGCGATGATCTGTTCCCCCTGGAAACCGAAAAGCAAAACCAGGGTCGTCAGGAGCGCGAGAAGAGACACGGGTTGAAGTTTGGCAAGGAGGTGGTCGAGCGATCCGGGACTGGCTGAAAGCCGCCTGCGGATCAGTTGCGCAACCAGAACTGGAAAGATGATGTAAAGACCGACGGACAAGAGAAGCGTGTCCCACGGGATTGTGATTGCGGATAGTCCGAGCAGGAGGGCGACGATCGGTGCAAACGCCACGATCATGATCGCATCGTTGAGGGCAACTTGCGACAGCGTGAAATGCGGCTCCCCCCTCGTCAGATTGGACCAGACGAAGACCATGGCGGTGCAGGGAGCTGCCGCAAGGATGATGAGGCCGGCGATATAGGAATCGATTTGCGCCTCAGGTAGCAGCGGCCGCAACAGCCAGCCGATGAAAAGCCATGCCAGAAGTGCCATCGAAAAGGGCTTCACGGCCCAGTTGATGAAAAGCGTGACCCCAATGCCGCGCCAGTATTGTCCGACATGGCGAAGGGCCGAAAAATCGATGCGCAACAGCATCGGAATAACCATCAGCCAGATCAGCACGGCAACCGGTATGTTGACCCGGGCGATTTCAGCAGCGCCGATCGCCTGGAACATCCCTGGCATGATGTAGCCCAGCGTGATGCCGGCGATGATGCACAGGAAAACCCAGGCCGTAAGGTAGCGTTCGAATGCTGACATGATTCAGGCTGCGTCTTTCTGACTGTCAAACACGTTGATGCGGTGTTCAGGGCGGGGAAGAAGAGGATAGGCAAAGCGGTCAGGCATGGCCCTGTTCCTTTGGCGCGCAGCAGGGCACGAGGTCGGCGATCAGCGGTGCGCAGAGATCGGGATGGCCCGAGCAGCAATCCTTGACGAGAAACGTCACCACGGTGCGCAGGCTGTCGAGGCTGGCGCGGTAGACGATCGAGCGGCTCTGCCGTTCCGCCGTGATCAGCCCGGCACGCTGCAGGATCGCCAGATGGGTGGACATGGTGTTGTGGGGAACCTCCAGCTGCCGGGCGATTTCGCCGGCGGGCAGTCCATCCGGTTCGTGGGTCACAAGCAGCCGGAAGGCATCCAAGCGCGTGGTCTGGGCAAGGGCTGCAAAAGCCGCGATGGTGTCAATATTGTCCATATGTCGAGATTTATCGACATAATTATCATGCGTCAAGCATTTTGGACAGGCCGAACGGCGGTGCCAATCATCGAACAGTCTGTTGCGGGTCTGCACCCTTGCCGTTTTCGCAGGTCCATGAGATTCCAGAGGGCGTGACAGCCCGGCAGTTCCGGGCTTTTGCCGGGACAA
Source organism: Pararhizobium qamdonense (assembly GCF_029277445.1). Classification (NCBI taxonomy): domain Bacteria; kingdom Pseudomonadati; phylum Pseudomonadota; class Alphaproteobacteria; order Hyphomicrobiales; family Rhizobiaceae; genus Pararhizobium; species Pararhizobium qamdonense. Next base: position 3,349,914 of record NZ_CP119566.1, on the reverse strand, counting down.
TGACGGGGACGAGACAATGCCGCAGCTGGTCGATGGAAAATGGGAAACGGGGGATGTCGCCGCCAGCGAGATGAAGAACGGCGCCTTTCACCGCGAGCCGACCAGCTTTCGCAGCTGGATCACGGCCGATGGATCGCCGGGCCCGGACGGGCAGGCGGCCCTTCCAGCTGAAGCCGGGCGCTATCAGCTCTTCGTTGCCTTCATCTGCCCCTGGGCGTCGCGCACCCTGATGATGCGCGCCCTGAAAGGGCTGCAGGATATCGTTGCGGTGTCGATCTCCGAGCCGGAACTTGGCGAAAACGGCTGGACCTATCAGGAGCCGCAGGATGCCGGTCCGCGCGCCGGCAAGATCCGCTACCAGCATGAACTCTACACCGCATCGGACCCGCACTATACCGGCAAGGTGTCCGTGCCGGTGCTGTGGGATCGCAGGCAAGGCCGTATCGTCAACAACGAGTCTGCCGATATCATCCGCATCCTCAACACGGCCTTCAACCATCTGACGGGCGATAGCCAGGATTTCTATCCGCAAAGCCTGCGGCCGGTCATCGACCGCTGGAACGCGCCGATCTACGACCGGGTCAACAACGGTGTCTACCGGGCAGGCTTTGCCAGGACGCAAGGCGCCTATGAGGAAGCGGTCACCAGCCTTTTCGGCATGCTGGATACGCTGGAAGACCATCTTTCCAGCAACCGCTATATTGCGGGCACCCATTTCACCGAAGCCGATATCCGCCTCTTCGTTACGCTGATCCGCTTCGATGCCGCCTATCACGGCGCTTTCAAATGCAATCTGCGGCGTCTGGAGGACTATCCCAGCCTGTCGAATTACCTGCGGGAAATCTATCAATGGCCCGGCATCCGCGAGACGGCGCGGATCGATCATATCAAGCGCGGCTACTACTCCATCGCCCATATCAACCCAACCTTGATCGTGCCGCTCGGCCCAGAGCTCGACCTTGATCGTCCGCATGATCGCGAAAGGCTTGCAGGCGAGGGCGTAATGGCCGTTTGACCGCGAAGGATTTGCTAAGCAAATAAATCCTTGAGGGACCAGTGCACCTATTGCGCAATGCTAAAATGGAATTATCCTAGCGGATGTTCTGATGGATAGAGCTCCCCGGCCGGGGTGCCCAGACGATCTGTCCGGCAGCCGGACGGCGACCGTTTCAGCGTTGCCGCACATCCCGTGTGCCCCGGACGACGCCGACGGCGCTCCAGCTGCGGTTCTTCTCGTTTCCGAACGTCCGGCATAACCAAGGCCGGCGGCACGTGACCATTCACCAGAATGTTTTAGCATCTGTGGTCGAGGTCCGGAATGAACACGACATTTCTGAGAATTTTCCGCCGGCTGGTTCAAAAAGGCAATCTGACACTCATCCTCTCGTCTGGAGAACGTGCCATTCTCGGCGACGGGTCCGGCATTCCCGTCACCGTGCGAACGCTGGATGAGGAGGCCGAAAAAGCCATCCTGCGCGATCCGGGCCTGCGCTTCGGCGAAATGTATGTCGAAGGCCGCATCGTTATCGACGAGGGCAATATCTTCGATCTGATATCGATGGTGAAGGCCAACGGCCTGGAAAAGGCGGCCACCATCAGCAATACGGCAACAGCGCTTCTGCATGTGGCCGAGCAGCAGATCAAGAGCCGCCTGCCGGTCAATCGCAACAAGCACAATGTCGCCCATCATTACGATCTCGACGGCAAGCTGTTCGACTTGTTTCTGGATCAGGACTGGCAATATTCCTGCGCCTATTTCGACCCGCCCGGCATCAGTCTGGACGAGGCACAGGCGGCCAAGAAGCGCCATATCGCCGCCAAGCTCCTGCTGCAGCCCGGACAAACGGTGCTGGAGGTCGGTTCCGGCTGGGGCGGCATGGGCATGTATCTGGCTGAATCTTCTGGCGTCAATGTCACCGGCATTACGCTCAGCGAGGAACAGCTGAAAGTCTCGCGCGTCCGGGCGCAAAAGCGCGGGCTTGAAGACCGCGTCCGCTTCGAGCTGCAGGATTACCGCACGATGGTCGATCGGCAGTTCGACCGCATCGTCTCTGTCGGCATGTTCGAGCATGTCGGCATGGCAAATTACGGCAATTTCTTCACCAAGATGGCCGGCCTTTTGGCGCCCAAGGGCGTGATGGTGCTGCATTCGATCGGCCAGGCGGAAAAGCCCTGGGCGACCAATCCCTGGATCGAGAAATATATCTTTCCCGGCGGCTACATGCCGGCGCTGTCGGAAGTGGTGCCCGCAATCGAAAAGGCGCGGCTGGTTATCCGCGATATCGAGATCCTGCCGATGCACTATGCCCACACGCTGCGGGCCTGGCGCGAGCGGTTCACCGCGCGCAAGGAAGAAGCGATCCGGCTTTACGACGAGCGGTTCTTCCGCATGTGGGAGTTCTATCTCGCCTCGTCGGAAACGGCCTTCCTCTACGACAACCTGTCGATCTTCCAGATTCAGCTGTCGCACGAACTGGAGGCGGTGCCCTTTACGCGCAACTATATTTCCGAGCGGGAAGCGGCCTTGCGCGACTTCGAAAAGACCCGTGCGCCGCTGGAGCCGGTGGAATTCTGAGCCACCGGCGGCCACGTCATCGCCATCCATCTGTGGACGCCCCCGCGACGGCTTGCGCCTTCACTTGGCCTTGAAGGCATGTGCATCTATGGTTCCCGCCAAATCACCGCAAACCACGGAATGCCATGTCCCTGCCATCAAAATCCATCGCTGTCCTCATCGCCCAGGAAATCAAGGCGACGCCCGCCCAGGCGATCGCAGCCATCGAGCTTCTGGACGAGGGTGCGACCGTTCCCTTCATCGCCCGCTACCGCAAGGAAGTGACCGGCGGATTGGACGATACGCAGCTGCGCAATCTCGCCGAACGGCTGGTCTATCTGCGTGAACTCGAGGCGCGCCGGACCTCGATCCTCGATTCGATCCGCAGCCAGGACAAGCTGACGGCGGAGCTGGAAGCCAAGATCGCCGGGGTGACGACCAAGGCGGAACTGGAAGACATCTATCTGCCCTATAAGCCCAAGCGCCGCACCAAGGCCGAGATTGCCCGCGAACGTGGCTTGGGTCCGCTTGCCGAAGCCATCCTGGCCGACCGCGCGATTGCACCCGCAGACCGCGCCGGCGCCTATATCACCGCCGACGTGCCGGATGTAAAAACAGCGCTCGACGGCGCCCGTGACATCATTGCCGAAGGTATCAGCGAAAATGCCGATCTGCTCGGCCGGCTGCGCGCCCATATGCGCCAGGTGGCGCAGATCCGCTCCAAGGTTGTCGAGGGCAAGCAGGAGGCCGGCGCCAAGTTTTCGGATTATTTCGATCATTCGGAAAAATGGGCGACGGTGGCCGGGCACCGCGCGCTGGCCATGCTGCGCGGCTGGAACGAGGAATTCCTCTCCGTCGATATCGTTGTCGATCTCGACGATACGTCCCCGGTCAAGCCCGTCGAGCGTACCATCGCCGCCGTCTACAAGGTCGGCGGCACGCTGCCTGGCGATACGTGGCTGATGGACATGATCGGCTGGACCTGGCGCGTCAAGCTCTCTCTATCGCTGTCGCTCGACCTGATGCGCGAATTGCGCGAGCGGGCCGAAGAGGAGGCGATCCACGTCTTTGCCCGCAATTTGAAGGACCTGCTGCTTGCAGCCCCCGCCGGATCGCGCGCCACGATGGGCCTTGATCCGGGCATCCGCACCGGCGTCAAGGTGGCCGTCGTCGATGGTACCGGCAAGCTGCTGGAAACCACGACCGTCTATCCTTTCCCGCCCAAGAACGACATTCGCGGCACGCAGGCCGAACTGGCAAGCCTGATCCGCAAGCACAAGGTCGAACTGATCGCCATCGGCAACGGCACCGGCAGCCGCGAGACCGAACGCCTGGTCGCCGATATGCTGACGCAACTGCCGGCCGGCCCCAAGCCAACCAAGGTTATCGTTTCGGAAGCGGGCGCATCGGTCTATTCCGCATCGCAGGCCGCTGCCGATGAATTTCCAGGCCTTGACGTCTCCCTGCGCGGTGCCGTCTCGATTGCCCGCCGCCTGCAGGATCCGCTCGCCGAACTGGTGAAGATCGAGCCGAAATCGATCGGCGTCGGCCAGTATCAGCATGACGTCGATCAGGGCCGTCTCAACCGCTCGCTCGAAGCCGTCGTCGAAGATGCGGTGAATGCGGTGGGCGTCGATCTGAATACGGCGTCCGCCCCGCTGCTGGCCCGCGTCTCCGGTCTCGGCAAGTCCTCGGCCGAAGCCATCGTCGCCCATCGCGATGCGACCGGCGCCTTCACCAGCCGCAAGGAACTGATGAAAGTGCCGCGTCTCGGCGCCCGCACATTCGAACAATGCGCCGGCTTTCTGCGCATCCGCGATGGCAAGGAGCCGCTTGATGCGTCCTCGGTCCATCCGGAAGCCTATGGCGTGGCCAAGAAGATCGTTGCCGCCTGCGGCCGCGATCTGCGCGCCATCATGGGCGATAATGCCGCGCTGAAGAGCCTCGATCCGAAAACCTTCGTCGATGAGCGCTTCGGCCTGCCGACCGTCAAGGACATTTTTGCCGAACTCGAAAAGCCCGGCCGCGATCCGCGCCCGTCCTTCAAGACGGCCACCTTTGCCGATGGCGTCGATGACATCAAGGATCTGAAGCCGGGCATGCTGCTCGAAGGCACCGTCACCAACGTTGCCGCCTTCGGCGCCTTCGTCGATATCGGCGTGCATCAGGACGGGCTGGTGCATGTCTCGCAACTCGCCGACCGTTTCGTCAAGGACCCGCATGAGGTGGTGAAAGCCGGCGATGTCGTGCAGGTGCGCGTCACCGAGGTCGATATCCCCCGCAAGCGCATCGCGCTCACCATGCGCAAGGAAGGTGCCGCAGAGTCAGGCGGGCGCGAGATGAAGAACGATCCGAAGGCGGCCGCACAGGCGCGCCAGACCTTGTCCCGGGTTCAGCAGCAGAAGCCGCAGGCCCCGTCGCAAGGTGCGTTTGGCGCGGCACTCGCCGAGGCCATGAAGCGGAAATAGGAATTTGATCATCGGGACGTCCGGTTGCGGAACCTCCGGCAACCGGATTTCGTCCGGATTGTCTTCGCCTGCCGCCAGGGGTAAAACTGAAGACATGCAATGGAGCGATCAGGCCATCATCATCGGCGTCAAGCGTCACGGGGAAACCTCCGTCGTCGCCGAGGTGATGACGCGTGCGCGCGGCCGCCATCTCGGGCTGGTGCGCGGTGGCCGGTCGCGGACGATGCAGCCGGTGCTGCAGCCCGGCAACGAGGTCGAGGTCACCTGGCGCGCACGGCTTGACGAGCATCTCGGCGAATTCAAAATGGAGCCGGTCCGGCTCCGCGCCGCCCGGCTGATGGAAGCGGCAACCTCGGTCTATGGCGTCCAGGCCATGGGCGCGCTCCTGCGGCTTTTGCCCGAGCGCGATCCGCATCCGCATCTTTATGAAGCGCTCGATGTCATCCTGGAAAACCTGCACGATCCGAGCGACGCGGGCGAACTGTTCGTCCGCTTCGAGATCGCCGTCCTCAACGATCTCGGCTTCGGGCTGGACCTTGCCGAATGTGCCGCAACCGGCACGCGCGAGGACCTGATCTATGTCTCGCCGAAATCCGGCCGTGCCGTCAGCCGCACTGCCGGCGCGCCCTACGCCGGCAAGATGCTGGCGCTGCCGGGTTTTCTGGCCGATGGCGGTGCCGCCGATTATGACAGCCTGGCCGCCGCCTTCCGCATGACGGCCTTCTTTCTCCACCGCCATGTCTACGAGCCGCGCGGCCTTGGCCTTTCAGCCGCCCGCGATGGTTTCGTCCAGGCCGCACTCAAGGCCTTGAAGCCGCAAGGCGCCACGCTCCCGCCATCAGGAATTCCGACCGCATGAGCATCGAACTCTACCCCGGAATGACCGTGTCCGGCATCGGCACGGTGCCGCTTGACATTGTGGCGCGCGATGGCGGGCTGAAGGCGATGCGCGATCTTCTGGCGGGCGTGCACCCGGCACCGCCGATGGCCGCGACCCTCAAGTTCGGATTGACCGAGGTCGAGGAGGGCAGGGTTGTCTTTACAGGCCTGCCATCCGCCGAGCATCTCAATCCGCTCGGCACCGTGCATGGCGGCTGGGCGGCGACGATCATGGACTCAGCACTCGGCTGCGCCGTGATGACGACGCTGAAGCCGGGCGAGGCCTATACGACGGTCGAGTTCAAGGTCAATCTCGTGCGCCCGCTGCTGCCCGGAATGGGGGAGGTTTACTGCGAAGGCAAGATTGTCCATCGCGGCCGCACGCTCGCCACCTCGGAAGCCCGGCTGACGGACAGGAATGGCAAGCTTCTGGCGCATGGCACGGAAACCTGCGCCATTTTCCCGATCGAAAACCTGATGCGATAGGCTCTGACCGGTCCAGCCGGCCGGGTGCGGTTGCAGTCTCTTAAAGATTTATCCGAAAATGATCAAAATTTGGCAATTATCCCGTGAAGAGATTGCCGGGCTCAGCCGTCTCCGATTTGGCCTTTGGTTGAAAAGCTGTATGGTCGGGAGCATTGCGCCGGTTCCGGTGCCAGGGAGAAAACATGCTCGAAGTCATTGCTTTCGTTGCTTTTGGTCTAGCGCTCGCAGCGCTTCTCAACGGACGCAAGATTGCCGAAAGGCTGGATGGCGAGATCGCCGCGCTGAAGGAACAGGTGGCGCAGCTTGAGGCAGTCCGTCCGGTTGCCCCCGCCGCTTATGCGGCCCCGGCCGCCGATGCGAATGTTGAAGCCGCCGCTCAGCCGCAGGTGCCGCAGGATGTGGCAGAGCCGCTGGAGGCAACACGGTCGCAAACCCGGCAGATGTCTGAAATCAGCAAGGGCGATGCCATTTTCGGCGGACCGCCACCCAGCCAGGACGCCGTCGAAAAGGCATCGCGTGGCGAACCCGTCAGCGCCCGTGCGCGTGCAGCAACCGCCATCGATGCGGTCGTGCCCCGCCAGAAGGAAAGCCTCGAAAGCCGCCTTGGCGCCCGCTGGGCCGTCTGGGTCGGCGGTATCGCGCTGGCGCTCGGCGGCGTTTTCATGGTCAAATATTCCATCGACGCCGGATTGCTGAGCCCCGCCGTGCGCCTGTCCATGGCAGCCGTGTTCGGTCTGGTGCTGATGGCGATCGGCGAGTTCGTGCGCCGCCGCGCGGTGCCGCTGGTCGCAGATGCGTTCCAGAACGCGATGATCCCCGGTATTTTGACGGCTGCAGGCGCGGTGACGTTGTTCGGCGTCTGCTACGCCGCCCATGGTGTTTATGGTTTCATCGGGCCGGTGACGGCTTTCGTGCTGCTGGCCCTCGTATCGCTTGCCACCGTTGGTCTGTCGCTTTTGCATGGGCAGGCGCTGGCCGGTCTCGGACTGCTCGCCTCGCTGATCACCCCGGCGCTGGTCTCGTCCGAAAGCCCCAGCCCCTGGAGCCTGTTCGGATTTCTCGCCGTCGCCTGGACTGCCACTCTGCTCGCCGCCCGCATCCGCCGCTGGACCGTCGTGCCGTCGATGGCCAATATCGGCCTGAGCCTCTGGGCGCTCGCCTATATCGCCTCGTCGACACCGTTTGAAACCCGGCCGGTGACCCTGATCATGCTGGTGATGATCGCCGGTATCGCCTTCATCTGGCCCGGCCATGTCGCTGACGGCGCAGAAAACGAGCCTGAGGAGACCGGTCAGCCGCCTGCGAAAACGCGTTTCTCCTTTGAGCGCATCATGACGCCGCCTTTTGCCGCCGTCACGGTCACCGCCGGAATTTCCGCGCTGCTGACGGCGCTGGCGATGATCAGCCCGCTTGCCACCGCCTCCGGTTATCCCGTCGTGGCGTTCAGCCTTGTCGTGACCGCTCTTGCAGCCCTTGGCGCATCGCGCGGTTATGCCGTCTATCCCGCCATCCTGTCGGCCGTGGTTGCCATTGTCGGTGTCTGGAGCATGACGGCGCTGAGCGGCCTGTTGACCTATATCGACCCGACCATCCCCGGTCATATCGTGACCTTCGCGATTTCCGGCCACACCGCGATGCTGGCCGCGATGGCACTCTCCTGCGTCTTCGTGGCGCTCGGCGCTTTCGCCATTCAGCGGCATGGAAACGGACGGCCGCCGCTGGCAACGATCTGGGCCGCGATTGCGGCCATCGTGCCGATCGCGCTCACCGGCATGTCGCTGCTGATGACCGGCAACCTGACATTCGATCTGCCGCATGGCCTGTTTGCGCTGGCGGTTGGCCTTACCCTTCTCGGCCTCGCCGAGTGGTTTTCGCGCAAGAAGGCGGAGGGCGAGGGCCTCGATCTGCCGCAGGCATTCCTGGTCGCCGGTTCTCTCGGCCTCATCGTCATTGCGCTGCATGCGTTGACGGACGGTCTTGCGACCACGATCCTGATCGCACTCGTGGGCGCCGCCTATGTTGCGGCAACACGGGTGCGCGTTTGGCCGGCATTGCCCTGGATGATGGTGGGTGCCGCCGTCATCGTCCTTGCCCGCATCGCCTGGGAGCCGACCATCGTCGGCGCGCTCAATCTTGGCCGCACCCCGGTTTTCAACGCACTTCTCGCCGGCTACGGCATTCCGGCGCTGCTGCTTGTGCTCAGCGCCTTTGAGCTCCGGCGCTGGCCGGATCTGCGCGTGCGCAACCTGTTGCAGGCGCTGGCCAGCCTGTTCGTGCTGCTGACGGTCGCCATCCTCGTGCGCCATGCCATGAACGGCGGCGTGCTCGACAGTTCCGTGCCGACGCTTGGGGAACAGTCGATCTACACGCTGCTTGCCATAGGCGGTTCCGCCATCCTGATGACGCTCGACCGCAAGTCGCCAAGCCCGGTCTTCCGCTACGGCAGCATGGCCATCGGCGTCCTGTCGATCCTGTCGATCCTGGGCGCCCATCTGATCGGCCTCAATCCCTATTTCAGCGGCGAACTGCTCGGTTCCATACCGTTCTTCGATCTGTTGCTGATCGGCTATCTGCTGCCCGGATTGGGCTATGCCGGTCTTGCCTGGTATGCAAACGGCAAGCGGCCCGTGCCCTATGTGACGGTTCTGGCCGTTGCCGCCGCCGTGCTCGTCTTTGCCTGGGCGACGCTCTCGGTGCGGCGTTTCTGGCAGGGCCAGAACATTGCCGACTGGAAGGGGTTTCTGGCGGGCGAGACCTATACCTATTCCGTCGTCTGGCTGCTGCTCGGCGTCCTGCTCCTGGTTCTGGGCTCCCGCTTCAATGCCAAGAGCATCCGCATCGCCTCGGCGGTCCTGGTCTTCGTGGCGGTGCTGAAGGTGTTCCTGATCGACATGGCCAATCTCGAAGGCTTCCTGCGCGCCCTGTCCTTCATCGGCCTTGGCGCTGTGCTGATCGGCATCGGGCTGTTCTACCAGAAGATCCTGTCGGGCAAGGCCACATCGCAACAGGATACGCCGGTGGACATCGAGGCGCAGTCTGGCCAGACTGGCTGACGCCATCAAGGGAAACGGGTCTTTCTGCATGGATTTGACATGAGCCAAACTGCCTTGCTTTCCGCCGCTTTCGCGCCTTACCAGGTCCTTGCGGAACAGTTGCTGCCTCATGCCTTCTCCGGCAATGACGGCTCGCATGATGCCGCCCATCTCATCCGGGTCTGGAAGAATGCACTGCGCATCCATGGCTCCGAGGGCGGCGACCTGCGGCTGATCGCGGCCGCCGTCCTGCTGCATGATTGCGTCGCGGTGGAAAAGAATGCGCCGGATCGCGAGAGGGCGTCGCGGCTGGCGGCGGAAAAGGCTTTCGAGGTGCTGGATGCGCTGGGCTGGCGCACCATGGAAATCTCAGCCGTCGCGCATGCGATCATCACCCACAGCTTTTCCGCCAATATTCCGCCGGAAACTCTGGAGGCGAAAATCCTGCAGGATGCCGACCGGCTGGATGCGATCGGCATGATCGGCGCTGCCCGTTGCTTTTATATTGCCGGGCGGATGGGAAGCGGGCTCTATGATCCGCTGGACCCGCTGGCGGAAAACCGCCCTCTGGACGACAAGGCCTTTGCGATCGACCATTTCGAAACCAAACTGTTCAAGCTGACGGACGGTTTCCAGACGGCAGCAGGCCGCGCGCTGGCAAGGCAGCGGCAGGAAAGACTGCGCACGGTGCTTTCCATGATGCTCGAAGAAATCTAGCCGGAACAATGCGTTGTCCGGCTTGCCGGAATCAATCTGCGATACGCTTGAATCACACTATAAACGCCTGGGAGTGACGATATGAAGGTGACCGGTCTCAACATCCATCCGCTGAAAAGCGGCCGCGCCATCGCCCAGACCTCGGTTTCGGTCCAAAAAGACGGACTGGCCGGAGACCGGCGCTTCATGCTGGTTGATCCCGATGGAAAATTTATCACGCAACGCGAATTGCAGCTTTTGGCGCAGGTCGAGGCCAAGCCGATGACCGGCGGCGTGCATCTGACCCTGGGCACGCGCACGGCAAACGTCATATTTGATCCCGCAAGACGGCTTGATGTCCGCGTCTGGGATAGCGAGGTCAATGCCGCCGTGTCTGAAGACAGCGTCAACGAAACGCTGTCCGGCTGGTTCGGCCGCGCAGTCAAGCTCGTGCATATGGACGAGCGGGCGAAACGCCTGGTGGGCGAGGAATGGGCAGGCGAGGCAGCACCCGTCGGCTTTGCCGACGGCTTTCCGGTCTTGATCACCACCACCGCGTCGCTCGCCGATCTCAATGTCACGCTGGTCGCAAAGGGGCAGGAGCCGGTCGGCATGGACCGCTTCCGCACCAATATCCTCATCGACAATGACGCGCCCTGGGAAGAAGACGTCTGGGAAAGCGTCGAGATCGGCGGCATCACCTTCGATCTCGTCAAGCCCTGCGCCCGCTGCATCATGACGACGCAGGACCAGGTGACCGGCGAGCGCATCGGCGGCAATCCGATCCAGGGGCTCGCTGAAAAGCGCATGTCGGCCGACCGCCGCGTGCCTGGCGTCCTGTTCGGCTGGAATGCCGTGCCACGCACCGTGGGCACCATCCATCTCGGCGACGGAATGCGGATCGTCACGGAGCGCAGCGACCGGTGGCCGATGAAGATCAGGGCGTAGTCCGATCCGCCAGGTGGCGTCCGACCGCGTGTCTCGTCTGCCGGTATTCACTGCCGTTTCACGACGTTGACGATGCGCTGACAACAGCACTGCCGCACCCGTTTCCTCACGCGCCACTGAGCCCTGCCGGTCATCCATCAATCCGGCTGATCGCAAGGTCATTTTATTTCGCTTTTTTAACGGTGTGCTGCGGCGTAGATTGCAACTCCCATCCTATGGAGTCGCTGAATGTCCGCCGTTTCCACCGCGTCCACAACCCGGACGCCCACCGCCAATCCAGGTCTGCCCTGGCTGATCATCATTGCCGGCTCCCTCATCGCTGTTCTGACATTCGGGCCGCGTTCGGCCATGGGTTTCTTCCAGCTGCCGATGCTTGCCGATACCGGCTGGGACCGCACCACATTCGGTCTCGCCATGGCCTTCCAGAATCTCGCCTGGGGCGTCAGCCAGCCCTTCTTCGGGGCGATTGCCGATAAATACGGCTCCTGGCGGGTGCTGGCCTTTTCCGGCCTCGTCTATGCCGCAGGCCTGATCATCATGGCTTATGCCGATGCGCCGATCTGGCTGCATATCGGCGGCGGCGTCATGGTCGGGCTGGGCGTCGGTTCCGGCTCCTTCGGCATTCTCCTCTCGGCCTTTGCCCGCAACGTCACGCCGCAGCAACGCTCCATGGCCTTCGGCATCTGCACGGCCGCCGGGTCTGCCGGCATGTTCCTGTTTGCGCCTTTGAGCCAGGGGCTGATTTCAGCCTTCGGCTGGTCGGACAGCCTGATCTACATGAGCGCGCTGATGCTGCTCGTGCCGCTGTTTGCCATCCCGCTGCGCGGCAATTCATCCTCCGGCACGCAGAAGGAAGCGCAGTACAAGCAGTCGATCGGCGAGGCGCTGAAGGAAGCGCTGGGTCACAAGAGCTACCTGCTGCTGATCACCGGCTTCTTCGTCTGCGGCTATCAGGTGGCCTTCATCACCGCGCATTTCCCGGCCTATATCGGCGATATCGGCATCGATGCGCGCTATGCGGTGATTGCGCTGGCGCTCATCGGTTTCTTCAATATCATCGGGTCGCTGGCCGCCGGTTTTATCGGTCAGCGCTATTCCAAGCCCCAGTTCCTGGCATGGATCTATATCGGCCGCTCGATCGTCGTCTCCGCCTTCCTGCTTTTGCCGCAGTCGCCGGCATCGGTCATCATCTTTGCCGCCGTCATGGGGCTGCTCTGGCTATCGACGGTGCCGCCGACCAACGGTCTCGTCGCCATCATGTTCGGCACGCGCCATCTCGGCCTGCTCGGCGGCATCGTGTTTCTGTCGCACCAGGTCGGCTCGTTCCTCGGCGTCTGGATGGGCGGCTATCTCTATGATCATTTCGGCTCCTACGATCCGGTCTGGTGGTTCGGCGTGGTGCTCGGCATTTTCGCCGCCATCGTCCATTGGCCGATCCAGGAAAAGCCGGTCGCCCGCCCGGCCATCGCTTGAACGCACGAATTGTGCACTCCCGCAGAAATAGCGGGAGGGCATTCTTGAAAACCGTCACAAAACCTTTTAAATCTGATGCACCGGCGATGCCGGTTTTGTTTTGATCCTATTATGCTCATTTTGAGCAAAATAGGTCTGCCGCCGGAGGGGCGGCAAGAGGAGCAGGACGATGACCATTGCACAGAGCACGGTGAGCCTTGAAGCGTCGGGTGCGGTCAGAACCGCCGCCGAACGTTTCGGCATCCTGGAGCGGCCGGACCTGACATTCACGCCGGAGATCGCCCGCGAGACGGCCCATCTCTACGAGCGCGTCAAGCAGTTCGTGCCCGCCTTCGAATGGCCCGTCTATGCGCCCTATGTCCATGCCATCAACCGGCTGAAGAAGGAGCGCGGCGCCGTTATCCTCGCCCATAACTATCAGACGCCGGATATTTTCCACTGCGTTGCCGATATTGTCGGCGACAGCCTGCAGCTCGCCCGCGACGCCACCAAGGTCGATGCCGAGATCATCATCCAGTGCGGCGTGCATTTCATGGCCGAGACCTCCAAGCTGCTCAATCCTGAAAAGACCGTGCTGATCCCGGATGGCAGGGCCGGATGCTCGTTGTCGGAATCGATCACCGGCGCGGATGTGCGCCTGTTGAAGCAGCGCTATCCCGGCGTGCCGGTCGTCACCTACGTCAACACCTCGGCCGATGTGAAGGCCGAGACCGATATCTGCTGCACCTCGTCCAATGTGCTCGCCGTGGTCGAAAGCCTGGAGAGCGACACGGTCCTGTGCATCCCCGACGAATACCTGGCCATGAACGTCGCCAAGCAGACCAACAAGAAGATCCTCACCTGGAAGGGCCATTGCGAAGTGCACGAGCGCTTCACAGCGGCCGAACTGCTCGCTTACAAGGAAGCCGATCCCACCATCGAGATCATCGGCCATCCGGAATGTCACCCGGACGTGATCGCCGTCTGCGATTTCGCCGGATCGACGGCCGGCATGATCAATTATGTCAAGGACAAGCGCCCGCCACGCGTGCTGCTCGTCACCGAATGCTCGATGGCCTCCAACATCCAGGCCGAGATTACCGGCGTCGATTTCATCAAGCCCTGCAATCTCTGTCCGCACATGAAGCGCATCACGCTGCCGAAGATCCTCGACAGCCTGCTGTTCATGACGGAGGAAGTCCTGGTCGATCCGGCAATTGCCGGCCGCGCAAGGCTGGCTGTCGAGCGCATGATCAATTTGAAGAGTTGAACGAACGATAGGCGTTTGCTATCTTATGAGCAGCTTTAATGAAGTCCTGGAGGTCTATCGTGTCGGGTCCGCTACCGCCGTTGCTCTGAACCGGCAGGCTGCTTTTGGGCGCCTGCTGCAACAGCCTCATTTTGATATCGACGAACGCTTTGCGGCTGGTGTCGAGGGCCGTCATTTCTGCAAGAATATGATCGAAAACGTGGTCTGGATGGGGCTCCCACCAGTCCCGGTTCAAATCCTTGAGCACTTTTATTCCCAGATAATCGACGAGCTGCGACGTTTCCCTGTAGCTCGCCAGAGCGCGCAGCTTGCGCGGCTTGTCAAATTCGGCGAGGCTGGAGGACAGCACCACCGCCGTGGAACCCTGAAGCTTGCTGTAGAGAATATATGTGCGGATCAGCCGTGCCTGGTTCGGATGCATGCGGTGGATGAATTTCATCATCTCCTCGCTCTCGGAATCGTCCGAAGAGGGAACGGAAAACTTAAAGTCGTCCGGGCCATCGATGATCTGCTGAACCATGATGTCGAAGGCATCGTCGCTGTGGCTGTTCTTGAAGTCATGGCCGCGGATGACGACGTCGTTCTTGAAAAGAGCCGTGGCGTTGCGGAACAGTTTCCTGTCTTCGCGGCGCGCAAGGATTGCCGTCAGAATCACCTTGCCGAAATAACCCAACGCGCCGATCGAGCCCGAAAGCAGGGCGACAACGATGGCTGCAAGGAACGTATCTCCTTCCGCGCCCGCCAGCCAGGCAAAGACGGCGCTGTATCCGCTGAGCGCGGGGTCGGCCGGTGGCTGCATGCTCAACCTTCGCATGTGTTGTTGGTAACGGAAAAAATCTACCATTGCTTGTATGATTTGCAAGCGCCCCTGAAGCCGCGCAGAAGGCGCGATCCCTGCCGTCCTCACAGGTCTGGCAGGAGCGGAGACAGCACCCATGCTCACTGATCATTTCCGCCCGCAGTCCTTCAACGGCATTGACGATATCGTTATCGTCGGCGGTGGCCTGGCCGGGCTCTTTTGCGCGCTGAAACTCAGCCCGCGTCCCGTCACCGTGCTGGCGGCCGCGCCGATTGGCCATGGTGCCTCGTCGGCCTGGGCGCAAGGCGGCATTGCGGCTGCCATGGGGCTTGGCGATACCGTCGACAAGCATGTTGCCGATACGCTGATTGCCGGTGCGGGGATCGTCGATGAAAAGATGACGCGGATGATGGTGGCCGAAGGCCCGGCCCGTATCCATGACCTGCTCGGCTATGGCGTGCCATTCGATCGCGACCTTGAGGGTCAGCTTCTCCTGTCGCGCGAGGCCGCCCATTCCGAGCGCCGCATCGTCCGCGTCAAGGGCGACATGGCCGGCAAGGCGATCATGGAAGCCCTGATCGCGGCCGTGCGCAACACGCCCTCGATCCGCGTGCTGGAAGGCTATGTCGTCGAGGAACTGGTGCGCCAGGGCCGGTTCATTTCAGGCGTCATCGCCCGCCCCGATGCGGGCCAGTCGAAGAAGCGCGTGTCGTTTCCGGCCCGCGCCGTCGTGCTCTGCTCGGGCGGCGTCGGCCATCTGTTTTCCGTCACCACCAATCCGACCGAGGCCTGCGGCCAAGGCGTCGGCATGGCCGCGCGCGCCGGTGCCATCATCGCCGATCCGGAATTCATCCAGTTCCATCCGACGGCGATCAATATCGGCCGCGATCCCGCACCTTTGGCAACCGAAGCGTTGCGCGGCGACGGAGCGCACCTCATCAACGCGGCAGGCAAGCGCTTCATGCTGGATATCCATCCGGACGGCGAGCTGGCACCGCGCGACATCGTTTCGCGCGGCGTCTTTGCCGAAGTTCAGGCCGGGCGCGGCGCATTTCTCGATTGCACCAAGGCGGTCGGCGCCCATTTTCCGCAGGCATTCCCGACCGTCTACGCCTCCTGCATGTCGGCCGGCATCGATCCCGTCACGCAGCCGATCCCGGTGGTTCCGGCAGTGCATTACCATATGGGCGGCGTGCTCACCGATGCGGAAGGCCGAACCTCGATCGATGGCCTCTGGGCCGCAGGCGAGGTGACCTCCACCGGCGTCCACGGGGCCAACCGGCTCGCCTCCAATTCTCTGCTTGAGGCGGTGGTCTTTGCCGCCCGCATTGCCGAAAACATCAAGGGCATGCTGCCGGAGCCGAAGATCACCGGCTGGGGCGACAATGCCGGTGAAAACGACGATCCGGTTACGCTGGAAGACAGCCCGCCGCTGACGGCGCTGCGCCATGTCATGAGCGATCATGTCGGCGTGATCCGCAGCCGCGAGACGCTGGTCAAGGCCATCCGGGCGATTGCCAATCTGGAACGCCAGAACACCCGGCTGCGCTTCAGCAATATCGTCACGACAGCCAAGCTGATCGCCACCGGCGCTTACCTGCGCACCGAAAGCCGGGGCGGTCACTACCGCTCCGATTGCCCCGACGCGCGCCCGGAATGGAAGCACCGGACCTTCCTGACCCTCGCAGACGCGGACCGCGTTGTGGCGGAGGTGACAGAAATGGAAAGCACGTAGAATTCCCCTTCTCCCCATCGGGGAGAAGGTGCCCGAAGGGCGGATGAGGGGGCCAAACACGCGAAATGTGCCGTGCCGCCCCTCATCGCCTCGCATCCGCTCGGCACTTCTCCCCACTTAGGAGAAGAGGAACGCCGCCCAGTTCGAAACCGGAAATATTGAGCCATGACCCCAACCGCCCTTCGCCCCGAACTGCCCGCCCTGATGATCGAGGACCAGGTCCGCGCTGCGCTTCTGGAAGATCTCGGCCGCGCCGGTGATATCACCACCTATGCGACGATCGCGCCGGACAGGACCGCAACTGCCGCAATGAACGCCCGTGAAGATGGCGTGGTCGCCGGCATGGAGCTTGCCCGATCTGCCTTTCGCCTGATCGATCCGGCGATCGGCTTCGAGGCCTTCGTGACGGACGGCGACCGGATCGGGCCCGGCACGGCGCTGGCACGCATCTCCGGAAAGGCCCGTGGCCTCCTGTCGGCCGAGCGTGTGGCGCTGAATTTCCTCATGCATCTCTGCGGCGTCGCCACCTATACCGCGAAATTCGCAGACGAAATCGCCCATACCCGTGCCAAAGTCTGCTGCACGCGGAAAACCCTTCCAGGGCTCAGGGCATTGGAGAAATATGCGGTCCGTCTGGGCGGCGGCTCCAACCATCGGTATGGCCTGGATGACGCGATCCTGATCAAGGACAATCATATCGCCGTCTGCGGCGGCGTCGCCTCCGCCGTCCATGCCGCGCGCGCCTATTGCGGCCATTTGGTCAAGATCGAGGTCGAGGTCGATGGGCTCGACCAGATGCGCCAGGCCCTGACGGCCAGTCCCGATGTCATCCTGCTCGACAATGTGGGGCCGGACCTGCTCAGCCAGGCCGTTGCCCTCAATGCCGCCCATTGGCAGCTCTCAGCCGAGGCCTATGCCGCCGATCCGCGCCGGACCAGGCTGGAGGCCTCCGGCAATGTCAATATCCAGACCATCCGCGCCATTGCCGAAACCGGCGTCGATTACATCTCGACCTCGAAGATCACCATGGCCGCCCCGACGCTGGATATCGGGCTGGACGTGGTCATCGGCTAGGTAAGACGCGTCACCCGGCGTGACGGCGTGTCCATTCGTCGGCGACGTCGCCCATCGTCTTTTCCGTGCCGTCCTTGATAAAGGCCATGAAGGCGCGGTCGAACACAAATCCCGCGCCGCATTCTGCAGTCAGAAAACGGCGGACATTTTGCGTGTTGCGATAGGCCGGTGTCACCGGCGTATCGCGGCTGATTGCATCGGCATGCCAATCGAAAGCCGTCATCGCTGATCTCCTACCGCTGCAAGATGAAAGGGCAGACCACATGTGCGCCGATGGTCAGCGTCTTGCCGCAATCGTAACGGCAGGTTTTGAATTGGCCATTCACGTCATCGCTGGTGAGATTACACTCTGAGATCACCGGTTGGCCGGAAGCCCCGTTGCCATCGAAATAATTCGGGATGGCCGGCTTGTCCTCAGGTGCCGTCAAAAGCGTACCCGCAAGGAGAAGAGCGATCATCGTCATGGGTGCCTCCTTTATCGCACAGCGCTTGTGAATTGCCGTTCTGGAACCTTTACCTATAGGACAGTGTTGGCGCAAATAAGCCGGGTTTTAAACGGTTGGATTTGAAGAAGGATTGTTCGTGCCGGCAGATTTCTGGATGTTCGTCGTCATCGGTTTTTTCGCGCAATTGGTCGATGGCGCGCTCGGCATGGCCTTTGGTCTTTTGTCCACCACCAGTCTGCTCGCCGTCGGCATGCCGCCGGCAACGGCGAGCGCCATGACGCATATCGCCGAGATTTTCACCACTGCCGCCTCCGGCGCCTCCCATACCTACCAGCGCAATATCGACTGGCGCCTTGTTGCGCGTTTAGCGCCGGCCGGCATGATCGGCGGCGCGCTGGGTGCCTATGGCGTCTCTAATGTCGATGGCGAGATGATCGAGCCGTTCGTCTCGGCCTATCTGGTGCTGGTCGGCGTCTATATCCTGTTCAAGGCGTTCCGTCCGCTCTGGCTGCGCGAGGTCCGTGATTGGGCGGTGCCGTTCATCGGTCTTGGCGGCGGCGCGCTGGATGCGGCCGGCGGCGGTGGCTGGGGACCGATCGTCACGACCTCGCTGATCGGCCGTGGCCATGATCCGAAAAAGGTCATCGGCTCCACCAGCCTCACCGAATTCGCCGTCACCCTGACGATTTCGGCGACCTTCGTGATGACGCTCGGCTGGTCGGATCTGGGCTCCGCCATCGGTCTCGTCATTGGTGGCGTGCTCGCGGCCCCGATCGGCGCGCTTGTCGTCAAGCACTTGCCGGTGCGGCCGCTGATGATTGCCGTTGCGCTTATCATCATCGCCACATCGGCGGTGCGGATTTTCTGATCCGGCGCTTGCTGCAAGTGAGAGGTGCGCTGCGGTTGATGATGGAACCGCCGGCGTCATCAGGCGTTGCATCTTGAGGACATCACCCCACCGGAGGACTCTCTCATGAAACGCCTGATCACCACACTCGCCATGGTTCTCGTCACGACGGGTGCCGCCTTTGCACAACCGTCATCGCAGACGGCGGTCGCCAATTTCGTCGGGAAGGATGGCAAGGAAACCGGACGGGCGTCGCTGACGCAGGGCAAGAACGGTGTGCTGATCGAGGTGGAAGTGACAAACCTGCCGCCGGGAAAATGGGTGGCCTTCCATGTGCATGAAACCGGCAAATGCGACGCAGCGCACAATCACGAATCGGCCGGTAAGCATTTCAATCCCGGCGAGACCGAGCATGGGTTCCTCGCGGCGAATGGCCCGCATGCCGGTGATATGCCCAATCAGTATGTCGGCGCGGATGGCGTCATGCGCGCCCAGGTTTTCAACAGTATGGTGGTGCTCGACAATGCCGAAAACGGCATTCGCGGCCGGGCGCTGATGGTGCATGCGAAGTCGGATGACAATCGCAGCCAGCCGTCCGGCGATGCCGGCGACAGGCTTGCCTGCGCCGTCATCGAGTAACCGGCGGACCGGCGAGGCTCCGGCTCACACCGCTGCCGGTTCCTCCTCGCCGGGTTGCTCCGGCAAATAGAAGACGCGTTTTGCCGCCCGCAGCATCTCGCGTGTCGTCGCCCACCAGCGTCCGGTCGCAACCCAGTAGCGCAGTGTCAAGGAGGTGCCGTCCTTGCTGAGATCGGCGATGAAGGTTGAGGGGGCGGGCGCGTGCTCTATTGCGGGATGGTCCTTGGCAAGCTCCAGCAGAGTGGCCTGCGCCGCGTCCAGATCTTCGTCATTGCCGATCACCACTGTCAGATCATGACGGCGCAACCGCTCGCGGCTGTAATTGGTAACGGGAACGTTCCAAAGCGTCGAATTGGGCGCCAGCCGGTAGAGACCGTCGGCTGTGCGCAGTTCCGTGGCAAACAGGCCGATTTCGGTGACGGTGCCGGTCACCGCCGGGGTCTCGATCGATTCTCCGACCCGGAACGGCCGCAGCACCAGAAGCATGATGCCCGCAGCAATATTTTGCAGCGTTCCCTGCAGCGCCAGTCCGACGGCGAGGCCTGCGGCGCCCAATGCCGCGATGATCGAGGCCGTCTGGACCCCGAACTGGCCGAGAACCGTGATGAAGACGAGGAGGAGGATTGCGTACCGCACGATGTTGGAAAAGAACCGTGCCAGCGTCTCGTCGATGCCATGGACCCTGGAAAGCCCGGAATAGGCCCAATTGTGCAAAACGCGCGATATGACCCAGCCAAGGAACAGCAGGATAACCGCCCCGAACGTCGAGAAGGAATATTGAACCGCGAGCGCGCTTGCTTGGCTCAGCGCCGTGCGCGTCGCGATGATGACGTCCGTTGCCTGTTGTTCCATCGTGCCTTTCCCTTGTCATGCTCGAAGGGGAGGGAGATGGAGCGCAGGGCGGATGGGTCAACCCTGAAATGACCGGCTTTGCGTCATCGGCCGCCGACTTTAGAGCCTCGTACGATAAATGCGTCTCATTTACCGTACGAGGCTCTAAGCCCTGGTGCGGGGCGTTCGTCGAGGATCTGGCGGCGAAAGCGGAAGAGTGCTGCGGGCCGCCCGCCGGTGGCAGCCGTTAGCATGCCAGTCGGTTCGACCAGCTCGGCACCCTCGACCAGGCGGCGGAAATTCTGCTTGTGCAGATGCCGCCCGGAAATCGCCTCGACCGTCGCCTGCAGGTCCGTCAGCGTGAATTCCGGCGGCATCAGTTCGAAGATCACCGGCCGGTATTTGATCTTGCCGCGCAGCCGCGCCACGGCGGTGGCAACGATGCGGCGATGATCGTGGCGCATGGTCAGGCCAAGCGGTGGTGTATTGCCCGGTGCCGCGCGTCCGTCGATGATGGCTTCGCCGACAAGACCCGCCTCATACAAAAGCTCGTAGCGCTCCAGAACGCGCTCCTCGTCCCAGGGGAAATCGTCGAGCCCGAAGGCAAGGCGGATGCGGGTCCGCCGCTGCGGCAGTCCCAAGCGCTCCTCCTGATGCCCGCCCTGTTCCCATTGGCGCAGCGCCGGAAGAATAAGCTGGTCGATCAGGAGCGGCCGGCCCTGCCGCCAGTCCTCCCAGGGCAGGTAGCTGTACCAGTCGCGCCAATGGGCGCCGGCCTCGGCCAGCCGTGCATTGTTTTCCGCATCGGTGCGGGTGAGCGCGAGATAGCCGACCGACACCATATGGGTGCTGCTGTCGCCGGCCATGCGGTGGCGGCCCTGGTCGCCGAATGTATAGAGCTGTTCGATATAACCAAGGTCGAGCGCCGTCTGCTGTTCGACGCTGTCGCGCAGGCTGTTTTCGAACGTCCGGTGACGGGCGGGATCGAACGGACCGAAGGGCAGGCCATCGCGGCTGTTTCCATGCTCGTCGCTGACGGCGAGAATGCGCGGCGAACGACTGGTGACGGCGACGATCGCCGCATTGAGGCCGATCTCGACGGCGGCGGTCCGCTCAGCCGGCATGAACGGCGGGCTCCGGCACGGGGGAAAAGATGAAGGGCACATTGCCATCCGTATCGGCACCACGGCCGATCGCCTTGATCGCAGCCACCAGCCGGCCATTGCGCGACAGCAACCGGTCGCCAATCTCGATCAGCCGGGAATTGGGCGTGACATAGGCGGAGGCGGCGCGAAGGCGCAGCGCAAGCTCCGTCTCGTCCTGATCGGGCGCGACCGCCAGCGCAGCAATGACGGCTGCCGCTGGCGAGCGCGAAATCCCCATCCAGCAATGGATCAGCAGCGGCGCCGACCGGTCCCATTGTCTAGCAAAGTCGATGATCTCCAGCACATGCTCTTCGCCCGGCGCCACCAACGCGGCATTTCCGGCAAAGGTAATATCGTTCATACCCAAAAGCAGATGACGGCTGGCCGCAATCACCGCCGGGCGATGAAAGCTCTGCTCCTTCGCCATCAGGCTGATCATTTCGCAGGCGCGGTGACGCACGGCCATCTCGGCGATACGCGACAGGGGCGAGATGACGATCACAGGCATCTCACAACACCGCCCGCAAAGCCGACCGTTCCGCCTCGATGGCGTCGAACCGTTCGGCAAACAGCTTTTGCGCCTCAAGGGCCGGAAGCGGATCGATCAGGATCATCTCGCGGGTAATGCCGCGCGGCTGGCCGAAGAATTTGCGGGCTTCGCTCAGCGAAAACCCGGCCAGAACGGTCGCCTCGAAATAGGCGGCGATCTGGTCGGCCTTCTTGATCCGGGTCTTCAGCTCGGCAGGCGCTGTCGCGGGAAGCCCGAAACGCAGGTGGATCGCGCCTTCCAGCCGTTTTTCGACAACCTTGTAGCCGCCGCCGACCACCGCCTTGAACGGCGAGATCATGTCGCCGATCACATATTCAGGGGCATCGTGCAGCAGCGCCATCTGGCAGTCGTCGGCCGTGTAGGGAAACTGGCGGCGGAAGATTTCCTCGACAACGAGGCTGTGCTGGGCAACGGAAAACGCATGGTTGCCGTTCGTCTGGCCGTTCCAGCGCGCAACGCGGGCCAGCCCATGGGCAATATCGGACAGTTCGACATCGAGCGGCGAGGGATCAAGCAGATCGAGCCGCCGTCCGGAAAGCATGCGCTGCCAGGCCCGGGCAGACATCAGGCGGTGGCCTCATCGGCCTCGGCCGGGAAATCGAGCCCGGTCCAGGCGGGCAGGGTGAGCGTTACCGCGACATCGCCGGCAAGGATCGGCTCGCCCGAGGCGATGGCTTCGCCAGCCTTGTCGATGCGCACGATCGCCAGACCCGAGCCGCCGATAACGCTGCCAAGCACACCGATCGAGCGGCCCTTGGCAGTGAGCGGGGTGCCGGTTTCCGGCAATGCCGTTTCCGCCGCGACGATCACGACACGGCGGCGCGCGGTGCCCCGGTGCTGCATGCGCGACACGACTTCCTGGCCGACATAGCAACCCTTCTTGAACGACAGCGCGCCGTTCTTGTCCATCAGCACGTCATGCGGAAACGCGTCCTGCAGCGCATAGTCGGCGCCCGACACCGCAATGCCGTTCGCGATGCGCAGGCGGTCGTAATCGCCGGCGCCCGTGGTGGCTCCAGCCGGTCCATAGACGCGGTAAACGGCCTGTCCGGCCTTGGCAAAGCGCGCATCGGCATAAGCGCCGGGGGCCGCATCGAAGCGGATGGACACATCGGCGGGATTGGTGAGCGCCAGCGAAATGGGCGCGCGCAGCTTGTACATGGTCAGCCGCTTCAACAGCGCCTCGGCCTGCTCGGTGCCTGTTTCAAGGCGGATTGTTGTGCCGTCGCGCGTGACCATGAAATCGAAGAGGATCTTGCCCTGCGGGGTCAGGAGCGCGCCTGGCTTGGCTTCGGCATCCTCGAGAAGGTCGAGATCGGTCGTGATCAGCGCCTGCAGGAAGTCCTGTGCGTCCTGTCCCGACACGGTAATCACGGCACGATCTTGAAGGGTGGCGGGCTGCATGGCATTTGTCCTGTTCATCAGGTCAAACAGGTAGGATTTCGCAAGCGTCGCGGCAAGCGCTTTGCGTGAGACGTCAGTCGCCAGCGACAAAAAATTTCCACTGTCCATCGGGCGTGATGCCGACACGGTAGAAATTATAGTTGCCGCCTTCTTCCATCTCGGCAAAATCGCCTGCTGTCACCAGCCGGAAAAGATCGACCTTTTCAGGCGGCGTTAGCGATGCAAGCGGCTTTTCGGTAAAATAGGGCCAGACATAGGCTTCGTCGGGCGTGCCCTTTTCCGTGAGCACGAAGCCGGTCGAGAGAACGTCGAGTAGGATCGCCAGGATCTCGATACCCTGCGGATCGCCGGACAGGCCCTTCAGCGTCTCAATGGGATCGGCATCGGTCTCGCCGACCTGGGTCTGGGTCGGGCCTTTGCCGAGCAGGGGGCGCAGGCGCTCGATATCGCCGGAGGCGGCAGCTTCCACGATCAGTTCGCGCATCCGGGCGACGGCGGGGGGGATTTTTGAAACGTCCGATAAAACTTCGACGGGGCCGGCAGGAGCCTGATCCTCGACGGTGTCATCCTTGACCGTACGTGCGGGCTTGTTGACCAGCGGATCCGGCATCGGGATCTGCATCGGCACTTTTTCGGCGGGCTTTTCTTCGGCCGGAACGTCCTTGGCCTTCTGGTCCTGGCTGACTTCGCCGGGGATCTGCTTCAATTCGCTCAGCGCAAAAGCGGCAGGCGGCGTGAGCAGGGAGGAGGAAAAAAGGCTGGCGAGCAACAACGCGGAAAGGCGAACCGCACGCATCCGGCATGCTGATATCTGACGTTCCATGATGGCCTCGAATTACTGCAGGGTGCGTTCCGGCGAGAATTCACCGGCCAGCATGCGCTCGCGAAGCGAATTCAGCATGGCCTCGGCCCCGTCTTCGCCATGAAGGCGGATCGTTTCACGCATGGCAAGCGCAATGGCAGCATCGGCAATGATTTCAGGTTCGATACCATCTGCCATGCCATCCGCCCAGGCCTCATTCTGGTGTTCCAGGGCTGCCTGCATCTTCTCATGAACAATCATGTCGTCGATGTCATTCAGACTGGGTTCCATCATTCGTTCCATGCCGTTTCACGCTCTTTACTTGACACCAGACTCAAGGGAGATGCCACTTCTTACCACTCTCTTAACAACCTTAGCAGCCTTTTCCCAAAACGACACGGGCTCCTGAAGAAAGAGGTTAATTTATCGTTAATTTCCAAAGCGGGCGGTTATTTCTGACGCAAGTGTTGCTCCTTCGGCACGGTATCGCTCGTCGGCAACGACGGCCGGCGGCGTGCAGGCCGTGTAAACCGAGGCAAATGTGCGGTAGCCGCGGTTGAACGCAGCGGTCATGCGCGCCCGACGCCCGGCTTCGCCCTTGGCCTCCTTGTCGAGCAATTCCTGCATCGATTGCCGCCAGCCATCGGCGGCCGGATCCTTGCAGAGCGTGCGCAAATAGTGAACGGAACCAAGGATTTCCGACAGGCGCAACAGGCGCGCATCATAGGGTGCGGGCTTCTCGGTGGCGGTAGCAGGCGTCTCCGATGGCGCAACGGTCTGTGCCTGCGCAATGAGCGGCAAACAGGCAAAAGCCAGAATAAGATACGATCGTGCGGCTTGAAAACGGATCATGGTCCTTTCAAGCCCCGAATCACGCCCAAGGGCAAGCGGATTTTGGCGCGGCTGTTATTGCTGGCGCAGGGCTTCGAGTTTTTCCACGCATTCCCGGACGCTGTCGGGGATTGGCAGGCCGAAGATCTCATCGGCCGTATACCAGCCGATATCGGCCGCATCGTCGGCGGCGATCGCAACGGACAAGGCATCGGCCTCGACCCTGAACACCGAAAGAAAGAAATGCCGCGCACCCGCCCCGTCGGATATGTTGGCGGGCAGGTCGTAGGTCTGAAATAGCAACGGATTGCGCGGCAGAATGCCGGTCTCTTCCTGAAACTCGCGCACGGCCGTCTGTGCCGGTGTCTCGCCAGCCTCAGCACGGCCGCCCGGAAAAGCATACATGTCGGCCGAAGGCGGATTGGCGCGGCGCACCAGCAGATAGCGTCCGTCCCGTTCGAGGATGGCGGATGAGGCAAGTTGGGGAGCGGCCGGGCTCATGTCGTCTTTCATCGAAGCAATTCCTATATGCTGGTCTATATTCCGGCTAATCAACCAAATACAATCGGAGCCAGCGAAGCAAGAGCATGGATATGACCGCACGCAGGATAGATCGGGAGGGCCTGATGCTCCTCGCCCAAAAATACATCTGGTGGAAATCCCCAAGTGATGCGGCGGATCAGCCGGAACGCGTCATCGCGCAGGTCATGAACATCGGAGATTTCGAAGACATCCAGCGTCTCGAAGCCTTGGCCGGAAACGACATGCTGGTCGAGGTTCTGAACCGGGCGGAGATCGGACAATTCACGCCGCGTTCCTGGACCTACTGGCATTACCGGCTCGGTATTGCCGATATCGACCAAGTGCCGCCGCTGCCCTCGCGGAGATTTGTGTGACTGCTCTCATTCCTCATCTGGAGACATTGCCTTTTGAGCAGCAGTCCATCTGGCCGCTGCTTCGGCCTGCGGCAAAGCTGGGTTTTGTCCTCTACGGCGGAACGGCAATTGCGTTGCTTCTTGGACACCGGCAATCCATCGATTTTGACTTCTTCATAGAGAAGACGCTGGATTTTGACGCACTTTATGACGCTATGCCGTTTCTGAGGACAGCCACCGTCGTTCAGCATGAACCAAATGCGCTCACGGTGCTTGCATCTGTATCGGGCCAGGCAGAGGCACCTGTAAAAATATCCTTCTTTGGCCCTGTTCGGACAGGCAGACTGGACATTCCGCAATTCACAGAGGACGGCGTCCTGGCTGTTGCATCGATCCTTGATCTATTCGCGACCAAGGTGAAAGTCCTGCTTCAGCGTATTGAAACGAAGGACTATCGGGATATCGCTGCCCTGATCACCGCAGGCGAGGATTTGGCACATGCGCTTGGTGGCGCGAGGGCTCTCTACGGGTTATCGTTCCAGCCGAGTGAAAGCTTGAAGGCGATGACCTATTTTGAGGGTGGTGACCTTCATCAGCTATCGCGACAGGAACGGCTCGTGCTTGTCAATGCGGCAAGCGCCGTAAAAACAATTCCTGATGTGGAAATTGCCGGTAAAAGCCTTTTAGCCGGGATGGGGGCCTGAGATGTGCGGTCGATTTGCGCTGACGGCGGCACCGGAACAGGTCGGGGAACGGTTTGCGATTCTTGAAAAAGAGGAATTCCCGGCGCGCTACAATATTGCGCCGACGCAGCCGATCCTTGTCGTCATGTCCGGCGAGCGCCAAAGGCCGGGCAGTAATTTGCCGGATCGCCGTGCGCTTCTGGTGCGCTGGGGGCTGACGCCGTCCTGGGTCAAGGATCCGCGTGATTTTCCGCTTCTGATCAATGCGCGCGCTGAAACGGCGGCTGAAAAGGCCTCGTTCAAGGCGGCCATGCGTCACCGGCGGGTGTTGATCCCGGCCTCGGGTTTCTATGAGTGGCACCGGCATTCGAAGGACAGCAAAGAGGCGTCGCAGGCCTATTGGATCAAACCGAGACACGGCGGCATCGTCGCCTTTGCCGGGCTGATGGAGACCTGGTCTTCGCCGGACGGATCTGAAGTCGATACCGGCGCCATCCTGACGACACATGCCAATGCGAGAATTGGCGATGTGCACGACCGCATGCCGGTGGTGATCAAGCCGGAGGACTTTGCCCGCTGGCTTGATTGCAGGACGCAGGAACCGCGCGATGTCGCTGATTTGCTGTCTCCGGCCGATGACGATTATTTCGACGTCATCCCCGTGTCGGACCGGGTCAACAAAGTGGCTAATACCGGCGCTGATCTTCAGACGCCGGTGCATGTGGCTGAACGGCCCCAAGCAAAGCCGTCCGCCGCAAAGCCGAAAGACCCGCCTTCAGATCCGCAGCTGTCGCTCTTTTGAGCGATCAGGCTTGCAAGCGATCAGGCTGGCTTTTTCACCGGCTTCGGCTTGATCTGCAGCGCGGCGGCAAGCACGGCCTTCAGGCCGAGCGGACGGTATTGCTCGACGAGATTGGCCGCCGCTCGCGGACTGTTCCCTTCGGTTTTTGTAGCAGGCATTTCAAATTCTCCTCAGATGCTTTCCCTAAGCGGTTACGCTTCGTTCCAAATGGTTTGCACCAGAACGGCGTTCCTTATTGTGCCCCAGGAAACAGGCATTAATGTGCAAGTGCTCAAAGCCCTGTATCCCCGGACATCCGGCGTCTCCAGATAAGCTCAATCATGACAAAACGATGACGAACTATCCACTATCAGACTATAAGATGCTGGAGCGCGGCTGACCTCTTGACCGGAACCGATCGAAGCGCGATAAAGCACCCCATGAAAACGGTTATCTGCATTATCTGCCGGATTATTATTCGCTAGCCCCAACGCTGGCCTGGCCGTTTTCGTCTCCCAAAAATCAAGATGACAACGCGATGGTCCAGCCGGGCGCCTGCGTGATTCGGTCTTATGCGGAAGGGGAGATTGGAATGGACGAACTGCCGGAATTGAAATTGTACAACACGCTGACGCGGGAGAAGGCGGTCTTTGCGCCGATCGATCCCGGCAATGTCCGCATGTATGTCTGCGGCCCGACGGTCTATGACTTCGCCCATATCGGCAATGCCCGCCCGGTCATCGTCTTTGATGTGCTCTACCGGCTGCTGCGCCATGTCTATGGCGCAAGCCATGTGACCTATGCCCGCAACATCACCGACGTCGATGACAAGATCAATGCGCGGGCGCTGCGGGATTTCCCCAACCTGCCGCTGAACGACGCCATCCGCGCTGTAACCGAAAAGACCGAAACGCAGTTTCTGGACGATGCCAAGGCACTCGGCACGCTGGAGCCGGACGTACAGCCGCGCGCCACCGACAATATTGCTCAGATGATCGAGATCATCGAGGCGCTGATTGCCAAGGGCCACGCCTATGCGGCGGGTGAAGACGTGCTGTTCGATACCCGCTCCATGGCGGACTATGGGCAATTGTCGAAGCGCAATCTCGAAGAACAGCAGGCCGGCGCCCGCATCGCCGTCGATGCGCACAAGAAGAACCCGCAGGATTTCGTGCTGTGGAAACTCTCGTCCGACAATGAGCCCGGCTGGGAAAGCCCGTGGGGCAGGGGGCGTCCGGGCTGGCATATCGAATGCTCGGCGATGAGCCAGCGCTATCTCGGCGAAACCTTCGATATCCATGGCGGCGGGCTGGACCTGATCTTCCCGCACCACGAAAACGAGATCGCCCAGTCGCGTTGCGCCCATGGCACCCAAGTGATGGCCAATGTCTGGATGCACAACGGCTTCGTGCAGGTCGAAGGCCGCAAGATGTCGAAATCGGACGGCAATTTCGTCACCATCCATGACCTGCTGCACACCGAGAATTTTGGCGGCCGCAAATGGCCGGGCCCGGTGCTGCGCCTGGCCATGCTGATGACGCATTACCGCGAACCGATCGATTTTTCGATGAAGCGGCTGGAGGAGGCCGAGCGCCTGCTGGCCAAATGGCCTGCCGGAAAGCCCGGCGATGCCGCCCCGGACGCGTCCGTGCTCGCCGCCCTGGCCGATGATATCAACACGGTCGCAGCGGTGCAGGCCCTGCATGCACTGGCTTCCGCCGCCAATGCCGACCCTTCCGTGCTGCCGGTTTTTGCCGCTAGTGCGGCTCTGCTCGGTGTTTTGCCGCAGGAGACGGAAGTCGATGGCGCGGTAGCATCGGCCGTTGACGCGCTGGTGGCCATGCGGCTTGAAATGCTGAAGGCCAGGAACTTCGCCGAAGCCGACAAGATCCGCGACGATCTCGCCGCCAAGGGCATCCAGCTCAAGGACGGCAAGGATGCTCAGACGGGAGAACGGGTCACGGCGTGGGAGGTCAAGCGCTGACCTTGTGTTGCTGACAATCAAGGCATATGCTGAGGCCTATGCTGAAGGAGCCTGTCATGACTGTGATCCATGTGGATGAGGGACGCGAGGTCAAACTCTTTCGCAACGGCCGTAACCAGGCCGTCCGCATTCCCGTGGAATTCGAACTGCCGGGAAACGAGGCGATCATGCGCAAGGAAGGCGACTGCTTGATCATCGAGCCGAAAAAGAAGAGCGGATTGCTGGAATGGCTTCGGGCGCAGGAGCCGCTGGACGAGGAGTTCCCTGATCTGGATGAAAAGAGCCCTCCGCCGAAGGATTTCGATCTGTGAGCGGCCTGGTTTACATGCTCGATACGAACATTCTCTCGGATACGATCCGCAATCCGTTTGGCGTTGCCAGCCAGTATATGGAGCGGGTCAGTGAGGATGCGCTTTGCGTGAGCGCCATCGTTGCCTCCGAGATGCGTTACGGGATCAGGAAAAAGGGATCGCCCCGGCTATCCTATCTCGTCGAGAATACTTTATCCCGCATCGCCATCCTTCCTTATGACGACGCGGCCTCGCAGAGCTACAGCGTCATACGCACTGCTCTGGAACGTCAGGGCAAATCGATCGGCTTGGCCGACCTCTTGATCGCCGCCCATGCACTGTCGCTTGGTCTGACCATCGTCACAAACAACACCCGTGAATTTTCGCGGGTCGAGGGTTTGACGATTGAAAACTGGCTGGCGGCGGAGGAGCATCCATGACCGGTCCCGTCCATACCGGTGGCTGCCAATGCGGCGCCGTGCGCTTCCGCGTCGAGGGTGAGCTTGGCGATGCTTCCGTCTGCCATTGCCGCATGTGCCAGAAGGCTGCGGGAAATTTCTATCTGCCGCTGGTTTCCGTGCGCCAGGCAAAGCTGTCCTGGACACGCGGCGAACCCAAACGCTTTCAGTCTTCCAATGCTGCGTCACGCGGCTTTTGCAGCGATTGCGGCACGCCGCTCACCTATGAAGCGCCGGATGGCGTGGCGCTGACCATCGCCGCCTTCGACAGGCCGGAAGGTATCGTGCCCGTGATTCAGTGGGGCATCGAGGCCAAGCTGCCCTATGCCGACCACATCCCGCAACTGCCGGGCGAAGACACTATGGCCGATCAGGATGCCACATCGTTCCTTGCCGATCTCGTCTCCTATCAGCATCCCGACCACGATACGGAAACATGGCCGCCGGGAGAGCAAAAATGAGCATCGGCCGCATCTATACCGGCGGCTGCCAGTGCGGCGCGGTGCGTTACCGGGCGCAGGGAACGCTTGGAGATCCGCATCTCTGTCACTGCCGCATGTGCCAGAAGGCATCCGGCAACTATTTCATGCCACTCGCCAATGTGCCGCGCGTCAGCTTCTCCATCACCCGTGGCGCGCCGGGCTGGTTCCGCTCGTCGCATCTGGTGCGGCGTGGTTTCTGTTTTCTGTGCGGCACACCGCTGTTTTACGATATGCCGGAAGCCGATTTCATCAATATCGTGCTGGGCTCGCTTGATGATCCCTATGATGTGCGACCACTGACCCAATCCGGCGTCGAATCGCGCATGCCGTGGTTTTCGCATCTGCCGGGATTGCCGGGCACAGAAACGGATGACGGCAGCGAGGCAAGCGCGGAGCGGCATATCGCCATTCTGGAATCCAACCGCCAGCATCCCGACTATGATACGCAACATTGGCCATCGGAGGACTGACATGACAGAGACGACGAGAACCGGGGGCTGCCAGTGCGGCGCCGTTCGCTTCAAGATCCATGGTGCGCTCGGCCGCCCCTCGATCTGCCATTGCCGCATGTGCCAGAAGGCCTTCGGCGGCTTTTTCAGCCCACTCGTCACCGTCAAGGGCGAGACGGAATGGACCCGCGGCGAGCCCACCTATTTCCAGTCTTCCATCAATATTGCCCGCGGCTTCTGTGCTGCCTGCGGCACGCCCTTGACCTATAAACATCCCGGCGGGCTGGAAATCGCCATCGGCGCCTTCGATGACCGCAGCGATCTCGCGCCGCAGATCCAAGTCAATTTCGCCGCCCGCAATGCCTGGGTGACGACGATCTTTGACCAGCCGGTGCATGAGGACCCCGACTTTTACATGCGGCAGGAGCAGATCATCTCCTTCCAGCATCCCGACCACGATACGCAGGTCTGGCCGCAATTTCCCGATGCCTGATTGAAACGCCCGCAATTCCCCTGAAAGCAGACAGCATGACCGAAATTTTCCGCACGCTCTATCCTGAAATCGAGGCCTATGCCTCCGGCCATCTCGACGTTGGCGACGGCCACATGGTCTATTGGGAAAAGTCCGGCACACCGGGGGCCAAGCCCGCCGTTTTTCTGCATGGCGGCCCCGGCGGCACGATCTCGCCCAGCCATCGCCGCCTGTTCGATCCGAAGCTCTATGACGTCACGCTGTTCGACCAGCGCGGTTGCGGCAAGTCGACGCCGCATGCGGAACTGGACGCCAACACCACCTGGCATCTGGTCGATGATATCGAGCGGCTGCGCGAGATGGCCGGTGTCGAGCAATGGCTTGTCTTCGGCGGCTCATGGGGCTCGACGCTGGCTTTGGCCTATGCGCAGAAGCATCCGCAGCGCGTGTCCGAGCTTGTCGTGCGCGGCATCTATACGCTGACCAAGGCCGAGCTGGACTGGTACTATCAGTTCGGCGTCTCGCAAATGTTCCCCGACAAATGGGAACGCTTCCTGGCGCCGATCCCGGAAAACGAACGCCATGAAATGATGCTTGCCTATCACCGGCGCCTGACCAGCGATGACCGCGCGACCCGTCTTGCCGCCGCCAAGGCCTGGAGCATCTGGGAGGGCGAGACGATCACGCTTCTGCCGGAGCCGTCGACCTCGACGCCGTTCGAGCAGGAAGACTATGCCCACGCCTTTGCCCGCATCGAAAACCACTATTTCGTCAATGCCGGCTGGCTGGACGAGGGGCAGCTGTTGCGCGATGCGCACAAGCTCCACGGCATCCCCGGCGTCATTATCCACGGCCGCTACGACATGCCATGCCCGGCGACCTATGCCTGGGCGCTGCACAAGGCCTGGCCGGAAGCCGAATTCCACCTGATCGAAGGCGCTGGGCATGCCTATTCCGAGCCCGGCATTCTCGACCAGCTGATCCGGGCGACGGACCGGTTTGCCGGGAAGGTTTAAAGGCCTTCCCCTCATCCGCCCTGCCGGGCACCTTCTCCCCGTAAACGGGGAGAAGGGACAAGCGGCATCCTCTGTCATCCCCTCTCCCCGCATGCGGGGAGAGGGCTAGGGTGAGGGGCCTTTTCAAAAGAATATTCCGTTCCTTTGGAGGGAACATCGATGACCCGCGACCGCATCCACCTCTTCGACACCACGCTGCGCGATGGCCAGCAGACGCCGGGCATTGATTTTTCCGTCGAGGACAAGATCGCGATTGCAGCGATGCTGGATGATTTTGGCATGGATTATGTTGAAGGCGGCTATCCCGGTGCCAATCCGACCGATACCGAATTCTTCAGCAAAAAGCGCACGAAGAACGCGCGTTTCGTCGCCTTCGGCATGACCAAGCGCGCCGGCGTGTCCGCCTCCAACGATCCGGGGCTGACCAGCCTTTTGCAGGCGCAGAGCGACGCGATCTGTCTTGTCGCCAAGAGCTGGGACTATCACGTCCGCGTCGCACTTGGCTGCACCAACGACGAAAATCTCGAATCGATCCAGTCCTCGGTCGAGGCTGTCATTGCCTCCGGCAAGGAAGCGATGATCGACTGCGAGCATTTCTTCGACGGCTACAAGGCCAATCCGTCCTATGCGCTGGCCTGCGCCAAAACCGCCTACGATGCCGGCGCCCGCTGGATCGTGCTGTGCGATACCAATGGCGGCACCCAGCCGCCGGAAATCCGCGAGATCGTCACGGCCGTCATTGCCCATGGCGTGCCCGGCGCCCATCTCGGCATCCATGCGCATAACGACACGGGCCAGGCGGTCGCCAATTCGCTGGCCGCCGTCGAGGCAGGCGTGCGCCAGATCCAGGGTACGCTGAACGGCATCGGCGAGCGTTGCGGCAATGCCAATCTGGTGACGCTGATCCCGACGCTGGCGCTGAAGGAAGCCTATACCAGCCGTTTCGAAACGGCGATCGATGCCGACCGGCTGCAGGAACTGACCCAACTGTCGCATTCCTTCGACGAGCTCCTCAACCGCTCGCCGGACCACCAGATGCCCTATGTCGGCGCGTCTGCCTTTGCCACCAAGGCCGGCATCCATGCGTCTGCTTTGTTGAAAGACCCGCGCACCTATGAGCATGTGACGCCCGAAAGCGTCGGCAACCTGCGCAAGGTCATGGTGTCCGACCAGGGCGGCAAGGCCAATTTCATCAACGCTCTGAAACGCCGCGGCATCACCGTCTCCAAGGACGACCCGAAGCTCGACCGGCTGATTTCCATCGTCAAGGAAAACGAGGCCACCGGCTATGCCTATGAAGGCGCCGACGCGAGCTTTGCCATCCTTGCCCAGCGAATCCTCGGTTCGGTGCCGGATTTCTTCCATGTCGAAAGCTTTCGCGTCATGGTCGAACGCCGCTTCGATGCCAATGGCAACCTGAAGACCGTTTCGGAAGCGGTGGTCAAGGTCTCGGTCGATGGTGAGGCTACCATGTCGGTCGCCGAGGGCCACGGCCCCGTCAACGCACTGGATCTTGCGCTGCGCAAGGATCTCGGCAAATACCAGTCGGAGATCGAGGATCTCGAACTGGTGGACTACAAGGTTCGTATCCTCAACGGCGGCACCGAGGCCATCACCCGCGTCCTCATCGAATCCGTCGATGGGACCGGCGCCCGCTGGTGGACGGTAGGCGTCTCCGACAACATTATCGACGCGTCTTTCCAGGCGCTGATGGATTCGATCGTGTTCAAGCTGTTGAAGAACCGCGATCAGGCGGGACTGGCGGCGGCGGAGTAGGGAGCGTTTTTATTCGTCTGAGAATCGAATGTCGCGCCCTCCGTAAAAGACGCGGATGATGAACACATTTGTATCTTCGATGAGAAAAGCAATCGTTGCTTGATGTTTGAAACCGACGAGACGAAGGCCGGGCAAAAGATCGTCCCGGCCCGTGCCACGATGCGGAAAAGTGTCGAGGCCGAGGCAATACCCGTAGATCTCAGCCACGTAGTTGCGCGCAATTCGCTCGCCTGAATTCCCTGCAATGTAATCGAAGACGTCTTCGAGATCAGCTGTCGCAGTCGGGGCGAAGGAGACCGCATAGTTCACGGCAAACGGGTTCCCTTTCTGGGGGAATCCATATGTGCCTGTAATCGCTTCCAGGCGTCTTGCGGCGATAAGGCGCTGCCAGGATCGCTCTTTATCTGTTGTGCGATCGGTACAACGTTTTCACGCAGCCATTTCTCGATCGCGGCATCTCTGGCTGCCAAACTTCGAAGGCCGTCTCGAATGACCTCGCTCTCGGTGGCATATTCACCGGACGCGACCTTGTCTTTCACCATTTTGGCCATTTCGAGCGGCAGGGTGATACTGAGAGATTGTGTTGTTCGCATGGATCATCTCCGCATTTTCTGCAGCCTATCATAACGCACGATTTAATCCTACGCAGCGCTCTTCTCAAGAAAAGCGAAGTCGACCCTGAGCAAGAACCTCACCTCACAACACCAACCGAAATTTCGCAAACCCATCGGCCCCGTCGCCCGCATCCTCGATCTTTGCGCCCTTCACATCCCCGATCAGGCCGCGCGCCTTCGGACCACTCTCGAACACTGCCGTAGCGCCCTTTACCGGCGCAAAGCTCCAGTTGCCGTCGGCTGACGGGTTGATCGTGCCCTCGGCGATGATGTAGCGGACGATCACGTCGCGGTTGGTGTCGGGGGCGGCAAACACCACCTTGTCGGCGGCGATCTCCGGGAATTTGCCGCCACCGCCGGCGCGATAGTTGTTGGAGGCGACAACGAATTTCTGTGCCGGGTCGATCGGCTTTCCCTCGAACGCGAGGTTCCGGATCCGCTTTGAATCCGGGTTCACGGCCTTGCCGTCACCGTCATATTTGGGCGGTTGCGACAGGTCGATCTGGTAGGTGACGCCGTCGATGATATCGAAATTGTAGGAGGGGAAACTGGTATTGAGGAGCGCCACGTCCTTTTCGCCGGGGGCGACGGTGTTGAACATGCCGGCCGACATTTCCAGCCAGTTCTTCACCTGCGCCCCGGTAATGACCACGGCCTGCACGGTATTGGGGTAGAGGTAGAGATCGGCAACGTTCTTGATGGCGATATCGCCGGCGGGCACATCGGTATAATAATCGGCGCCGCCGCGTCCGCCGGCCTTGAAGGGGGCCGCTGCCGAAAGCACCGGCAGGTCCTTGTAGTCCGTGTCTTTCAGCATGTCCTTGATGTACCAGGTCTGGGCATTGGAGACGATCTGCACGGAGGGATCGTCGGCCACCAGCGCGAAATAGGAATAGAGCGGGGCCGTGGTCTTGCCGACGGGCGTGCGGACATAGGCCAATGTTGCCTCATGCTCGGCGCTCGCGGCCGCGAGGATGTCGGCGCGGTCGGGCACGTCGGCAACGACCTTCTTGTCCTCGCGGTGATAGATCGGCCGCGCCTCGGTGGTGAAATCGGCGATCCTCCAGCGGTTTCCGTCCCGTTCCAAAAGCAGGTCGATGAGGCCGAGATGCGAACCCCAGAAGCCGGCCATGACGGCCGGTTTGCCAAGCAGCGTGCCCTTGACGGGATCGACCCCTTCGATGCCGTCAAAGCTTTTCGGTCCTGGAAAGACGAGGTGCTGGTGGCCGGTAAAGACCGCATCGATACCCTCGACGCCGGCCAGATAGAGCGAGGCATTCTCCATCCGGTCGGTCTGGCCCGAACCGTCGATGCCGGAATGCGAAAGCGCGATGATGAGGTCGGCGCCTTGCTCCTTCATGACGGGCACCCAGGCCCTGGCGGCCTCGACGATATCGCGGGTCTGCGCCTTGCCTTCGAGATTCTTGATATCCCACAGCATGATCTGCGGCGGTACGAAGCCGATAATGCCGATCTTCAGCTCGCTTGCGGCGCCCGCGCCATCGGTAATGGTTTTTTCGACGATCGTGTAGGGCTTGAAGAACAGGTCGTCGTCCTTCGGATTGGCGGCAAGCTGGCCCTTCGTCAGGTTGGCGCAGACATACGGGAAATTGGCCCCGCCCAGAACCTTGAACATATAGTCGAGGCCATAGTTGAACTCGTGATTGCCCAGCGTTCCCGCCTCGTAGCCAAGCACGTTCATCGCCTTGATGACCGGATGGAGATCGCCTTCCTTCATGCCATGCTGATAGGCCATGTAATCGCCCATCGGGTTGCCCTGCAGGAAGTCGCCATTATCGACGAGGAAGGAATTGCCGGCCTCGGCGCGGATCGCGTCGATGATCGAGGCGGTGCGGGCCAGGCCCAGCGTGTCGTTCGGCTTGTCGCCGTAATAGTCGTAGGGAAAGACATGGACGTGGATGTCGGTGGTTTCCATGATGCGCAGATGCGCCTGATTGGCGGCCGCGCGCGCAGCAAAGGGGTGCAGCAGGATGAGGGCGGAGGTGGCTGCGGCACCGCTGAGAAGCGAGCGGCGTGTGATCGGGTGGAGCGCAGGGATGGATGACATCTTTGAAGTTCCTTCGTCTGACCGGGTAGTGCCTGCGGGACCGTAGAGCGCCACACCGTGGAATGCACCCCGTAAAATCTGGCGTATCCCGCAAGGTTCCGTCACGATCTCCTGACAACGCTTTGTCAGCTTTGCTGTATTAAGGTTCACGGAAATGAATTGGTTGATCAATGGTCTTTGGAGTACGACGGCCACAACGACTGAGAGCTGCCATTGGGCGGCCGTAACGGGATGAAACGCCATGTCTGACGCGAAACAAACACCAGCGGTGCACAACGGCGATTCCCCGCGCGGCTTTGCCTTCGCGCTGACTGCCTATCTGCTCTGGGGCGTCCTGCCGTTCTTCATGAAGGCCGTCGCGCATATTCCGGCATCCGAGGTCGTCGCCCACCGGATCGTCTGGTCCGTGCCGCTGGCCGGCGCCGTGCTTATCCTGCTTGGCCGCACCGATGATATCAGGGTGGCGCTGCGCACCCCGCGCATGCTGAAGATGGCGATGCTGACGGCGATCCTGGTCACCATCAACTGGGGCATCTATGTCTGGGCGATCGGGGCGGGGCGGGCGCTGGAAACGGCCCTTGGCTATTACATCAATCCGCTATTCTCGATTTTCCTCGGCGCTGTCCTGTTGAAGGAAAAGCTCAATCCGGCGCAGATCGTCGCCATCGTTCTCGCCGCCATCGCCGTCGTCGTCCTTGCGTTTGACGCGGGCGGCCTGCCGTGGGTTTCCCTCAGTTTGGCGCTATCCTGGGGCTTGTATGCCTTCTTCCGCAAGACGCTGCCCGTCGGCCCCAACCAGGGTTTCTTTCTGGAAGTGCTGCTGCTCAGCATCCCCGCTCTTTGCTATATCGCCTATCTGGAATTCACCGGTCAGGGACATTTCACCGATACCGGCTGGGCCGATGTCGGCTGGCTTCTGGCCTGCGGCGTCGTGACGGCGGTGCCGCTGATGATCTATGCCAACGGCGCCAAGCTGCTGAGGCTCTCCACCATCGGCATCATGCAGTATATCGCCCCGACCATGATCTTCATCATCGCCGTCTTCGTCTTCCACGAGCCCTTCGGCACATCGAAGCTGATCGCCTTCATCCTGATCTGGGCGGCGCTGGCCGTCTATTCGACATCGATGATCATGGAAAGCCGCGCCCGCCGGGCAAGCGTGCCAAATCCGGCCGAGTAGCGAACCACGGATCGCGCTGCTTGTGCGTGCGATCCGCACCGCCGTTTACGTGGCGTTGTATCTGTTGAGAACGGCGGCGATGTCTTCGGCGCTGGCAAAGTTACCGCGGTCAGCATCCTCGATGCCGTCCTGCACGCCCTCGATCCACTTTTCCTGCCAGGCAAGAGAGCGGCCATGCGACAGGGCATCCTCGATGATCTGCTGACGCGTCAGGGCAGAGCGGGCTGCCAGCTTGTCGATGCGGCGGCTGAGGTCCTCGGAAATGACGTTCTTGTCGCTCATGGAATGATGGTCCCGGCTCACTATCGCCGGTAGAATACAACGCTGTGTCCAAGCGATCAACTCTGCAGAAACCGGCCCGAAGAGCATACCATATGCCGTCCGGGCCGAATGCATCACAGCTTGGCGATGATCCCGTCGTCGCCGTCGCGGTCGACCTGGCTTGCCCAATGGGCCAAAAGTGCCGGCACGACTTCCTCGGCTTGATCGATCACCAGCGGCTGGACGAGATGGGCGGTGTGGATGAAGCCGCTATCGGCCATGTGGTGGATGAGCTTCATCAACGGATCCCAGAAGCCGTTGATGTTGACGAGCACGATCGGCTTGCGGTGGCGGCCGAGCTGCGCCCAGGTCATCACCTCGACGATTTCCTCCAGCGTGCCGATGCCGCCCGGCAGGGTGACGAAGGCATCGGAGCGCTCGAACATCTTGTGCTTGCGCTCATGCATGTCGGGTGTGACGATCAGTTCGCTGAGCTGTCCCAGCGAATGACGGGTGGCCTCCATATCCATCAGGAATTCTGGTATAATGCCGGTAACACGGCCGCCATGCGAGAGAACGCCGCTGGCGACGGCGCCCATGATGCCTTTCGTGCCGCCGCCATAGACGAGGCGAAGATGATTTTCGGCGATGGATTTGCCAAGAATCCGGCCGGCTTCCATGAAGGACGGATCGCGCCCCGGCTGGGAGCCGCAATAGACACAAATGGATCGAATCGGGGTATTTTGCTCGCTCATGGCATAAAGAGACATCGCGGGGCTGCATGCGTCAAGAAAAATGACGGGAAACAGGGCTTTCCGGCGGTCTGAACATGCGGTGATGCTTGTGGAAAACCTCGGGAATCGTTAGCAATTTTTAAGCATGATCTGACGTTATGGACAGGCTGATTCCGTCCAGCAAGAACAGGCGGAAAGCTACGGGCATAAGGCTTGGAAAAAGCTGTCCCTCTGCGCCCATGGCGGGCGCTGATGGTTCCGGGTCATTTGGAGATGTGCATGATGAAGAACAAGGCCGGCTGGGTGGCCCTTATCGTCCTGGCAATTGCGTCGCTGCTGATGATTTTCTTTGTCATGCCCAATATCAACGGCGGCAAGGACAAGGTCACGGCGCAAGCGCCTGCCAATGATGCGGCCGGAGTAGCGGCGAACGAGCCGGGTGCAAAGCCAGCCTCGCCTGCGGATGCCGCAACGGCAGACGCCAAGGGCGCGCGCCCGACGGCTGGCGGCGAAACGGCGAATGCTCCGGCAACCGGAGCGGCACCTGCCGGGACCAACGGGACCGATCCGGCTGCCGCACTGACGGTACCGGGCTTCGACGTCCTGCGCGTCGAGCCGGATGGCTCCACCGTGATTGCCGGGCGGGCAGAGCCCAATAGCAAGGTTGAGATCGTCAATGGCGAGACGGTGGTCGGAACGGCAGATGCCGGTGTCACCGGTGATTTTGCCGCGATCTTCGACAAGCCGCTGCCGGCCGGTGACTATCAGCTGACGCTGCGCAGCACCGGCGAAAATGGCGTGACAAAATCCTCCGAAGAGGTCGCGACTGTCTCGATCCCGAAGGACAAGGCCGGCGAATTGCTGGCCATGGTGGCCAAGCCCGGCGAGGCAAGCCGCATCATCACCAAGCCCGAGGCTGACGGCACCACGGCGGCCGCAAAGCCCGCCGGGACGGAAACAACCTCCGGCGACGTAGCCAAGGCCGAGCCGGCACCGGCAACGGCCGCAACCGGTATTGCCAAGCCTGCACAGCTCGCCGCGCCCACGCAGACCCCATTGACTGGCGATGCGGCTGCCGTCACGGCAACCGGCGAGACACCGGCCGTCGCGGTTTCCGCCGTCGAGATCGAAGGCAAGAAGATTTTCGTGGCCGGCAATGCCAAGGCCGGTGCGCTGGTGCGCATCTATGCCGATGACAAGCTGGTGGGGGAAACCAAGACCGACGAGCAGGGCCGTTTCGTGGTCGATGGCACGCTCGATCTGCCGGTTGGCAATCACACGATCCGCGCCGACATGATGAACGCTGATGGCAGCAAGGTCGAGCTGCGCGCCGCCGTGCCGTTCGATCGTCCGGAAGGCGATCAGGTGGCAGCCGTGGCGCAGGGCAATGCGCAAGGCTCCGTCGTGCCGTTCGATGGCGGCAGTTTCGATGGCCTGCGGCTGGAGGCGACCAAGGCGCTGAGCCTGCTCAAGGGCCTGTTTGCCAATGGCAAGGTGCCGACGGCCGAAGAGCTGGCGGCGGCACGTTCCTCCACCGAAATCGCCCTGAAGTCGCTCGCCGATTTCAAGGTTGCCGACAATCTGGATGCCAATGTCAAGGAAATGGCAGCCAAGACAGCCAAGTCTGCGACCGATGCACTGACCATGCTGAAGGCCCTTCCGAAGGATGCGGCCAGCGTGTCGGCAGCGCTTGGCAAGATCGAGGCTGCGGTCGGCTCGGCGCTGATGCCGCGCACGGATGGCACCGGCAACGACGCGGTTGCAAGCCAGGCCGTAACGCCGGCACCGGCAAAGGATGCTGTTGCGGAGACGGCACCGGCAGCGGGCGGCGATGTTGCCAAGCCTGCAGATGTTGCAAAGCCTGCAGGTGACGCGACCCAGCCAGCACCGGTCGAAACCGCCCAGCAGCTTGCCGCACAGACAACCGCGCCGTCCACGGATGCAGGCGCTGCTGCGACGGCACCCGCAACGGACAACGCGGCTCCAGCGGCGGGCGCTGGGACCGCCGGGCAGACGGCAGCCGAGCCTGAAACCGTGCAGCAGGCGCCGTTGCAGCAGAGCAAGACCTCGGTCATCATCCGCCGTGGCGATACGCTCTGGCAGATCTCGCGCCGCCTGTATGGCGCTGGCGTGCGCTATACGACGATCTACCTGGCCAATGAGGACCAGATCACCGATCCCGACCGGATTCTGCCCGGCCAGGTCTTCGGCGTGCCGGACAAGGCGATGTCGGAAGCGGAATCGGAAGAGATGCACCGCAAGCATGTGAAGCATCTGCCCTGATCGCTTTTTGCTGCTGCTCCATTGCAGTTACCGAAAATGAGTCCTATCTGAAACACAAAGCGGCGCCTCACAAAGGCGCCGCTTTCCATTGGAAAATTGCGTTTGCGGCGCCTTCGTCGATGTCATCTTCCCCATGACATTCAAGGCGCGCAAGGACGGCTGCCGCAGACCGGCGGCCGGGAAATGAAGGCGGACACGACGTGGCAGCGCAGAAGAAGACGGTATCGGCGGATTCAGGCAATCCGCTGCAGACGATCATCAATCTCTGGCCCTATATGTGGCCGAGCGGCCGGACCGACCTGAAGATGCGCGTGGTCTGGGCAACGGTCATCCTGCTGATCGCCAAGGTCGTGCTCCTGCTTGTGCCCTATTTCTTCAAATGGGCGACGGATGCGCTGAATGGCAAGACCGACGTCACCGGCATCCTGCCCGTGGTCTTCACCGGTGCCGTCATGCTGGTGCTCGCCTATAATCTCGCCCGGCTGCTGCAGGCGGGGCTCAACCAGCTGCGCGATGCGCTGTTTGCCAGCGTCGGCCAGCATGCGGTGCGCCAGCTGGCCTATCGCACCTTCGTCCACATGCACCAGCTGTCGCTGCGCTTCCATCTTGAGCGCCGCACCGGCGGCCTGTCGCGCATCATCGAGCGCGGCACCAAGGGCATCGAGACGATTGTCCGCTTCACCATTTTGAACACGGTGCCGACCCTCATCGAGTTTCTGATGACGGCGATAATCTTCTGGTGGGGTTATGGCTTCAGCTATCTTTTGGTCACCGCCGTCACCGTTGCCGTCTATATCTGGTTCACCATCAAGGCGAGTGACTGGCGCATCTCGATCCGCCGCTCGATGAACGACAGCGATACCGATGCCAATACCAAGGCGATCGATTCGCTGTTGAACTTCGAGACGGTGAAATATTTCGGCAACGAGCAGATGGAAGCCCAGCGCTTCGATCAGTCGATGGAGCGCTACGAGCGCTCGGCTACCAAGGTCTGGACCTCGCTCGGCTGGCTGAACTTCGGCCAGGCGGTGATTTTCGGTGCCGGTACGGCTGTGATGATGGTGATGTCGGCTCTGGCGGTGCAGCGCGGCGAACAGTCGCTCGGCGATTTCGTCTTCATCAACGCCATGCTGATGCAGCTCTCCATCCCGCTCAATTTCATCGGCTTCGTCTACCGCGAAATCCGCCAGGGCCTGACCGATATCGAGCAGATGTTCGATCTGCTCGAAGTCCAGGCCGAAGTCGTCGATAGCCCGGATGCGGTGGAACTGGCGATCGACAAGGGCGCCATCGCCTTCAAGGACGTGCATTTCGCCTATGACCCGGCCCGGCCGATCCTCAAGGGCATCTCGTTCGAGGTGCCGGCCGGAAAGACGGTCGCGGTCGTCGGCCCCTCAGGTGCGGGCAAATCGACGCTCTCCCGGCTGCTCTACCGCTTCTACGATGTGCAGGAGGGCGCCATCACCATCGATGGCCAGGATGTGCGCGACGTGAAGCAGAAGAGCCTGCGCGCCGTCATCGGCATGGTGCCGCAGGATACGGTTCTGTTCAACGACACCATCGCCTATAACATCCGCTACGGCCGCACCTCCGCCTCGCAGGCCGAGGTCGAGGCCGCAGCCGACATTGCCCAGATCGGCGGCTTCATCAAGAGCCTGCCGGAAGGCTATGGCGCGATGGTCGGTGAGCGCGGCCTCAAGCTGTCGGGCGGCGAGAAACAGCGCGTGGCGATCGCCCGTACCGTTTTGAAAAGCCCGCCGATCCTCATCCTCGACGAGGCGACATCGGCGCTCGATACCCGCACCGAGCAGGAAATCCAGACCGCACTCGACATCGTCTCGCAAAACCGCACGACGCTCGTCATCGCCCACCGGCTGTCCACCGTTATCCATGCCGACGAGATCATCGTCCTGAAGGACGGCGGCATCGCCGAGCGCGGTACACACGGAGAGCTGATCGACCGCAACGGCCTCTACGCCTCCATGTGGAACCGCCAGCGCGAAGCCACGCAGGCCGAGGAAACGCTGAAGAAGGTGCGCGAAAGCGACGATCTCGGCGTGGTCGTTCGCGGCCCGGCGGCAGTGTAGGCGAGCGAGGAGGGGGGAGTGATGGGTGAAGAGGGAAGCGATTTTCCAGGAACTTCTCACTTCTCTCCGCTCACTGCCCACTAACGACTACCAACCGCCCACTTTTCCCTGTACGTCCTTGCCGGACCGAACATTTGGAGATGCCATAAGATGAGCTTGATCAATACGGTGCGCAACACGCTGGTTCCGGTGCATAAGGAAGGATATCCCTTCATCGCCGGTTTCTTCGTTGTTTCGCTGGTTCTCGGCTTTCTGTGGGAGCCGTTGATGTGGATCGGCTTCATCCTGACGGCCTGGTGCGCCTATTTCTTCCGCGATCCCGAACGGATGACGCCGCTGGACGATGACCTCGTCATCAGCCCGGCCGATGGCCGCGTCTCGTCGATCGCGATGATGACGCCGCCGGAAGAGCTGGGGCTGGGCACCGTACCGATGCTGCGCATCACCGTGTTCATGAACGTGTTCAATTGCCATGTGAACCGTGCGCCGGTGCGCGGCACCATCCGCCGGATCGCCTACCGTGCCGGCAAGTTCGTCAATGCCGAACTCGACAAGGCAAGCCACGAAAACGAACGCAATGGCCTGGTCATCGAAACCGGCCATGGCGAAATCGGCGTCGTCCAGATTGCCGGGCTGGTTGCCCGCCGCATCATCTGCTGGTCCGTGCCCAATGATACGCTTCAGGCCGGCGAGCGCTTCG
Organism: Pararhizobium qamdonense; assembly: GCF_029277445.1. Taxonomy (NCBI): domain Bacteria; kingdom Pseudomonadati; phylum Pseudomonadota; class Alphaproteobacteria; order Hyphomicrobiales; family Rhizobiaceae; genus Pararhizobium; species Pararhizobium qamdonense. The sequence continues at coordinate 3,305,833 of NZ_CP119566.1, read as the reverse complement.
GCCTCATCCGGTTCGGCTCGCGTCTGGATGTCTTCCTGCCTGAAGGCGCCGAACCCCGCGTCAGCCTTGGCCAGACGGCCATCGCCGGCGAAACCGTTCTGGCGGAATTCGGCTCCGCCAAGGGACCCGTCATCAGCCGGCGCGGTTGATGGACGAACGAAAAGCGAAACAGGAGCAGATCATGGAAACGCCCTTTCCGCCTTTTGACCCGCATGGCCCCAACGATGATGGCGCGCGCGGCCCGCGCCTGCGGGAAATTCCGCTGCGGCTGCTCGTGCCCAACCTGATCACGGTTCTGGCCATCTGCGCCGGGCTTTCGGGCGTTCGCCTGGCGTTTGAGGGCCGTTTCGAGCTCGCCGTTGCCATGGTGCTGGTCGCAGCTTTCCTCGATGGGATCGACGGGCGCGTCGCCCGCCTCTTGAAGGCCACGTCGAAATTCGGCGTGCAGATGGATTCGCTCGCCGATATCGTCAATTTCGGCGTCGCACCGGCGCTCGTCCTGTTTGCCTATGTGCTGGACGAGGCACGCTCGATCGGCTGGATTGCCGCGCTGATCTACGTCATCGCCGCCGGTCTTCGCCTGGCGCGCTTCAACGTCATGGCCGAGCGCGATATCAAGGCCAAGTGGCAATCGGAATATTTTGTCGGGGTCCCGGCGCCCGCCGGTGCCATGCTGGTGCTTCTTCCTGTTTATCTCGGCCTTCTCGGCGTTCAGCCCGGCCATGTCATGGGGCTGATCGCCTCGGCCTACACGGTGCTGATCGCCTTCCTGCTGGTCAGCCGCCTGCCGGTCTGGTCCGGCAAATCGGAAAACCGCGTCCGCCGCGATCTGGTCCTGCCCGTCATCCTCTTCGTCGTCCTCTATGTGGCGACGCTGATGAGCTTTACCTGGGAAACCATGGCCATCACCGCCGTCGGCTACCTCCTCACACTCCCCTTCGGCGCCCGCGCCTGGCACCGCAAATATGGCAGCCAATGGCCAGGCCATCCCGACGACCACGCCTCACCGGGCGAAGACGGTCTGCCGGTCGATAAGATGTGAGTTTGGACAGGCGATCACCCAACAAAAAGAGCCGCCGCGACACCATCGCGGCGGCTCTTTTTTGTTGGATGTGACGTGTTTGATGCGCCCAGGCGCAATCAATCCGGCAGGCGGTAATCGACGATGCGGTTTTCGCGGACGATGAAGAGTTTGCCGGTTTCGGTCTGGCTGGGGCCCACCAGCGGCAGGAGCTTTGCGGCGACTTCGGACGGGTGCGGCACGGTCGATGGGTCTTCGCCCGGAATGGCCTGGGCGCGCATGGCGGTGCGGGTGGCGCCCGGATCGACCGAGAGGATGCGCAAGGGCAGGCGCTGCGTTTCGCCGGCCCAGGTGCGGGCCAGCGCCTCGACGGCTGCCTTGGAGGCGGAGTAGGGGCCCCAGAACGGCTTGCATTTGTGTGCAGCGCTTGAGGACAGGATCAGCGCGCGGCCGGCATCGGATTGCTGCAGCAGCGGATCGACGGAGCGGATCAGCCGCCAGGTGGCGGTGACGTTGACGGTCATCACCTTTTCGAACACTTTGGCCTCGACATGGCCGACCGGCGAGATAACGCCGAGCACGCCGGCATTGGCGACGAGAATGTCGAGCTTGCCCCAGCGCTCGTTGATGGCGCCGCCGAGCTTGTCGATCGCCGCCATGTCTGCAAGGTCGAAGGGAACCAGCGTCGCCGGCAGTCCGCCCGCCGACTTGATCGCATCGTCAAGGTCTTCCAGCCCGCCGACCGTGCGGGCACAGGCAATCACTTGTGCGCCGGCCTTGGCCAGTTCAAGCGCTGTGAAATAGCCGATGCCGCGCGATGCGCCGGTGACCAGTGCTATGCGGCCCTTGAGATCGATCATGTCTGGGTGGCTCCGAATTCATTGATGCGGGCTTGCTGTGCCACACGTCCGGGTTCCGGCGCAAGCCGGGAACTTTGGGTTTCGACCGGCAAGTGCTGCTCCTCAAGCCCGTGCCGGGCCTGAGGACTGTGGATCAGCCGTTGCTGGCAAGCATCGACAGTTTCGGGCTCGTCGTATCGCCGTTCTTGTCGAGAAGCCGTGTCGGATAGTCGCCGGTGAAATAGTGGTCGGTGAACTGCGGACGGGCATTGTTGCGGGCCTCGCCGCCGACAGCGCGGTAGAGCCCGTCGATCGTCAGGAATTCCAGCGAATCGGCACCGATGAATTTCGCCATCGCCTGGATGTCGGTATACTGGTTTGCGAGCAGCTTGTCGGCGTTCGGCGTGTCGATGCCGTAGAAGTCGGGATAGAAGATCATCGGGCTGGCAACGCGGATGTGAACCTCGGTTGCGCCGGCATCGCGGATCATCTGCACGATCTTCAGCGATGTCGTGCCGCGCACGATGGAATCATCGACCAGCACGACGCGCTTGCCTTCGATCATCGCCCGGTTGGCCGAATGTTTCAGCTTGACGCCGAAAGCGCGGATCGACTGCGTCGGCTCGATGAAGGTGCGCCCGACATAATGGTTGCGGATGATGCCGAGTTCGAAGGGAATGCCGCTCGCCTGGGCATAACCGATCGCAGCCGGCGTACCACCGTCCGGAACGGGAACGACCACATCGGCATCCACGGGGGATTCCTTGGCCAGGTTGATGCCCATGTTCTTGCGCGCGGTATAGACGTTGCGGCCGCCGACCACCGAATCGGGGCGGGCGAAATAGACATATTCGAACAGGCAGAGACGCTCGGGCTGCGGATTGACGGGCTTGCGCGCATCGATCTGGATCGAGCCGTCGGCCTGGATCTCGCAGATGATCACTTCGCCATTTTCCACGTCGCGGATATATTTCGCGCCGATAATGTCGAGTGCACAGGTTTCCGAGCAGAAGATCGGCTTGCCGTCGAGTTCGCCCATGACCAGCGGCCGGATGCCGGTGGGGTCGCGCGCGGCGATCAGCTTGGTCCGGGTCATGGCGACCATCGAATAGCCGCCTTCCATCTGCCGGATGGCATCGATGAAACGGTCGGCCGTCGAGGTATGGCGCGAGCGGGCGATGAGATGGAGGACGACTTCGGTATCCGAGGTTGACTGACAGATGGCGCCGGTGGCGATGATCTGGCGGCGCAGCGTCAGGCCGTTGGTGAAGTTGCCGTTATGGGCAATGGCGATGCCGCCGACTTCGAGTTCGGCAAACAGCGGCTGGACGTTGCGCAGCGCCACTTCGCCGGTTGTCGAATAGCGCGTGTGGCCGATCGAAATGGTGCCGGGCAGCTTTGCGAGGATCGCCGGGTCCGTATAGTGGTCGCCGACGAGACCCATGCGCTTTTCGGTGTGGAACTGCTTGCCGTCGAAGGTGACGATACCAGCCGCTTCCTGGCCGCGATGCTGCAGGGCGTGCAGGCCGAGCGCCGTCAGCGTTGCCGCATCGGGATGTCCCAGAATGCCGAAGACACCGCATTCCTCATGCAGCGTATCGCCGTCCATTTCATCGTGAATTTCTGCTGCTCGCAAATGGGTCATCGCTGTTGGCCTTTGTGTTAACGGCTGGAACGCGTTTGGCATATGGTCTTGGGTCTCTGCAACGGCGCTGCAGGCTTTCTTCGTCCGGCATAATTCTTGAATCGGGTCGGATTTAAGAATTATTCAGTGAGCCTTCAAGCCGGTAAGGCCTGAGGGTTTCACATATCATCGTTGCAAAAATGGACAGAGCCCGCAAAAGCGGGCCCTCATTCTATCGTTCGGCCTCAGCCGTTGGTCGCTGCACCGTTGGTGGCAGGCGTTTCCTCGGCCGGCGGCTGGGTGGTCGTGCCACCGGTGCCTTCGTTCTCGCCTTCGCCGGTCGTGTCCTTGCCGCGCAGGCGGTCGAGGATCGTCGCATCGGCATTTTCAGGCAGGAGTGCGATCAGCTTGCCGCCGAGATTGTCGAGCAGCGGCTTGGATTTGGCGGTTGTGACCCAGACCGGCTGCTGCTGCGGCGCAACCAGCCAGTTGAAGAACAGCATGGCGACGACAACGAGCAGGACGCCGCGGGCGGCTCCGAACAGGAACCCGAGCGTGCGGTCGAGCGCACCGATGCGGCTGTCGATGATGAAATCGGCGATCCGCATGGTGATGAAGGAGACGATGATCAGCGCAATCAGGAAGACGACGCCGGCCGAGCCGATCATCGCGACCGTGTCGCTGCTGGTGTAGTTCTTTGCGTAGGGCAACAGGTACGGGTAGAGGAAATAGGCGGCAGCGGCCGCGCCAAGCCAGCTTGCGACCGACAGAACTTCCCGGGAAAAGCCGCGAACCATGGCCAGGATGGCCGAGAAAAGCGCGACGCCGAGAACGATACCGTCGAGAATTGTAATGGGCATATTGTCCTACTCCGAAACCGCCTTGAGACGGCCCCACGCTGATTGTCCGCGAACCATATATGATGACGCGGCAGGCGTCTTTCGATGGTCCATGATTGAACACTGTTTTCACCGGAATTCACCATTTTTTAAGCGGCAAATTCCTCAATCATCATTGTCGGCCTGCTTCAGGGCTCCCTTCGAGCCGGCAATGCGCGCCACCAGATCCGGCAGGCTTTCCATCTCCGCCCAGCTCATGCCGCTGCCTTTGGGCAGGTCGGCGGAAGCGGCAGGCAGGACGGCCTGTGAAAAGCCGAGTTTTTCGGCTTCTTTAAGGCGCTGGGCGGTATGCGCGACTGGCCGGATGGCCCCGGACAGACTGACTTCGCCGAAATAGACGCAATCGGAGGGAAGGGCAAGACCGGCAAGCGAGGAAACCAGCGCGGAAGCCACAGCAAGATCGGCTGCAGGCTCGGAAATACGGTATCCGCCGGCAATATTGAGATAAACGTCATGCTGCCCGAGCCGGACGCCGCAATGGGCCTCAAGCACGGCAAGGATCATCGACAGCCGGGCCGAATCCCAGCCGACGACGGCACGGCGCGGCGTGCCGAGAGATGTCGGGGCGACCAGCGCCTGGACTTCCACCAGCACGGGACGCGTTCCCTCCATGCCGGCAAAGACGGCCGCCCCCGGCGATTTCGAATTGCGCTCGCCCAGAAACAGTTCCGATGGGTTGGTGACCTCGCGCAGGCCCTTGTCGGACATTTCGAACACGCCGATCTCGTCGGTCGGGCCGAAGCGGTTCTTGACGGTGCGCAGGATACGGTAGTGATGGCCGCGGTCGCCTTCGAAATAAAGCACCGCATCGACCATATGCTCAACGACGCGAGGGCCGGCGATCTGGCCTTCCTTGGTGACATGGCCGACAAGCACGATCGCCGCCCCGGTCTGCTTGGCAAAGCGGATCATCGCCTGAACGCCGGTGCGCACCTGCGTCACCGTGCCGGGCGCCGAATCGGCGGTATCGCTCCACAGCGTCTGGATGGAATCGATGATGGCAAGATCCGGCCTCCGGCCTTCGCCAAGCGTCGCCAGAATATCCTCGACATTGGTTTCGGCGGCCAGAAGCACCTCGGTATCGGCAGCCCCCAGCCGCTGCGCCCGCAGCCGTACCTGCGCCACCGCCTCTTCGCCCGAGACATAGATGATCCGGTGCCCTTGGCGCGACAGCGCGGCGGCGGCCTGCATCAACACCGTCGATTTGCCGATGCCGGGATCGCCGCCGATCAGGACGGCCGAGCCGCGCACGAAGCCGCCGCCGGTGGCACGGTCAAGCTCGGAAATGCCGGTCATGATGCGCGGCGCATCCTCGATTTCGCCCGATAGCGTCGTCAGCGCCACGGGCCGGCCCTTCTTCGGCGTGCGGCCGGGACCGCCGCCGATCCCGCCCATCGGGTCTTCCTCGACGATCGTGTTCCACTGGTTGCAGCCTTCGCATTTCCCCACCCACCGGGCGTGAACGGTTCCGCAGTTCTGGCAGATGAATTGTGTCCGGGCTTTCGCCATCAAATTTCGCTTTCGGGGAAGTCTTTGGAGGTGATGTCCTGGCGGCCATGGAGGATGCGCAGGACCGTCATCGTGGAATTGTCCACAGGTAAGTCGATGCAGCGGTCCCGATAGGGGAACGCCCGCAGGCCGGGAATAAAGTCACGCGAAACGCCTGTCAGGCCGCACAGCCTCGTCTGCATCCCTATAGACGCCGGCGCGAACTTCCTCATCGATGAACGCATGATCGTCATCATTCAATCGGATATTCATCGCGATGATCTCCTTTTGTTCCAGTCTACATGATCGTCGTCACGATTCCAATGTTTTCGGTCTGAAAAGCTGTCAGGCCTCGATATACGCCCGCTCATACCGCGCCCCGAGGCTGGTCAGCATCTCATAGCCGATCGTGCCACCGGCGCGGGCGACGTCGTCAATCGCGACATTGTTTCCGAACAATTCGATATAGTCGCCGGGCCGGACGGCATTGTCGGCGAAATCGGTGACGTCGAACAGGCTGAGATCCATGGTGACGCGGCCGAGATGCGGCACTTGCCGGCCATGCAGGAAACCGTAGGCGCCGGACGGGGTCGCCTGGCGCAGGGTGACGCCGCCGCCGGAGACCGAGCGGTGATAGCCGTCGGCATAACCGATGGCGACGATCGCCACCCGGCTATCGCGGGAAAACTGGGCCGAGCCGCCATAGCTTGCCGTCTCGCCGGTGCGCACGCGCCGGATCTGCAGGATGCGCGCCTCAGCCATGACCACAGGCTTCATCGGGTTGGCGACGCCGTTGACGGCTTCGCCGCCATAGGTGGCGATCCCCGGCCGGGTCATGCCGAAATGAAAATCGGAGCCGAGATGAATACCGGCAGAATTGGCAAGACTTGATTCGATGCCTTCGAAAGCAGCCGTAACCGTCCGGAATGATTCAAGCTGACGGCGGTTCAGCGGATGCGCCTGATCGTCGGCGCAGGCCAGATGGCTCATGACCAGAATGGGCGAGAAGCTCGCGGGCCGGGCAGGATCGCCGGCAAGCGCTAAGGCTTCGTCCAGCGTCAGCCCCAGCCGGTTCATGCCGGTATCGACATGCAGGACGCATGGGTGGTCGCCATGCTGCGACAAAGCCGACATGAAGAAGGCGAGCTGTTCTTCAGAATTGATGATCGGCACGAGGTCATTGTCGAAGAACAGCTGCTCGTTGCCCGCCCACATGCCGGCCAGAATATGGATGCGGCCATCCGGCACGATTGGGCGCAGCGCAACGCCTTCCTCGACGCTGGCAACGAAGAAATCCCGCGCACCGGCGGCGTAGAGCGTGCGGGCGGCCGGTTCGATGCCGATGCCATAGGCATTGGCTTTCAGCACCGCCGCCGCCCGCGCCTTGCCCGACAGTCTGTCCATATGGCGCCAGTTATCGGCAAGCGCACCCAAGTCGATGGTCACGCGGTTGGAGGCAGCCTCAAAGGCAGGATCGGTGAAAGGGGGAGTGTGCAAATCGGCCATGGCGAGAGAAATACAGCCAAGCGGCGGCGGCTGCAATCGCCTTGATTTGATCAATCCGCGACCGCTTTGATAGCGATCGCGGATTGAAATTTCCGACGGGATGGTCCGCCGTCTCGGTGCCTGAAACCGGTTACATCAGCGACGATGTGATCAGCGGTTCGACTTCCACGAAGCCTTCGTAGATCATCTTCAGCGCGACGAAGAGAATGATCGCCAGGCCGAGATAGGAAACCCAGGGGAACCGGTGCAGCAGCTTGGCGATGTAGGATGCGGCAATGCCCATCAGCGCCACGGAGACCGCAAGGCCAAGGATGAGGATATTGGGGTGTTCGCGCGCCGCACCGGCAACGGCAAGCACGTTGTCGAGCGACATGGAGACGTCAGCGATGACGATCTGAAGGGCTGCCTGTTTCAGCGTCTTGCGGGGCGCGCCGCTGCCGACCGTGCCGTCCTTGTTGACGTCCTCGCCGGTCAGCGATTCCAGCCCGGCATTTTCTTCCTGGGCTGCGGTGCGCAGCTCGCGCCACATCTTCCAGCAGACCCAGAGCAGGAGAATACCACCGACCAGAAGAAGGCCGAGGATCTGCAGAAGCTGGGTGGCGAGCAGGGCGAAGATGATGCGCAGCACGGTGGCAGCCGCGATGCCGATCAGGATCGCCTTGCCGCGCTGTTCCTTGGGAAGTCCGGCTGCGGCAAGACCGATGACGATGGCATTGTCGCCGGCCAGAACGAGATCGATCGCAAGCACCTGCAGCAGCGCGATAAAAGCTTCCATGAACAGATTTCCCCAAGCTGATGACGGCCATCGCGGCAAAATGCCGCGATGGCTTTGCTAATTTTCCCTTCGCTTAACGGCAAGCCTGAAGATTTGCAACACGGCCACAGGCTGTAGCGTCGCCCGGCACCATTTTTCGAGAGATCAATGCTCTTCGTATTGCGTGAACGACGGGTCGGCCAGATCGGTGAAGCGGGTAAATTCAGACTGGAAGGCGAGCTTCACCGTGCCTGTCGGCCCGTGGCGCTGCTTGGCGATGATCACGTCGGCGGTGCCCTTCACTGCCTCGAACTTCTGCTTCCACTCTTCGTATTTCGGGTCGAACTCGTCGCGCGGTTCCATGTTCTTCACGTAATATTCCTCGCGGAACACGAAGAGCACGACGTCGGCGTCCTGCTCGATCGAGCCGGATTCGCGAAGGTCGGAGAGCTGCGGGCGCTTGTCTTCGCGGCTTTCCACCTGACGCGACAGCTGCGACAGCGCGATGATCGGCACGTTCAGTTCCTTGCCCAGCGCCTTCAGGCCCGTGGTGATCTGGGTGATTTCCTGCACGCGGTTGTCGCTCGATTTGCCCGAGCCGGTCATCAGCTGGATATAGTCCACCACCAGGCAATCGAGCCCGCGCTGGCGCTTCAGGCGGCGGGCACGGGCAGAAAGCTGGGCGATCGAGATACCGCCGGTCTGGTCGATATAAAGCGGCGTCTTCTGCATGGTCTGCGAAAAACCAACCAGCTTTTCGAATTCGGCTTCGGAAATATCACCGCGGCGGATCTTCGACGAGGACACGTCGGTCTGCTCGGAAATGATACGCGTGGCCAGCTGCTCGGAGGACATTTCCAGCGAGTAGAAGCCGACCACGCCGCCGTTCCTCGCCTTGAACGATCCGTCCGCCTGAACCTCCGGCTCGTAGGCATGCGCAACGTTCCAGGCGATGTTGGTGGCAAGCGAGGTCTTGCCCATGCCCGGGCGTCCGGCCAGAACGATCAAGTCGGAGCGCTGCAAGCCGCCCATGCGGGCATCGAGCGACTGGATGCCGCTGGAAATGCCGGACAGATGGCCGTCGCGCTCGAAGGCCTGTCCGGCCATGTCGATCGCCAAGGCGACGGCATCGTTGAAGGCCTGGAAGCCGCCGTCGTAGCGGCCGGTTTCGGCCAGTTCGAACAGGCGGCGTTCAGCATCTTCGATCTGGCTTTGCGGCGGCATGTCGAGCGGTGCGTCATAGGCGATATTGACCATGTCCTCGCCGATGGTGATCAGCGAGCGGCGCAGCGCCAGATCGTAGATCGCCCGGCCGTAGTCTTCGGCATTGATGATCGAGACGGCTTCGGAGGCGAGGCGGGCAAGATATTGCGCGACCGTCATGTCGCCGACCTTCTCGTCGGCCTTCAGGAAGGTCTTGATCGTCACCGGATTGGCGGTCTTGCCCATGCGGATGATGTCGCCGGCGACCTCGAAAATCTTGCGGTGCAAGGGTTCGTTGAGATGAACCGGCTTCAGGAAGTCGGAGACGCGGTAAAACGCATCATTGTTGACGAGGATAGCCCCCAGGAGCGCCTGTTCCGCCTCAAGGTTGTTCGGCGCTTCGCGATAGGTCGCGTCGCCCTGATCTTTCGCCATGGGTACAATTCTCCGCGCTGCTTCATTCATGGCGTTTCGCCTCTGTCTGTCGTCATTCTTTGGTGTGCTACCGGTTTGCGTGTCCCGTCACTGTGCGTCAATGACCTGGCTGCAACAGTGGCCGCCACATTGGATGCGGCGGCAAGCCGTCACCGTTGTTCACAGGCCCTGATGGCCGAATGCGGAAAAACTGCCGATACCGGCATTTCCTGTTGACCGGATTTCAGCCGAATCGGCGCCTGTGTCCATTCTATCGCGACTGGCTGCTATGCGCAGAGGTTTTAGCCTCTATCTATCGCGTGACTTGAAAAGCATGCGGCATTGAACTAAGTAGGACCATAATAGATAGCATGCTACTAATATGAAAAAGGTATGAAATGCCCAACTCTGCCGTTAATCGCGAACTCTTCGATGCGTTGGCTTCGGTGAACCGCAAGCTGCGGGCGCTGTTTGATGCGCGGGTCAAGGCGCGCGGGCTGACGCTATCGCGGGCCAGAGCGCTGTTTGCCCTGTCCAAGCGCGACGGCCTCAACCAGCGCGAACTGGCCGACGAGCTCGGGATCGAGACGCCAACGATCGTGCGCCTGCTCGACGGTATGGAGAAGCAGGGCTTCATCGAACGCCGGGTCGAAGCCAGCGACCGCCGCGCCAAACAGATCCACATGACCGCCCGTGGCCGCAATATCGCCGGTGAAATCGACAAGCTGGCCTGCGAGATCCGCGAGCAGGTCCTGGGTGGCGTCGATAACAAGGACAAGGCCATTGCCTTGCAGGTCGTCAGTCTGATGGCCGGCAATCTCGTCTCCATCGGCAGGGATTGAGCGGAGATGAGCACGGTGACCGAAGACAGCGCGAACGGCAACCGCATCGCGCCCGAAAACCCGGTCGCCGCGCCAACACAGCCCATTCAGCCACCGCCGGAGCCGATGAGCCCGGCAAGGGCCGCCATCTACATGGCATCGTCGCTGCTTCTGTTTCTGACGCAAGGCTTGGGCATGAACCTGCTCAACGCCAATATCTATCAGCTTCAGGGCTCGCTCTCGGCAACGACCTCGGAAATCGCCTGGCTGTCGGCCGCCTATATCGCGCCCTATGCGTCGATGTCGATCGCACTGTTCAAGATCCGCATGCAATATGGTCTTCGCCGGTTTGCCGAACTCAGCATTGTCTGCTTCGTGCTAGCCTCCGTTCTCAATATCTTCGTCTCCGATCTGCATTCGGCAACGGTCGTGCGGTTTCTGAGCGGCATGGCGGCCGCACCTTTATCGACACTCGGCTTTCTCTACATGCTTGAGGCGTTTCCAGCCGCCCGCAAGCTGTCGGTGGGCTTGAGCCTTGCCCTGATGAACACGACGCTGTCGGCACCGATTGCCCGCATCATTTCGCCGCCGCTGATGGATCTCGGCGGCTGGCATGCGCTCTATACGTTCGAGATGGGACTGGCGCTGATGGCGCTGCCGGTCGTCTACCTCCTGCCGCTGACGCCGCCGCCGCGGGCCAATGTCATCCAGAAGATGGATATCTTGAGCTACCTCCTTCTGGCCATCGGCTTTGGCTGTCTTGCCGTCTTCCTGACGCTGGGGCGGCTCTACTGGTGGTTCGAAGTGCCGTGGCTCGGCGTGCTCCTGGCTGGCTCCATTGCGGCCCTGACGCTGATGGTCGTTCTCGAGCTGCCGCGTAAAATGCCGCTGATCGATCTGCGCTGGGTGTTTTCAAGAGAAAACATGCACATGGCCGGCATCCTGCTGTTGTTCCGGGTGGTGAGCTCGGAGCAGACCACGACGGCTGCGAATTTCTACATGCAGCTTGGCCTCATCAATGACCAGACGCAGACCATGTATACGATCATCCTGCTTGCCTCGATTGCCGGAGGCCTGGTCTGCACGGTTCTGATGCTGACGCGCTATGTCGAGACCGCGCATGTGCTGGCTCTGGTTCTGATTGCCTGCGGCGCTTTTCTCGATAGCCAATCGACCAGCCTGACCCGGCCGGAGCAGATGTATCTGAGCCAGGCGATGGTAGCGGCAGGCGCGGCCATGTTCCTGCCGCCGGTCATGTCCAAGGGATTTGCCACGGCGCTTGCCAAGGGCGCGCCGTTCCTTGTCAATTTTCTGGTGATTTTCCTGTTCACCCAGAGCATCGGTGCACTGGTCGCGCAGGCAGCGCTTGGGACGTTCGTCACGCTGAGGGAGAAATTCCATTCCAATGTCCTGGTCGAACACATCCTTTTGACCAATCCCTTCGTTGCCCAACGCGTGTCGCAACTCTCAGGCTCTTATGGCAAAGTCATAACCGACAAGTCGCTCTTGAATGCCGAAGGTTTGCAATTGCTGGGCCAGCAGGTGACGCGCGAAGCCAATGTTCTTGCCTATAACGACGCCTTCCTCGTCATCTCCGTCGCCTCCGCCATCGGCCTTGTCCTTCTGCTCGGACATCTCACCTGGCGCCGGTTCGTTCCGCACACGGCAGCCGCACCTGCGGTTGCCACCCCGTCCTGATACGTCCAGAGTTCATCCATGCTGAAGACATTCCGTTCCCCCACGACCCTTTTGACGCTGCTGGCAGGCCTCGCCGGCGTGCTCCTGGTCCTCTACGCCTGGCGCCTGCCGCCCTTCGCCACCACGGTCGAGATGACCGACAATGCGTATGTGCGCGGCTATGTGACGGTCGTCAGCCCGCAGCTGTCGGGCTATGTCGCGGCAGTGCCGGTCCAGGATTACGAGGCGGTGAGGGCAGGCCAGGTTCTCCTGAAGATAGACGACCGGATCTATGCCCAGAAACTGGCGCAGGCCAAGGGCACACTGGATACGCAAAAGGCGTCGCTGTCCAATTCCTATCAGCAGGAGCTCTCGGCAAAAGCGAGCATCGCAGCCAGCGAGGCTGAGCGTGACAGCGCCGTCGCCACGCTGACACGGGCGCAGCAGGCCTGGGACCGCATCAAGCCCCTCTCTGAAAAGGGTATTGCCACATCGGTCGATCTCGATACCGCCCGGGCAACGCTGGAGCAGGGACGGGCAGGCGTCGATCAGGCGACGGCGGCCATCGAGGTCTCCCGCCAGAACCTCGCCACCACGATCGGCTCGCGGGCCGGGCTGGAGGCTGCAGTCCGCAGCGCCGAAGCCGCCGTTCAGCTGGCGCAGATCGATCTCGACAACACCACGATCACGGCGCCGCAGGACGGCCGGCTCGGCGAGGTCGGCGCGCGGCTTGGCCAATATGTGACGGCGGGCACGCAGCTGATGGCGATCGTTCCCAAGGATGTCTGGATCATCGCCAATTTCAAGGAAACCCAGCTGGACGGCATGAAGATCGGTCAGCCGGTCGTCTTCAATGTCGATGCGCTGAACAAGGCGCAGTTGAAGGGGCATGTCGAGCGGTTCTCGCCAGCCGCCGGTTCCGAGTTCAGCGTTATCCGCGCCGACAATGCCACCGGCAATTTCACCAAGGTCGCCCAGCGGGTCGGCGTCCGCGTCTCGATCGATCCCTCCCAGCCGCTGGCAGACGCCTTGGTTCCCGGCATGTCTGTGGAAGTTCACATCGACAAGGCCGCCGAGCCGCAGGCCGTCAATTAGGACGTCCGCAGGAGGCTCTGTTCCAGCATCTCTTGAAATGCAAAAGGCCCGCGAAAAATCGATCGCGGGCCTTTCGTTATGCTTCGTCAGACCGGGCACCACCGGGGTGCCCGTTGCTGTGACGATTATTCGTCTTCGCCGTCGAATTCGGCTTCGGGATTGAAGAAGTCTTCCGGCTTCAGGGCATCTTCGTCAACGCCGTAGATGGCGTCGGCCGATGTCAGGCTTTCGCCCTTCTGCTGGCGTTCTGCTTCTTCAGCCGAACGGGCAACGTTCATCTGAACCTTGATTTCGACTTCGGAATGGAGGTGCAGGACAACGTCGTGCAGGCCGATGGTCTTGATCGGGTTGTTGAGATCGACCTGGTTGCGGCCGATGTTGAAGCCTTCGGCGGCCAGAACGTCGACGATGTCGCGGGCAGCAACCGAACCGTAGAGCTGACCGGTTTCGCCGGCCGAACGCACGACGATGAAGGACTTGCCGCCCAGCGTTTCGGCAACGGCCTGTGCTTCGGACTTGCGCTCGAGGTTACGGGCTTCAAGCGTCGAACGCTCGGCTTCGAAACGCTTCTTGTTGGCTTCGTTGGCGCGCAGCGCCTTGCCAAGCGGGAGCAGGTAGTTACGGGCGAAGCCGTCGCGAACCTTGACGGTTTCGCCCATCTGGCCGAGCTTAGCAACGCGTTCGAGAAGAATGACTTGCATGATAGTGTCCTTTCGTTTGTCTGTTTTAGAGGTCTTTTGTGTCAGTCTCAGTGGTTTTCCCTGCCGGTGACAGCGCGATGGCGCGCCGCGTGTCCATCAGACCCGACAGGAGAAAGAAGAATGCCGGGATCGTGAAGATCAGCACCGACAGATAGCCAAGCCACAGCACCGGAAGCCGCCAGGACTTGCCGCGTGTGCGGAAATGAAAGACGGCAAAGCCGGCAAGCAGGAAGCCCGCGCCGAACGTGCCGCAGACGAGCGCGCCGATAGTCGCCGGAAGGCCGCCCATGAAGGCAAGCAGCAGGCCGCCAAGAAAGGCGAAGATCGAGAAGCGGTGCATGCGCAGCGTCGAGGGCATGTCCTCGCGCGGACGCAGGCTCTTGCCGGATGTCTGGACGATGCGGGTGGCGATATAATAGGCCGCAAACAGCATCAGCACCCAGACCGCACCCTGGATCATCGGCAGGGCGATGGCGAAGATCGACTTGATCTGGGCGATGGCGGCGGCATCCGGATTGTAGCCGGGTTCCTGCGCTTTCAGCGCTTCCATAACGATGTCGATCATCCGGTCGGACATCGCGCCGTCATATCCGATGATGACGCCGACGATCAGCATGCCGAGCGTGACCAGCAAAGCGAGATGGGTGAGGATATCCGAGAGCGGGTACCAGGCCAGCGCGCCATCCGGGCCGCCAAGCTCGGACGCGGGGCGCGCCAGATTGGCAAGATGGCTGAGCCACGCGGCGGGGATCAGCGTTATGACGGCGATCAGAAGGGCAAAATAGGGAGAGACGAGCACGGTGCCGGTAAGGCCCGCAACGATAACGGCGGTGATGGCTGCGGCATTGCCCCAGCCAAGCCCGGCAATCAGGATCGGCAGCGCGGATGCGGCATAGAGAACGATCGCCAGCGACGACTGCGTGTTCGCGCCAAGCGAAAGCAAGGCGGCGGTCACGCCGGCAAAAGCGCCGGTTAACAGCGATGTCTGGTTCAATGTCTTCACGGGTCGCTGTCCTGCTATCAAGCAGTTAGAGGCGTTTCCTGAATCAGGAACTGAGCCCCAACATGGGTTTTAGCGCTGGATGCGCCGGCGTTTCCGATCCGCGCCCAACGCGGAAGGGAGAAGGTGAGGCGATGCCACCGGCTGTTCGCCTCACCTTGAGTCAGTTTCCGTTGAGTCAGAAACCCAACGGAGAGTCATGAATTCCAGATTGCCTATGCCTTTCCTTGGAGCGGGGCTCCAAGGGGACATGCATTAGGACATGACGTAGGGCAGGAGACCGAGGAAGCGGGCGCGCTTGATGGCCTGGGCCAGTTCGCGCTGCTTCTTCTGGGAAACAGCCGTGATACGCGAAGGAACGATCTTGCCGCGCTCGGAAATGTAGCGCTGCAGGAGACGGATGTCCTTGTAGTCGATCTTCGGAGCGTTTGCACCGGAGAAGGGGCAGGTCTTGCGGCGGCGATGGAACGGGCGGCGTGCCGGAGCGGACAATGTATCAGCCATAATCTTTTCTCCTTATGCCCGGTCTTCGCGCGGACGGCGCGGCCGGTCTTCACGATCACCACGGTCCGGACGCGGACCACGGTCGCCGAAGCCACCACGGTCAGGACGGTCGCCGTCACGGCGCGGACGGTCGTCGCGGTCGCGCTTCTGCATCATGGCGGACGGGCCGTCTTCATGCTTTTCAACAGCGATGGTCATGTAACGAAGGATGTCTTCGTTGATGCGCATCTGGCGCTCGATCTCGTGAACGGCCGGTGCCGGAGCATCGATGTCCATCAGAACGTAGTGAGCCTTGCGGTTCTTGGCGATGCGGTAGGTCAGGGACTTGAGGCCCCAGTTTTCGACGCGCCCGACTTTTCCGCCATTAGCTTCCAGTACACCCTTGTACTGTTCGACGAGAGCGTCGACCTGCTGTGCGGAAATATCCTGCCGGGCAAGGAATACATGTTCATAAAGAGCCATGAGGCTTTGCCTTTCTTGCGTTAATCGTCACCCGGACCCCAGCGGCTAAGCCTCAACGACTGTTCCAGTGGCTGCATGCAGCCGGCAAGAAAGTGTTGTTTCGAGACGGTCGAGAGCGGAGACACGGGAGGCTGGACCCCTTTAGGTCCTGACAGGTCTCTTAAGGAAACCGGCCCTCCGTTCAGCCACCAGCCAGAAGACCGGGTGTTGCGAACAGCGCGCTTATACGCATTTTTGGGCGGGAAGCAAGGGGTGGGGGACGTTTTGGGGGGGGGGTGGGCGGGAGTGCGAGATTTTATGAAGTTGGCCGTAGGGACCCCCTCTCTTGCAAAATCTAAGACTTAGCTGCGCTAAGATCCTGATTTTGCTTTCTCCCCCGCGAAGGGGGAGAGAGGGCTTTGGCGTCCGCTGTTACCCTCCCCTTGAGGGGGAGGGTCGGAGCAAAGCTCCGGGGTGGGGTGATCTGCGGCATATGCCATTGATCATGATGTGCGCGGTCGGTCGCCCCCACCCGCGACTGCGTCGTGACCTCCCCCTCAAGGGTGAGGTAAAACGGCGGCATCTCTAATTTCCAAACCAAGTTTTTACCACTTTTCGAACCGTCTTCCATTGCAACCGAAATGAAACTTTTTCGCTGCATGCTAGGGCGTCGATATGACATCGAGATGTGGGAATTTCTTATGCCGAGCAGTGTGCAATCCAGTTGCGAAAGCCAGTTTGGAGCAGCGAAGGCGGATGGCGGCGGGCCGGTTTTGCATGCAAGTGAGAATTCCGAGCAGTTTCACCGGCTGCAGAACCTGTTTGACAAATCGTTCAAGGCGGCCCGCGTCGGGATCTGGGAATGCACCCTGCCGGATGAAACACTGACATGGACCGATACGGTCTATGAACTGTTCGAGCTAGAGCCGCGATCGGCGCTGGTACGGGAGGCGACCGTTGCGCTCTACATGCCGGAATCCCGCCGGAAACTGACCGAGGTTCGCAGTGCCGCGATCCGGGATGGCGACGGGTTCACGCTCGACGCCCAGATCGTGACCGCCAAGGGCAACCTTAAATGGATCAGGATCACCGCGATCGTCGAGCGTCATGACGGTCAGCCGGTGCGGATATTCGGCATGAAACAGGATATTACGGCCGAAAAGACCCTTTTTGAACAGATTCGCCGTCTGGCTGAGACCGATCCCGTGACGGGACTGGCATCGCGGACAAAATTCGACACCGCGTTCGACGAGGCCGTGACCGCCAGTGCGACGGTTCAAAAAGCGCTTCTGCTCATCGATCTCGACAGTTTCAAAGCGGTCAACGACCGGTTGGGACACCAGGCCGGGGACGAATGTTTAAGGGACGCCGGCCGGCGGATTTGCGAGGCAACGCCCGATGCGTCGGCGATTGCCCGCCTTGGCGGCGACGAGTTTGCCATCATCCTCGATTGCGAATCGCGGGAAAGCCTCGACGCCGCTGCCCGGCGCGTCGCGGGCAAGCTGGAATGGTGGGTCGGCTCTTATCCCGACAAGCTCAAAGTCAGCGCCTCCGTCGGCGCCGCGATGATCCTGCCGGGCATGGCCGCCAAAGATATTTTTGCCGAAGCAGACAGGGCTCTGTATGCGGTGAAGGCGAAGGGCAAACACAACTTGGGCCTATCCGTGGAGCCCGTCAGGGTTGCAAGCGTGGCCTGATGATGGCTTGGTGACACCACGGATGATTTTAACGCGGCCGCCAAGGTTGCGCGAGGCCATCCGGGTTTTCTAACCATTCAGATCGGGCCTCGCTTATCCGTGCGACACGCTCAAATCGGCGCCGGATATTTCTTGTGCAGCTTGGCAATACCCTTCAAGACTTCCGCCGGGAGTGTCACGTCCTTGGACGCCAGATTGGTTTTCAACTGGTCCATGCTGGTGGCGCCGATGATGACCGAGGTCATGAAGGGGCGGGTGAGGCTGAAGGCGAGCTGCATCTGGGCAAGGTCGAGACCGTGGCTGCTGGCAAGGTCTGCATAGGCCTGGACGGCCGGTTCCTGATATTCGGTGTAGCGGCCGCCGAGATCGCCGTTGATCGACAGGCGCGAGCCGTCCGGCTTGGCGCCGTTCAGATACTTGCCGGAGACAAGGCCTGCAGCGAGCGGCGAATAGGCGAGCAGGCCGACATTTTCATGATGGCTGACTTCGGCAAGGTCGAGGTCAAAGGCGCGGTAGAGGAAATTATATTCGTTCTGCAGCGAGGCAATGCGCGGCAGGCCGTGTTTTTCGGCCAGCGCCAGCATTCTCATCGTACCCCAGGCGGTATCGTTGGAGAGGCCGACGGCGCGGACCTTGCCTTCC
The DNA here is from genome assembly GCF_029277445.1 of Pararhizobium qamdonense. NCBI lineage: Bacteria > Pseudomonadati > Pseudomonadota > Alphaproteobacteria > Hyphomicrobiales > Rhizobiaceae > Pararhizobium > Pararhizobium qamdonense. The sequence continues at coordinate 3,287,507 of NZ_CP119566.1, read as the reverse complement.
TTCACGAAGGCGCCGAGCGTTTCGAGGATCGCATGCAGGTCCTCGATCACGGCGGACGTGTCCTGCCGTGAGGGATCGTAGGTCCAGGACTGGCGGAAATGGTAATGGCCACGGTTGGGCCAGTGCATCTGGTAGAGATCGACGTGATCAGTCTGTAGGCGCTTCAGGCTGATCTCTAGCGCCTCGCGCATGGTTTTCGGGCCTGCCGGCGTGCCATTACGAATATAGGGGCGGCCGGGACCGGCGACCTTGGTGGCGACGACGATCTCGTTGCGCTTGCCGGACGCCTTCAGCCAGGTGCCGATATAATCCTCGGTCAGTCCCCGCGTTTCGGGACCGGCGGGTGTGACGGGATAGAGTTCGGCGGTGTCGAAGAAATTGACGCCTTCGCCGACGGCATAATCCATCTGCTCATGCGCTTCCGCTTCGCTGTTCTGCGTGCCCCAGGTCATGGTGCCCAGGCAGATTTCTGAAACCTTGATGCCGGTACGGCCGAGTGTCTTGTATTTCATGATGCTCAACATGCCTTAAAACGTGTCCGGCGGCGAATGTAGAGCCTGTTTGCTGCAGCGCAAGAGAAAAGCGGTTGCCGTGCACAGGCAGGCGCTTCGGGCCTCAAAAGCTTGACTTGCGGCCCAGGAATGTGAATGGAGAGGAAAAACCCGCGGCCTGCCTTATGTTTGCCGGCAATGGGTTGGAATGAAACAGCGCGGCACAAGCGCGTATGACGGGGATACACCTCATGGCAATCGCATTCACATTTCCAGGACAGGGCAGCCAGGCGCTCGGCATGGGCAAGGACCTGGCCGATGCCTTTCCGCAGGCGGCCGCCGTCTTTGCCGAAGTGGACGAGGCGCTCGGCGAAAAGCTCTCCGATATCATGTGGAACGGCCCGGAAGAAACGCTGACGCTGACGGCGAACGCCCAGCCGGCGCTGATGGCGGTGTCGATCGCGGCCCTTCGGGTTCTGGAATCCAAAGGGCTCGACCTGAAATCCAAGGTCTCCTATGTCGCCGGCCATTCGCTCGGCGAATATTCGGCCCTGTGCGCTGCCGGAACGTTTTCGCTCGCCGATACCGCGCGGCTCCTGCGCATTCGCGGCAATGCCATGCAGGCGGCGGTTCCCGTTGGTAAAGGCGCCATGGCGGCGATCATCGGGCTGGAGCATTCAGACGTGGACGCCGTGTGCAGCCAAGCCCAGGCGCTCGGCTCCTGCCAGATCGCCAATGACAATGGCGGTGGCCAGTTGGTGATCTCAGGCGAAAAGGCAGCCGTCGAAAAGGCTGCGGCGCTTGCAACAGAGAAGGGCGCCAAGCGCGCCATTCTGCTTCCGGTCTCCGCCCCCTTCCATTCCAGCCTGATGGCCCCGGCCGCCGATGCGATGCGGGAGGCGCTGGCAAGCATTGCAAAGCACGATCCGGCCGTGCCGCTGATTGCCAATGTGCGCGCAGCCCCCGTCACCGATGCCGGCGAGATCGCCTCACTTCTGGTCGAGCAGGTCACCGGTCAGGTCCGCTGGCGCGAAACCGTCGAATGGTTTGCCGCCCATGATGTGACGACGCTCTACGAGATCGGCTCCGGCAAGGTCCTGACCGGCCTCGCCCGCCGCATCGACAAGACAGTCACCGGCATCGCCATCAATTCCCCCGCCGATATTGATGCGGCGATTCAGGTTTTGCTGGGGTGAGAAAATGAGTGAGTAGGAATTAGTCAGTAGCAAGTAGGAGTTAGTCAGTAGCGAATAGCGAATAGCGAATAGCAAAGCGCTGCCGCAAAATGCTCTTCCTATTCACTAACAACTACTGGCTACTTACTATTCGCTATTCGCTATTCGCTATTCGCTATTCGCTATTCGCTATTCGCTACCGCCCATTCGCTCTCGCCCTAAAAAGAGGAAAAACAACCATGTTCGATCTGTCTGGCCGCAAGGCCCTCGTTACCGGTGCATCCGGCGGCATTGGCGAAGAGATTGCCCGCATCCTGCATGCCCAGGGCGCGATTGTCGGCCTGCACGGCACGCGCGTCGAAAAGCTGGAGGAGCTGGCCAATTCGCTCGGTGAGCGCGTCCACCTGTTCCCGGCAAACCTTGCCGACCGCGCTGCCGTGAAGGCGCTCGGCGAAAAGGCCGAAAGCGAGCTTGGCGGCGTCGATATCCTCGTCAACAATGCCGGGATCACCAAGGATGGCCTGTTCGTGCGCATGAGCGACGAGGATTGGGACGCGGTTCTGGAAGTCAACCTGACCTCGGTCTTCCGGCTGACCCGCGAGCTGACGCATCCGATGATGCGCCGCCGCCATGGCCGCATCATCAACATCACCTCGATCGTCGGCGTCACCGGCAATCCGGGACAGGCCAATTACTGTGCGGCCAAGGCCGGCATGATCGGCTTTTCCAAGTCGCTCGCCCAGGAAATCGCCACCCGCAACGTGACGGTCAACTGCGTGGCGCCGGGCTTTATCGAAAGCGCGATGACCGGCAAGCTGAACGACAAGCAGAAGGACGCCATCATGGGCGCCATCCCGATGAAGCGGATGGGAACCGGCGGCGAAGTCGCGTCCGCCGTCGCTTATCTGGCCTCCAACGAGGCGGCGTACGTCACCGGACAGACGATCCACGTCAATGGCGGCATGGCGATGATCTGATCGCGTGGTGCAGGCCGTCAAAGGCCTGTGCCGCCACGTTTTTGCGTCAATCGCGAACGTGGGGGTCAAATACCGGGAATTGCATGTTGACCAAGCCATTCCCGGCGATTTTCGGACTTTGCGGCAGACTTAAACCGTGTTAAGCGGGCCATGACTGTGCGCAGTCGATCGAAGGATATGTGGTATATGCGGGCTTCGGCCGGCATGGTTTGCCCGCTTTCGATTGAACGAATTGCCGGACGGATCGTCTTGATCTGTCAGGCGTTAATAGGGTACCGGTGTCAGCACGGCATCGTTGAGAAAAACAAAGGTCGAGGAATCCGACATGAGCGACGTAGCAGAACGCGTAAAGAAAATTGTTATTGATCATCTTGGCGTCGATGCCGAAAAGGTTTCGGAAGGCGCAAGCTTTATCGACGATCTGGGCGCTGACTCGCTCGACACCGTCGAACTGGTCATGGCATTCGAAGAAGAGTTCGGCGTCGAAATTCCCGACGATGCAGCGGATTCGATCCTGACGGTCGGCGACGCCGTCAAGTTCATCGAAAAGGCACAGGCCTAATCACAGGCCGTGTCCGGCGGGGCGCCTTGCGGCCCGCCTTTCGTCCCCTCCAACGGGACGGGCTCCCGTTCGGGAGCCAAAAGCATGATCGAGGAAAGCTTCTAGAGCTTCCGTACCTGAGATCACGCAAGTACAGCATCACGGAAAAGGATGTACGGATCCGGTTTTTTGCGTAAGGGTCCGGTCCGGTTCTGGAACGAACAGGCAGGATGGATCGCGGGCATGAGACGTGTCGTTATCACCGGTACCGGCATGGTATCTCCCTTGGGCTGCGGGACCGAAGTGTCCTGGTCGCGGCTCGTCGCCGGCGGCAATGCCGCCCGCCGGGTGACCGAATTCGAAGTCGATGACCTTCCTGCAAAGATTGCCTGCCGCCTGCCGTTCGGCGATGGTACCGATGGCACCTTCAATCCTGACAACTGGATGGAACTGAAGGAACAGCGCAAGGTCGACAGTTTTATCATCTATGCAATGGCCGCAGCCGACATGGCGCTTGACGACGCCGGCTGGCATCCGAAGACCGACGAAGACCAGATCGCCACCGGCGTGATGATCGGCTCGGGCATTGGTGGTCTCGAAGGCATTGTCGAAGGCGGCATCACGCTGCGCGACCGCGGCCCGCGCCGGGTATCTCCCTTCTTCATTCCGGGCCGTCTGATCAACCTTGCCTCCGGCCAGGTCTCGATCCGCCACAAGCTGCGCGGCCCCAATCATTCCGTCGTCACCGCCTGTTCCACGGGCGCCCACGCCATTGGCGACGCGGCGCGGTTCATTATCATGGGCGATGCCGACGTGATGGTTGCCGGCGGCACGGAATCGCCGATTTCGCGCATTGCGCTGGCTGGCTTTGCCGCCTGCAAGGCGCTGTCCACACAGCACAACGACGACCCGGCCAAGGCGTCGCGCCCCTACGACAAGGACCGCGATGGCTTCGTCATGGGCGAGGGCGCAGGCATCGTCGTGCTCGAAGAGCTCGAACATGCCAAGGCGCGCGGCGCCAAGATCTACGCCGAAGTGGTCGGCTACGGCCTGTCGGGCGACGCCTTCCACATCACTGCGCCGGCCGAAGATGGCGACGGTGCCTATCGCTGCATGCAGATGGCCTTGAAGCGCGCCGGTCTTTCGGCTGCCGATGTCGATTATGTCAACGCCCACGGCACCTCGACCATGGCCGACACGATCGAACTGGGCGCCGTCGAGCGCGTCATGGGCGAGCATGCATCCAAGGTCTCGATGTCCTCCACCAAATCCGCGATCGGCCACCTCTTGGGTGCTGCCGGTGCCGTCGAGGCGATCTTCTGCGCGCTGGCGATCCGCGACAATGTCGCGCCGCCGACACTCAACCTCGACAATCCCTCGGTGGAAACCAAGATCGACCTGGTCCCGCATGTGGCGCGCAAGCGCGAGATCAATGTCGCTGTGTCGAACTCGTTCGGCTTTGGCGGCACCAATGCCTCGCTGGTTCTGCGCCGTTACGCTGATTAAACTGCGGACGGGTGGCCGGATGGCGGCCCGTTTTGTTGCGTACCCGCTGCCCGGCATCGTCTGTCTGCACGATAATTCTCCCGTTATCGTGCTTTTGCCGCATTGCTCAGTTCAAACATGGCATACGGAGGATTGCGACCGAGCCGGTTTCGTCAGCCCTATGGCTTTTTGGCCATGCTGACACAAGGCCTATGGCTTAGCGTCGCTACAATCGTGACAAGGTGATTCTCATTCCTGTTTCTCTTCTGGAGTTCGCATCGGGGATGGAGACGTGCATGACGCGAATTCCAGAAACAGGACTCCAGTGAACGACGCAAACGAAAACAACGCAGCGCCTTTCGGCCGCAACGAGGCGGGCAATAATGGCCCGATCATCCCGAAATCGGCGAGCGAAGCTCTTCGTCCGGAAAAAGTCCCGCAGCCGCCCCGGCGCTCGCGCAAGGCCAAAAGCCAGGTCGTTATCTTTCTGAATTTCCTGATGACCGTGATCGTCTGCCTGACGATCGCGGCAGCCGGTACGGTTTATTATGCGATGTCCGCCTATGAGGACCAGGGTCCGCTGACCGCCAACACCAATTTCATCGTGCGCAACGGCGCCGGCATCCAGGAGATCGCCAGCAGCCTCGAGCGCAACAATATCGTCTCCGACGGCCGCGTCTTCCGGTTCATGTCGGAAGCTTATCTGGAAGACAACGATACGCTGAAGGCTGGCGAATACGAGATCAAGGCCGGTTCCTCGATGCAGGAGATCATGCAGCTCCTGAAGTCGGGCAAGTCCATCCTCTATTCGGTGTCGCTGCCGGAAGGCCTGACCGTCAAGCAGATGTTTTCGCGGCTGAGTAGCGATCCGGTGCTGGAGGGCGACCTGCCGGCGCAGGTGCCGGCCGAGGGTACATTGCGTCCTGACACCTACAAGTTTTCGCGCGGCACCAAGCGGGCCGAAATCGTCGCGCAGATGGCGGCGGCGCAAAAGCAGCTCGTCGATCAGATTTGGGAAAAACGCGATCCCGACCTGCCGATCGCCAGCCGCGACGAGTTCGTCACGCTCGCCTCGATCGTCGAGAAGGAAACCGGCATTGCCGATGAACGCTCGCGGGTCGCCTCGGTCTTCATCAATCGCCTGGAAAAGGGCATGCGGCTGCAGTCCGATCCGACGATCATCTACGGCATCTTCGGTGGGGATGGAAAACCGGCCGACCGGCCGATCCTGAAATCGGACCTGGAGAAGGACACGCCCTATAATACCTACATGATCCGGGGCCTGCCGCCGACGCCGATCGCCAATCCGGGCCGGGCAGCGCTCGAGGCCGTTTCCAATCCCTCGCGCACCTCGGATCTGTATTTCGTCGCCGACGGCACGGGCGGTCATGTGTTTGCAGCCACGCTCGACGAGCACAACAACAATGTCCGCCGCTGGCGCAAGATCGAGGCCGAAAAGGCCGCTGCCGCAAAGGCGGCGGAGACGGCACCGGCTCAGGAGTAACCTGGCCTTTATCAGGCTTGTGGATGACACGGCTCCGGTACGCTTGACCCTTGCGGTTGACCGTACCGGAGCCGTACACATTCATGATCAATTCAATGTTCCCAAGCCTTGTTCGCCGGTTAACGCGCGGATGCTGGCGGGGCCGGAGGACGAGACGATGCCGCTGCAATCCATGACGGGCTTTGCCCGCCGCGAGGGAACCTGCGGGCGCTATCGCTGGGCGTGGGAACTGCGCTCGGTCAACGGCAAGGGGCTGGATCTGCGGCTGCGGCTGCCGGCCGGCACCGAGCATCTGGAAACGGATGTGCGCAAATGTGCAGGCGACAATTTTTCGCGCGGCAACATGCAGGTCAACCTTACGGTTTCCGCCAGCGAAACCAGCGTCGAGCCGGTCATCAACCAGGGCGCACTTTCGGCCGTTCTGTCTTTGCGTGAACAGCTGCGCGATGTCATCGATGCGGCGCCACTGCGCCTCGACACGCTTTTGGCCATCCGCGGCATCGTCGATTTTCGCGAGCCGGAGGAACAGGAGGGCGAGCGCGCCGCGCGCGACAGCGATATTCTTGCCGGGCTGCGGCTGGCAATCGCCGATATGACAGCGATGCGCGAAGGCGAAGGCGTGGCGCTCTACCGCGTGCTTCTGGAACAGATCGACAGGATCGAGACGCTGACCAGCGGGATCGAGGCCGACCCGTCGCGCAGCGTGCCCGTCATCACCGCCCGCCTTGCCAGCCAGATCGCATTGGTGATGGACGGCGGCACCAAGGTCGATCCGGACCGCCTCTATGCCGAGGTGGCGCTGCTGGCCGCCAAGGCCGATATCCGCGAGGAGATCGACCGGCTGCGGACCCATGTGACGGCTGCCCGCGACCTTTTGAAAAAAGGCGGACCGGTCGGCCGCAAACTCGATTTCCTGTCCCAGGAATTTAACCGCGAATCAAATACCATCTGTTCCAAGTCGAATGCAGCTGCGGTCACCGCCGCCGGTATCGAACTGAAGGTCGTCATCGACCAGTTCCGTGAACAGGTCCAAAATCTGGAGTGACCATGAGCCCCGTGAGCCAAACTTCAACCAAAGCCATTCAGCGCCGCGGTCTCATGCTGGTGATCTCCTCGCCTTCGGGGGCCGGCAAATCGACCATTGCGCGCAATCTGCTTGAATCCGATCCGCATATGAGCATCTCGGTCAGCGTGACGACGCGCAAACGGCGTCCGAGTGAAATCGACGGGCGGCATTATTTCTTTAAGTCGATCCGCGAATTCGAGGGGCTTCGCCAGACCGACGCGCTTCTGGAATGGGCCGAGGTGCACGGCAATTTCTACGGCACGCCGCGCGATGCCGTCGAGGCGGCCATGTCGGAGGGACAGGATATGCTGTTCGATATCGACTGGCAGGGCGCCCAGCAGCTGCAGGAAAAGATGGGCGGCGACGTCGTCTCGATCTTCATCCTGCCGCCGACCATGGCGGAGCTGCAATCGCGCCTGCACCGCCGCGCCGAAGACACCGAAGAGGTCATCGCCACCCGGCTGGCCAATTCCCGCTCCGAGATCGAGCACTGGCTGGAATATGACTATATCGTCGTCAACGAGGACCTCGACAGCGCCTTCGCCTCCGTCCAGGCCATCGTCGAAGCCGAACGGCTCCGCCGCGACCGGCGTCCGGGGCTGTTCGAGTTTGTGAATGGGTTGCTGACGGAAACGCCGAAGCTTTGATATTTTTAGGCTGCGTGTTGTCTGAGGAGGGCCGCGACTGCACGCCGTGTGGCCCATCCCCCTCTGTCACGTCGTGACATCTCCCCCTCAAGGGGGGAGATCATTCTTTTTCCTCGCCGCTTGCAAAATCTATAATTCCTGAGGGCACATAGCCTACGGCGAATCTCCCCCCTTGAGGGGGAGATGTCACGGAGTGACAGAGGGGGTGCGGACGCCACGCACAGAATCCGCCGAAAGACCCCCTCATCGCCTCGCCTAGGCTCGGCACTTCTCCCCGCTGGGGAGAAGGGGGAGACCGGGGTTGCCGTCGAAGGTTAATTCGCCGATCTGCTTGCGGCGCGGGCCGCCCTGATCGTCCGACGGGAGTTGCCGCGCGCTCCCTCTTCTCCCCAGCGGGGAGAAGGTGGCCCGCAGGGCCGGATGAGGGGGCGGCGCGCACAGAATTCGCGGAAAGACCCCCTCATCGCCTCGCCTGCGCTCGGCACTTCTCCCCGCTGGGGAGAAGGGGGAGACCGCCGTTTATAAACAATTCGCCAACCGGCAAAACTCTTCCACCGACAGCGTTTCCGCCCGGCGTTTCGGGTCGATCTCGGCCTTCGCAAGCAGCGCTTCGCCGCCGATGGATTTGACGCTTTGGCGCAGCATCTTGCGGCGTTGGCCGAATGCGGCCATCGTCACTTTTTCGAGGTCTGCGGCAGCGCATGGGATCGGGTTTTCGATCGGTTCGAGATGCACCACCGAGGAGGTGACCTTCGGAGGTGGCGAGAAGGCCTGGGGGGGGACGTCGAAGGCCATGCGTGCATGGGTGCGCCAGCCGCAGAGCACGCCGAGGCGGCCGTAGTGATCGTCATTGGCCTTGGCAACGATCCGCAAACCGACTTCGCGCTGGAACATCAGCGTCATCGACTGGTAGAACGGCGGCCATGCCGCCGGTAAAAGCCAATTGACCAGAAGCTGGGTGCCGACATTATAGGGCAGGTTGGCAATGATCTTGACCGGGCCGCCGCCGGCAAGCTCTTCGAACGGCGTTTTCAGCGCATCGCCTTCGATGACGTCGAGGCGGCCGGGGTAGAAATCGGCGATCTCGGCAAGGGCAGGCAGGCAGCGGGCGTCGCGCTCGATGGCAATCACCTTCTTGGCACCGAGCGACAGGATGGCGCGGGTGAGGCCGCCCGGACCCGGGCCGACCTCGATCACCGTCACACCCTCCAGAGGGCCCGCCGTGCGGGCGATCTTCTGGGTGAGGTTGAGATCGAGCAGGAAGTTCTGGCCAAGCGCTTTCTTCGCGTCGAGGCCGTGGCGGGCAATCACGTCGCGCAGCGGCGGCAGGCCGTCGATCGCCGCCATCAGCTCTGTCCCCGCACGGCGTTGCCGGAAAGCTCCTGCGCCAGACGCAGGGCTGCCAGCACGCTGTCGGCGCGGGCGATGCCCTTGCCGGCCAGGCTGAACGCGGTGCCATGATCCGGCGAGGTGCGGATGAATGGCAGGCCGAGCGTTACGTTGACGCTGTCGTCGAAACCCAGCGCCTTGGCCGGGATCAGCGCCTGATCGTGATACATGCAGATCGCCACGTCATAGGTGGCGCGGGCGCGGTCGTGAAACATGGTATCGGCGGGCAGGGGGCCGGTTATATCGACACCTTCCGCTCTCAGCCGCTCGATGGCGGGACGGATGACGGCATCGTCTTCAAGACCGAGCGCGCCGTTTTCCCCAGCATGCGGATTGAGGCCGGCAACGGCCACACGCGGAGAGACAAGGCCGAAGCGCTCCTTCAGGTCCCGCACAGTAATCGCGCAGGTCCGGTAGATGAGATCGCCGGTCAACTGGTCAGGCACATCCTTCAGCGGAATATGGATTGTCACCGGGACGGCCTTCAGCTTCGGTCCGGCCAGCATCATCACCGGCAAGAGCGGCTCTCCGGTCAGGCGCGCCCCGAGATCGGCGAGAAATTCGGTATGGCCGGGAAATTGAAAGCCCGCATCGTAGAGCACGGATTTGGCAATCGGATTGGTGACGATGGCGCAGGCCGCACCATCCATGGTGAGCCGCACGGCGGTTTCGATGGCGCCGGTGATGGCGCCCGCATTGGCGGAATCCGGCAGGCCCGCATGGACCGGGCTGGCGCAGGCCACCGGCAAAACCGGAAGCGCGCTGTCGAAGACGGCGCAAGCCGCAGCGCAATCGGTCTCGCGAACCGCGATCTCGTGGCCAAGCGCGCGGGCGCGTTCTGCGAGAGCCGACGGGTCGCCGATCAGAATGAACGGCGGCGTCTGCCAGGCCCGGCGATTGATCCAGGCGTCAATGGTGATGTCGAGGCCGATCCCGGCGGGATCGCCCATGGTCAGGGCGAGCGGCCTGTCGCGCGTCGGGCTCATGCTGCTTGTGTTACTTCTGGACGATCTGGGCGCGCTTGCGCAGTTCCTCGACATATTTCTTGCTGTTGGCGTCTTCGCCATCGCCCTTCTTGCCGATATCTTCGGCGCGGAACACGATTTCGGCAGCCGCATCGTCGGAAACTTCGCGCTTCTTGCAGATGGCGAGATATTCGACGCCGCGTTCGGTGACGCGCGTGCCGGTCGTGCCGTTCTCGCCGGCCTTTTCGACGAGCGGCTTCCAGTCGGCCGGAATTTCCTGCACCATCATGCGGCCAAGGCTGCGGATCGAGACGTCGCGCATCGTGGCGGCAAAGGCCTTGGCCTGCTCACAGCCCGGATATTTCGCACGCGACGCATTGGCTTCGGCCTGGCGCTTGCCGATGATGGCATTGCGCTTGGAGGCGGGGACGACGAAGATCACCTGTTGCAGGAAATATTCGGTGGTTACCGGCTTCTGGCCGCCATTTTCCTGCATGCGCCGGACGAGTTCCTCATTGGACAGGCGTCCACCGCCACCGCCGCCGAAGCGGGCGTTGACCGCCCGTGGCCAGCTCATGGACACAGCGACATAATTGCGGAAGTGATCGATGCCGACGCCGGCCTGATCGAGGATCTGCGACAGCTGCTGGACCGAGAGCTTGTTGCCGGCCGCAAAGCGCCCGACGGCTGCTTCGACGTCGGTGCTGCTGACGGAGGCGTTCAAACGCAGGATTTCCTCGCGCCTGAGGAGTTCATCGATCATCTGCTGGCGAGCCGCGTCCGGGCCACCGCTCTGGTGCTGCAGGCGCATGAAGGCTGCGCGCTTGGCAACGTCGCCGGACGTGAGCGGCGTGCCGTTGACGACGGCAACGACCTTGACGCTCGCGGCATAGGTGACCGGTGCGGAGGAGAGTGCGAGGCCGCAGGCAAGGATCATTGCCGAAACCGTGCGCGTGATCGAAAGCTTCCCGCCCATTCTTTGTCCTTTTCAGTGGCCGCCGGACATCGGGTGTCCGGGGTCGTGGTCTTCTTGCCAAGCGCCGTCATCGCGCGCATGTGCGTGCAAGGATGCATAATACATGCGGCCGAACAATGACAAGACCCCACCGGTTGCCGCAAAAAGTGCAATCAGGCCGTCAATCGCCCCTTTATTGGGCTCTGCGCCATACTTGGCGCAGAGGAAACGGCGCGCCACAGCCACGGCGCGTCCTAGTTCAGGCCGTCAAACTTCGTGTCGCCCACATCGATATCGCCAAGCGTCCGGAAGCTGATGCGTGCGCCGATCGACCAGTCATTGGCGATGGATTGATCGCTGTCGCGCTCTTCCTTGTAGACCAGCGAGAAGATCGTATCGCGGTCGTCATAGGTGATGCCGATGCCGTTGCGGGTGATGACATTGCTGTTCAGATCATAGGTGACGGAGCCGAATACCGACCAGTAATCGGCAAATTTGTAAGCCGCCGCCGTCTGCAGTTCGTCCTGGTCCCTGGTCGAGCCATAGAGCGGCTGCGCCTGGATGCTGGTATAGGTCACGGCCGTCTGCCACAGGATGCCCTGGTAGCCGAGCGACGCATCGGCGCGGCGCATGTCGAGATTGCGCTCGTCGAAACGGCTGCTGAAGCTGGCGGTAATGCCGGACGGCGCATCGATCCCGACCATGGCCACATAGTCGGACCGGTTGGTTTCAAGGCCGGAATCAGAACCCGCCTTGACCAGATCGTCGGTCGCAAACGAATTCAAGCCGCCAAGATGAAACGACTGGCCGGCAATCGCGCGCAGCGCGTAGCCATTGCCGAGCGCGCCGGTGTAGCGAACACCGAGATTGGCTCGCGTTCCGCCTTCGATACGGTCAAAGCCGGAGAACTTGTCACGGTCGAACAGCGATGTCGCGTCGAACACGAAGCTCTGCGCATCCTCGTTCGGCAGGCCGCCGGCATATTCCTCGTCAGGACGGGCAAAGATCTGGGCGATCGGCTCGATGATGTGGCTGCTATAGTCGGTCGTCAAAAGGATCGGATAGCGCGCATCGATACCGGCCGTCAGCATCCGGCGCGTTGCCGCGTCATCGCTGTCGAAGTTGCCGGTATAATCGGGACCCGGATTGGCCATCGAGGAACCGATGAGATCGCCGCGCGCCGCAAGAATCGGCGTCAGCGACAGGCCGCCGGGAACGATGAAGTTGCGCTTCCATTCCAGATCGGCCGACAGGCGGTGATAGGTGCCTTCGAGACCGCGGAAACGGTAGACCTCGTCGCCGATGGGACCAACGGAGTAGGAATCCTCGCGGTTGCGATTGATGTTGGTCAGGTTGATGTCTGCGGTCAGTTCGCCGCCGAATACCGGTTCGGGATGGGTATAGGAATAATCCAGAACCTGGGCGACGGCCTGCTTGTTTTCGGCGATGCTGTTGGGATCGGCATCCTGGATGTCGAAATAGAAGGCGCGGGCGTCGAAGAAATTGCGCTTGCCGAGACCCGTAAGGTACGCCTGGTTGGTCAGCGTCGTGCCGTCGAAGGTCGAAAGCTCGTAGGTCCTGGCGAAATTGTTGTCGCTCTGGACGAGAACGTCCCAGCCGAAGGTCCAGCGCGGATTGATCTCAAACCGGCCCTGCGAGCCGATCATGCCGCGATTGGTTTCCTGGGCGTCGACGGTGCCACCGGTGAAGCTGCTGCGGTTCAGCTGGCTGATACCGGCCATGCTGAGAATATGTTCGCCGTTGGCAAAGCGCTGGCGGAATTCGCCCTGCAGCAGGAAGCCCTGGCGGGTCAGGCCGGTCGCCGTCACGGTCGCGTCCATATAGGGCGAGATCGCCCAGTAATAGGGAACGCTGACGCCGGCGCCGAGCTTCTGGGTATAGCCGAATTTCGGAAACAGGAAGCCGCTCTTGCGCTTCACCGTCTGGTCTGGAACCTCCAGCACCGGCAGGTACAGGATCGGTTGGCCGAACAGCTCGAACTTGGCGTTCTCCATGCGGATCGTATGGGTCTTGCCGTTCTGGACGATGCGCTGTGCCTTGACGTGCCAGAGCGACTTGTGGTCGGGATTGGTCGCGCAAGGGGTGCAGGCGGTGTAGACGGCATTGTTGAGGATCATTTCCTCGCCATTGCGCCGTTCGCCGGTCACGGCGGCAAGCTTCGTCAGATCCGTGGTTTCGACACGCAGCTGCTCGATGAAGCCGTTGCCGAAATCATCGGTCACGTCCATCTGGTCGGCATAGACCCGGTTGCCGCCGGGCTCGATCAGCTCGATTTCGCCGGTTGCAATGATGCGCCCGGTCTTCTGGCTGTACTCGACCTGCTGGGCGACCATCTGGTAGCCGCCGTAATTGATCTGGACCGCCCCGCGCACGATGACGCGCTCGGCATCCCTGTTATAGACGAGCTCGTTTGCCGACAGAAGCATCTTGGCGTCTTCGGGCATCGTCGGATTGAACGAATCGATATTGGTCTCTTGTGCCCATGCGGGTGCGATCGGCGTCAGCGCCTGCAGCGCGACACCGGAAAGCAGAATGGCCGCCAGCAGCCTGATATGTTTGCGGTTGCCTGCCGCCACTAGCCATCCTCCTCATGCAATAGAATCGTCGAGCCCAGCGCCATCGCTACAACAACTGGCAACCAGGCTGCAACGAACGGAGGCACTATGCCGCTGCTCCCGAATGCTTTGACAAGCACGGTGACGACATAAAGCACGAAGCCCGACAGGATTCCACCGAGAATTACCGGTCTCGATTGGTTAAACCGGCTAAATTTTAACGAGACGCTTGCAGCGATCAGCGTCATGGCGACCAGAAGCAGCGGGAGCGCCAGCATGGAGTGGAATTGGGTTTCCATCGCATTGGTTGGAAAGCCAAACGACTTCGCCACCTCGATCTTGCGCCTCAAGTCGAAAAATTGAATAGAATCAGCCTTCGTCAACGTTTCCTGAACGAATTCCGGCTTCAGGTGAGTCGGCAACTGTACCGTAGCGAGACGGCGTGGAAGCTCGCCGTTGCGGGTTTCCGTGACGGTGTTAAGAAGCCAGTAACCATCTTCCAGTTTTGCCGACTGGGCGTCCTGTCTTAAAACGATCGTGCCAAGCGGATCGAAATGGATCACCGTCACATTGACCAGTGTCTTGCCTTCGTCCTGAACGGAGCGCGCGCCGATGATCGTGTCGTCATTTCCATAGATCTGGCGCAGCCACGGAATGGAGATCGCCGATGTGGCTGAGGACGAGCTGCCCCATTCGGCCTCAAGCGCTTCGGCCTGCTTGGTGCCCCAGGAAGCAATTGGATTGAGCGCAATCACGGTTCCGATGCCAAACAGGAACGCGCCGATGACGAACGGCTGCAAAAACTGCCAGGCGGAAATTCCAGCGGCGCGCGTCACCACCAGTTCATAGCGGCGATTGAGCGAAATCAGCGACGCCATGCCGGCAAACAGAGCCACGAACGGCACCGTCTGCTGTAGAATCATTGGAATGCGGAACGTCGTCATCAACAGCGCGCCGGCAACTGAATAGCGCGGCAGCTGCGACATCCGGTTGGAAAGTTCGCTGAAATCGATGATGAAGATCAAGGCGAAGATGCCGGCGAGGAACCAGAATGTGGTGATCGCGTATCGCTTGAAAAAATAACGCCCGAGCGTCGTGAAGATCATGGCACCTGGTTTCCCTCAGATGCCGGGTTGGCCTTGGTCAGGCGCAGGCGAACCAGAATCTCCTTGACCTTCTGCTCCAGCGTGAGCGGAATTTCAAGCCGCCTGTTGCCCATCAGCTGGCGTATCGCCAGATAGCCGGTGCCGAGCGGGATCAGATACATGACCGGAATGAAGAGCCGCGATTCCTCCGCGCTATTGGCCGCGTAGAAGGTTGTCCAGCGGATGAACAGGCAGGTCAGAAGGGCCGTGATCATCGGATGCACGCGGGCTTCCCGGTGCGAGCGGGCATCGCTGCTGAAGACCAGCGCGATCAGGGCGAAGATCAGGGGATAGGTCCATTCCGTTAGCCGCCGATGCAGCTCGGCGCTAAATGCCTGCGGATTTTTCTCGTAAACCGGGTCCTTCGGATCGGGATTGATCAGGAAGGGCAGGTCACGGTCCTTGGCTCTGATCGTCGCCTGGCCGGCCATCCTGGTCATGTCGGTGAGGTCGAAGGCATAGCTGTCGAATTTGATGATCGATACGTTGCCATTGGGCAATTTGCGATGCACCTCGCCATCCTTCATCACCAGCGCCGAGCCGCTGTCATCGACCGCACCTTCGCGGGCATAGTAGACCAGCTCATAGGCCGGATCGCGCGAATCGGCGACGAAAATCCCATGCAGGACGCCGCCATTGCGCCGCGAGGCGACCTGGACATACAGGCCGTCGCCGATCTTGCGGAAGGTGTTTTCCTGCACGACCGAGGACAGAAGGTCCGCATGCGCGGTGGCGATCATCTTGCGCACGGCCATGCGGGAATAGGGCTCGACGAAATTATCGACGGTGAAGGACAGGGCGCTGAGCGCAAGGCCGAGATAGATCACCGGGCGGATGATGGTCATGCGCGAGCTGCCGGCGGCATTCAGCACAGTCAGCTCCGAATCGGCATTCATCGCCGTCAGCGTCTGCGCCACGCCGATCACCAGCGCGAAGGGAAGGATGAGGGGAATGATCGAGGGCAGAATGAGCGTTGCAAGGCGCATGAACGCAAGCGTCGACTGGCCGCTATCGGTGACCAGATTGACGCTGGTCAGAGCCTGCGTCGTCCAGACAATCGCCATCAGCGGCAAAAGCGTGGCAAAGAACATGCCCGTTGCCCGCTTCAGGATATAGCGCTCGATCAGTTTCATACGGGGTCCTGGACCATCTTCCTGCCGTTCGTCCGGTTCGCTATCGCCAGTGCGGACATCGCCGTGCCGGATGT
The DNA here is from genome assembly GCF_029277445.1 of Pararhizobium qamdonense. Classification (NCBI taxonomy): domain Bacteria; kingdom Pseudomonadati; phylum Pseudomonadota; class Alphaproteobacteria; order Hyphomicrobiales; family Rhizobiaceae; genus Pararhizobium; species Pararhizobium qamdonense. The sequence continues at coordinate 3,271,384 of NZ_CP119566.1, read as the reverse complement.
CCCTATCGCGCTGAATGAACCGGTATGCAAATTTTCCACGATAACCAAATTGTAAAAGGGCAGGGCTAAGGCTCGGCAAAGAATGATAGTTAACAGCATCTAAACATAAGGTGGCGCCTTGCCAAGGTCATCGAAACCAACAACGGTGCATGAAGCTGTTTCCGGGGTTGCGGGAGATGGCGAATGTTTGCCACTGTAACCGGCAGGTAACAGACTGGGGCCGGCACAAGGCAATTCTGGAGTTCTTCATGTCATTGAAATTTGAAATCGGGTTCAGCAAATCAGCACGCCTGTCGGGTGGCCTCGCCATCTTGCTCAAGACTCTTGACGGAAAAGAGGCGGCCGGCGCTGCGGAAGCCGATCCGGAGGCGATCATTGCCAAGGCCGCGCGAATCGCCAAGTTCAAGGCAAAATCCCTGCGCGCTCTCGATATCGTCGCGCCGCAGGGCGCACCCGTCGATCGCATTCTCGTACTCGGCATCGGCGACGCCGCCGATTTGACCGCGCATGACTGGCTGAAGGCCGGCGGGGCTGCGGCATCCAAGGTTCGCGGCGCCGACAAGGTCGCGATTTTCCTCGATGCACCCGGCCTTGACGTGTCCGGCAAGGCGGCCGCCGATTTCGCCCTCGGCATGGAGATGAATGCCTATAGCTTCGACAGATACAAGACCACCAAGAAGGACGATGACGACCAGAAAACCCCGCCCAAGCCGGTGAAGGTGACGATCGTCACCGGTGCGGCGATCGCCGCCAAGAAGGCGGCCACCCATTCGCAGGCGATCGCCGAAGGCGTCTTCATCGCCCGTGACCTCGTCAACGAACCGGCCAATATTCTTGGTCCCGTCGAATTTGCGGCCAAGGCGAAAGAACTGGAAAAGCTCGGCATCGAGGTCGAAATTCTCACCGAACGGGAAATGAAGAAGCTCGGCATGGGCGCGCTGCTCGGCGTGGCGCAGGGTTCGGTGCGGCCGCCGCGGCTGGCGATCATGCAATGGAAGGGCGGCAAGCCGAAGGACCGGCCCGTGGCCTTCGTCGGCAAGGGCGTGGTGTTCGACAGCGGCGGCATCTCGATCAAGCCGGGTGCCGGCATGGAGGAGATGAAGGGCGACATGGGCGGTGCCGCCGCCGTGACCGGCCTGATGCACGTACTGGCAACCCGCAAGGCCAAGGCCAATGTGGTGGGGATCATCGGCCTGGTGGAAAACATGCCCGACGGCAATGCCCAGCGTCCCGGCGATATCGTCACCTCGATGTCGGGCCAGACGATCGAGATCATCAATACCGATGCGGAGGGCCGGCTCGTGCTGTGCGACGCGCTCTGGTATTGCAACGACCGTTTCAAGCCGCAGTTCATGATCAACCTTGCAACCTTGACCGGCGCCGTCATGGTGGCGCTCGGCAGCCATCATGCGGGCCTGTTCACCAATGACGACACGCTGGCCGGCCAGCTGACGGCGGCGGGGATGACGACGCAGGAAAGGCTCTGGCGCCTGCCGCTCGGCAAGGAATATGACAAGATGATCGACAGCAAATTTGCCGACATGAAGAACACCGGCGGCCGCTATGCCGGTTCGATCACCGCAGCCCAGTTCCTCAAGCGCTTCGTCAAGGACACGCCCTGGGCGCATCTGGATATTGCCGGCACCGCGATGGGCTCGCCGACCGACGAGATCAACCAGTCCTGGGCCTCCGGCTTCGGCGTGCGCCTGCTCGATGAGCTGGTTCGCGCCAATTACGAGGGCTGACTCGCAACGTGACCGAAATCCTGTTCTACCACCTGACGGAATCCAAGCTCGAAGACGCGCTGCCACCCTTGCTCGACCGTTGTGTCGGGCGGGGCTGGCGCGTCGCCGTGCAGACGGCGGGGGACGAGCGCCGCGACATGCTCGACACGCATCTGTGGACCTATCGCGACGACAGTTTCCTGCCGCACGGCACGGATGCCACGGAATTTTCCGCCGACCAGCCGATTCTTTTGACCGCAGGCGGCGATAACGGCAACAACGCCACCGTCCGCTTCATCATCGACGGCGCGACGCCGCCGCCGGTTGGTGATTACGAGCGTGTGGTGTTCATGTTCGATGGCTACGACCAGGCCCAGCTGGAAGGCGCGCGGGCGCACTGGAAGGTGCTGAAGGGCGAGGGGCATGCGCTGACCTACTGGCAGCAGAACCAGGATGGGCGTTGGGTGAAGAAGGCGTAGAGCCTCCTAAAAGCGTCGGGTTCAATTCGAAGCGAAGATGACGGAGAGTGGATTATCGCTCTTGCCGACAAACTTATTCAAGATTTGTAAGCGGCAAAAAAAGGCCGCGCACGAAAACATGCGCGGCCTTCAAAATCATATCGACAGGCTCAATCGAAGAACGCGTCCACGAACTTGCGCCGTCCGAGCATGAAGGCGTCTGCCACATGCCGCAGCGGCGCCAGATCGACGTCGGATGTTTTCGCCTTGATGATATCGGCAAAGCGGCCGTAGAGCGCAGGGTATTCCTGTTCCGGCTCGTCATGCACCAGCTTGCCATCGATCGAGAGCTTGGCGCCGCCTTCGGCCAGAACCATCATGCCGGCATCGGTTTCGGCGACGATGTCCCAGCTCTGGTGGCCCGTCTGGCGCCAGTCGAATTCTGCCGAAACAGGCAGGTTGTTGGCATCGGTAAACACGATCGAGGCGGCAATCGGCGCGTCGCGGTTTTCCGGGAATTCCAGCGTCGCTGCGGTGATGAACAGCGGGTTGGGCAGGATATGCGTGACGATCGACAGGGCGTTGATGCCGGGATCGAAGACGCCAAGGCCGCCGGCAGCCCAGATCCAGTCCTGGTTCGGATGCCAGTGGCGCACGTCTTCCTTCCAGATCACCTTGACGTCGTTGATCGTCGTCGAGGCAAGGAACGCCTTTGCGGCTTCGACGGCCGGCGCATAGCGCGAATGCCAGCTGGCAAACAGCGACAGGCCCTTCTGATCGGCCAGCGCCTGCAGGTCGGCGACTTCGCTTAGCGTCGCGCCCGGCGGCTTTTCCAGAAAGACATGCTTGCCAGCTTCGAGCGCCGTGCGGGCGGCGGCATAGCGGAACTGCGGCGGCATGCAGAGCGAGACCGCATCGATTTCCGGGACCGCTTCCAGCATCGCCTCGATCGACTTGAAATTGTCGATGCCATCGACGACGCCGTGACGGCTGGCGGCGGCGATCAGCTTGTAATCCGCATTCTTGGCGATGGAAGGAAGATGCTGGTCGCGGACGATCTTGCCGACGCCGACGATCGAGATATGGATGGGGCTCATGTGCTTCGCTCGATTTGTATGACTTTTATGGTGGGCTTTTGTAGCAGAAAGTCGATTGCGGGCAAGCGGCTGTCGATGGCTGTCAACGGCGAACGGCCGACAATCGTCATTGCGGGTGGTGGACAATAGCCAAGCTGCGCTATTTGGGTAGTCTGCATTGTCAAACAGGAGTCTCCATGCCCCCGATCATCCGAAAAGCCAGCCGCGCCGATCTCGATGTCCTGATCGACTGGGCAGCCAGGGAGGGCTGGAACCCCGGTCTCGACGATGCGCCGGCCTTCTGGGCGGCGGATCCGGACGGCTATTGGATTGCCGAGGAAGATGGCATCATGGCGGCTGCCCTGTCGCTGGTGCGCTATGATGAGACCTATGCGTTTCTCGGGTTCTACATGGTCCATCCGGATTTTCGCGGGCAGGGGATCGGTCTGGCGCTGTGGCAAAGGGCGCTTGTGGAAGCTGGCAGCCGGACGGTCGGGCTGGATGGCGTGGTGGCACAGCAGGACACGTACCGCAAGTCCGGTTTCGTCTATGCCCATGCCAATTTCCGCTATGGCGGTGAGGTGCAATGCACCGAGCCGCCCGGCACCGAACTGGTCTCGGTCTCGCCGGTTCTGGTGCCGATGCTCGCCGACTATGATACAAGGTTCAATCCGGCGCGCCGGGACGCGTTTCTGCGGGAATGGCTGAAAGCCATGGACAGCCGCGAAAGTTTCGCCCTGCTGCGCAATTCCGAGATCCTGGGCTACGGCACCATCCGCGCCTGCCGCGAAGGCCACAAGATCGGGCCGCTCTTTGCCGACAGTGAAACGAATGCCGACCTGATCTTCCGCAAACTGGTGACCAGCGTTGGCGGCGGCCAGGTCTTTCTCGATATTCCCGAGCCGAACGCCGCAGCCCGCGCGCTCTGCGACCGCTATAATCTGAAACCCGTGTTTGAAACGGCGCGGATGTATCGCGGCCCGGTGCCGGAATTGCCGATCGGCCAGATCTACGGGATCACGACCTTCGAACTGGGCTAGGCAATTCGCTATATTGCTGCGGCCATGTCGGGCTTGCGGGCCATCGCCTTGCGCAGGACCTCGAAGATGCGGTTGTCCTGGGATTGCGAGACATTGAACCGCAGGAAGCCGGCTGCCGATTGCGACAGGCTGAAGACGTTGCCGGGAGCGAGCACGATATTGTCCATGAGCGCCTGCCGGGCGATCTCGGCCGAATCGAGCCCGTCCGGCAGCCTTGCCCATAAGAACATCCCGGCCTGCGGTTCGATCCAGGATTCGAGCCCGAGGTTTTTCAGGCGGGCATTGACATCGGTCATGGCGCGCGAAAGCCGCAGGCGCAGCCCTTCCATATGCTTGCGGTAACTGCCGTCGCGCAGCACGTTGAGCACCAGTTCAGCCGTTAGACGGCCGCCGCCGAATGTGGTGGCGATCTTCAGGTCGGTCAGCCCCTCGATCCAGTCCGGCCGGGCCGCAATGAAGCCGCAGCGCGCCGAAGCCGACAGGGTCTTGGAGAAGCTGCCGATATGAATGACGCGCTCAAGGCCGTCGAAGGCGGCAAGCCTTGGGGCAGCGGCATGCTCGAAATCGGCAAAGATATCGTCTTCGATGATGGTCAGCCCCGCCTGTTCGGCCAGTTTCAGCACCCGGTGCGCCGTCACCGGAGAGAGCACCGCCCCGGTCGGGTTGTGGATGGCGGAATTGGTGATGTAGAGCCGCGGTTTGTGTTCGCTCAAGACCGTGGCGAACTGCTCGATATCCGGGCCGCTCGGCGTATAGGCGACGCTGACGATATGGGCGCGATGGGCGCGCAAGAGAGCGTGGAAATTGAAGTAGCAGGGATCGTCCACCAGAACGGTATCGCCGGGCTCGAGCAGAAACCGGCACAGGAGATCGAGCGCCTGCGTGCCCGATTCGGTCAGCATGATCTGGTCCGGCGATGCGTCGATGCCGTGCTCGCCCATCCGGCGCGCGATCAGCTGGCGCAACGGCGGCAGGCCGAGCGGCGTGCCGTAGTCGGCAAGCGACGCGCCCTCGGTGCGCGATAACGTCCGCAAGGCGCGGCGCATGCCGTCGTCCGGAAGCCAGGAGGGCGGCAGCCAGCCGCATCCAGGTTTCAGATCGGCGTTCGCCGCCTCCAGCGACTGCCGCGAGACCCAGAAGGGATCGACCGCCCGGTCCAGCTTCGGGCCGATTTCCGACAGGGCAAGCGGTGCCGCCTGGCTTGCCACGTAGAAGCCCGAGCCCGCGCGCGCCTGGATCACGCCCTCGGCGGCCAGGCGGTCATAGGCTTCGACCACGGTGGAAGTGGACAGCTGAAGGCTGCGCGCCAAAGCCCGGATCGATGGCAGCTTGTCGCCTGCCGTCAGGCTGCGGCCGGCAATGCGCTGCCGGATCGTGGCAATCACTGTGGCGATCCGGGTGCCATTCTGTACATCGTCGAGCATCTGTATGTGATCCGATACCATAACAGTTTTGCCAAACTGTACATGACTGTCGCTGGTGTTGCCAGCCGCTCCCGCCGATAAGGGTGCAACGAAGGAGCATGACATGGACCGGATGGCGAGCGGATGGATCAACGGATTGATCGGCGTGGTGATCTTCAGCGGCTCGCTGCCGGCCACCCGCGTCGCGGTCATGCAGCTCGACCCGGTCTTCCTGACGGTGGCGCGCGCGGCGATTGCCGGTCTGCTGGCGCTGTGCCTGCTGCTCGCCTTCCGCCAGAAGCGCCCCTCGCGCGCCGATATCGTCTCGCTCGTGGTGGTGGCGCTCGGCGTGGTCCTTGGGTTTCCGCTGTTGACGGCGCTGGCGCTGCAGCACGTCACCTCGGCCCATTCCATCGTCTTCATCGGCCTGCTTCCGCTCTCGACGGCGATCTTCGGCGTGCTGCGCGGCGGCGAGCGGCCAAAGCCGGCATTCTGGCTGTTTTCGGCGCTTGGCAGCGCGCTGGTGGCCGGCTTTGCCCTGATGCAAGGCGGCGCGTCGTCGCCGCTCGGCGACGGGCTGATGCTGGCGGCGATCATCGTCTGCGGCCTCGGCTATGCCGAAGGGGCAAGGCTGTCGCGCACGCTGGGCGGCTGGCAAGTGATCTCCTGGGCGCTCGTCATTTCACTGCCGGTGATGATTGCCCTCTCAGTCGCCTTCAGGCCGCAGGCTTTCTCCGATGTGGCGCTGCCGGCCTGGCTCGGTCTTGCCTATGTCTCGCTGTTCAGCATGCTGATCGGCTTCATCTTCTGGTATCGCGGCCTCGTGCAGGGCGGCATCGCCGCCGTCGGGCAGTTGCAACTGCTGCAGCCGTTCTTTGGCCTTGCGCTGGCAGCAACCCTTTTGCATGAACCGGTAAGCCCGATGATGCTGGTGGTCACGCTCGCCGTCATCCTCTGCGTTGCCGCTGCGCGAAAATTTGCCCGCTAGACCGGCGGCGGAGATTTTCCCCAAGAGAGTATCGACACTTCGGTCTTCATCGAAGCATATCGGCGGTTAGCTCGCTATAGCAGGATGGAGAATGGCAATCCCCTGATGCGAGTCGATCATGACACCGGACCCGATAAACCTGAAAAAAGAACTGGCGCTGCTTCTGGCGCTCGCAACGCTCTGGGGCGCCTCCTACACCTTCATCAAGATCGGCGTGGAGACCATCGCGCCGATCACGTTGATTGCCACCCGCACCCTGATCGCCGGCCTGCTCCTGCTGGCGGTCCTGCGCTTTCGCGGGCTGTCCCTGCCGAAGGACAAGGCGGTCTGGGGCCGGTTCCTGGTTCAAGCCTGTCTAAACAGCGCCATCCCCTTCACGCTGATCGCCTGGGCGGAAAAAACCGTGGATGCGGGGCTGGCTGCAATCCTCAATTCGACCACCCCGATCTTCGCCTTTCTGCTGACAGCGCTGTTGACGCGCCATGAACCCGTGACGGGACGCAAGCTCTTCGGCGTCGCCGCTGGAATTGCAGGGATTACCCTCGTGGTCGGCCTGGAAGCGCTGCACGGCGCCGGCGACCAGCTGCCGGCCCAGCTTGCGATCGTGGCAGCGACGATCTGCTATGCAGGCGCCGCCATCTTCGGCCGTGGCTTCAAGTCGCTTGATCCGATGATGCCGGCCGCAGGCTCGCTGATCTGCGGCGCGATTATCCTGATACCGCTCAGCCTCATTATCGACCGGCCATGGACATTGGCGCCGTCTACAGCCTCGATCCTCGCCTTGCTCGGTCTCTCGGTCTTTTCGACGGCACTCGCCTTCGTCATCTATTTCCGGCTGGTGCACACGCTGGGCTCGGTCGGCACGACGGCGCAGGCCTATCTGCGCGTCCCCATCGGCGTGGCGATCGGTGTTGTCTTTCTCGGCGAAACCATCAGCAGCACGGCCCTCATCGGCCTTGCCTGCGTCATCACCGGCGTCGCGGCCATGACGATCCCGGCGCGCAAGCGGGCCGCCGCCTGATCAGACGATCGCTCGCGTCTGCGCCTCGCTGTGCAGCCAGCCAATAAAACGCGCAGCCAGCGGATTTTGCATGGTGCCGGGCGGAAAGACGACGAAATAGGCAAAGTCCGGCGGGCCGCCGATATCAATCAGCTCGCCATCGCCTCTTCGTATTGGCTGGACAGTTCCATCCAGTGTTCCTCGGCCTTGGCGAGTTTGGCGACGGTTTCGGCGCGTTCCTTGACCTTGGCTGCGGCCTTGTCGGGGAACTTGTCGTAGAGGTCCTGGTCTTCGAGTTCCTTGTCGAGGGCTTGAATCTGTTTGTTCAGTTTTGCCGTCAAGGATTCGACATCGTTGATCTTTTTCTTCAAGGGCGCGAAGGTGGCGCGCTTGTCGGCATTGGCCTTGCGCTGCTCGGCCTTGCTCAGTTGCTCCTCGCCGCCATTGCCCTTGGCCTTGCCGCCCTTGCCCTTGGAGCTCTGGACAATGGTGGAGCGGTAATCCTCAAGGTCGCCGTCATAGTTTGAGACGGTGCCGTCCTTGACCAGCCACAGCCGGTCGGCGGTCGCCTCGATCAGGTGGCGGTCATGTGAGATCAGGATGACGGCGCCGGTATATTCGTTCAGCGCCTGGATCAGCGCGTTGCGGCTGTCAATATCCAGATGGTTGGTCGGTTCGTCGAGGATCAGAAGGTTCGGCGCATCGAAGGCGGCAAGGCCCATCAGCAGCCGGGCCTTTTCGCCGCCGGAAAGGTCTTTGGCGGGCGTGCTCATCTTGGCGGTCGCAAGGCCCATCTGGGCGACGCGGGCGCGCACCTTGCCTTCGGTGGCACCGGGCATGCGCTGGCGCACATGCTCGACGGCATCATGTTCGGGGATCAGGTCGTCGAGCTGGTGCTGGGCAAAGAAGCCGATCTTGAGGCCCGGCGCCGTCTGGACCGAGCCGCCCGTGGCGGGCAGGCGGCCGGAGATCAGCTTGGCAAAGGTGGACTTGCCGTTGCCGTTCGAGCCGAGCAGCGCGATGCGGTCGTCGGTATCGATGCGCAGCGACAGGTGCTGCAGGATCGGCTTGCCCGGCGTATAGCCGACGGTGCCGTGTTCCAACGCAATGATCGGCGAGGCGGCTTCCTTTTCCGGATCAGGGAACTTGAAGCCCTGGACGTGATCTTCAATCACGGCCGAAACCGTGCCCATGCGCTCCAGTGCTTTGACGCGGCTCTGCGCCTGCCTTGCCTTGGAAGCCTTGGCCTTGAAGCGGTCGATGAAGGCCTGCAGATGCTTGCGCGCCGCATCGTTCTTGACCTTGGCCTTGGTCTGCAATTCCATCGCCTCGGCGCGCTGGCGCTCGAACTGGTCGTAGGAGCCGCGATAGAAGGTCAGCTTCTGCTGGTCGAGATGGATGATGGCGTTGACGGCGGTGTTCAGGAGGTCGCGGTCATGGCTGATGATGATGACCGTGTGCGGATATTTGCTGATATAATCCTCAAGCCAGAGCGTGCCTTCCAGGTCGAGATAGTTGGTCGGCTCGTCGAGAAGCAGCAGATCCGGCTCGGAAAACAGCACCGCCGCCAGCGCCACGCGCATGCGCCAGCCGCCGGAAAAGGACGAGGCCGGGCGCAACTGCGCGGCGGCATCGAAGCCGAGGCCGGCGAGAATGCTGGCGGCGCGCGATTCGGCCGAATGCGCCTGGATATCGGCAAGCCGCATGTGAATATCGGCGATCCGGTGCGGGTCGGTGGCGGTCTCGGCTTCGGCCAGAAGCGCCTCGCGCTCCTTGTCGGCTTTCAGCACGATCTCGATCAGCGGCTCCTCGGTGCCTGGGGCTTCCTGCGCCACCTGGCCGATGCGGGCATTCTTCGGGATCGACACCGAACCGGTCTCGGCTTCCATGTCGCCGGTGATGATTTTGAACAGGGTCGATTTGCCGGCGCCATTCTTGCCGACGAGGCCAGCTTTGATGCCGGCCGGCAGCGCGACACTGGCCTGGTCGATGAGAAGGCGTCCGACGATGCGGGCCGAAAGATTATTGAGCGTGATCATGGCCGCGTTTTGGCCGAACTCAGGCGAGAAGGCAAGGCTTTGCCGCGCTGCAGCAGGGTCAGGCGGCCTGCGGAGCGTAGGTTTTTTTCGTCCGGCCACCGATTGCAGCGGAAAACACCAGGGTTCCCGGCTTGCCGCCGCTGCGCACGGCCCGCAGCGCGAGCTCGGCCTGGGTGAACAGATCGACGCCGCCGGACGCGGTAAAGGCCATGGCGATGCCGGTGGAGAGCGAGAGGGTCTGCGTCGTGAACGCCCGGTTCGGCAGCGCAACCTGCACGCCTTCCACCGAGGTGCAGATCCGCTGCGCGATCGCCTCGGCATTGTCAGCGGAGACATCATGGAAGACGAAGGCGAACTCGTCGGTGCCGATACGGGCGACGAAATCGTTTTTCTTCACGGATTTGCGGAATTCCGGTGCAAGCTTCTTCAGCGCTTTTTCGACGGTTGCGGCGCCATGGCGTTCGCCCATCTCGCGCAGGCCCTCGACGGTGACGAGCGCCAGCGCCGCCGGCCCTGTCGCCTTGCCGTCGTCATAAAGTGCGGTGAGCTTGGCGGAAAAGGCGATACGGTTGGGCAGGCCGGTGACGGGGTCGCGGGTCGCCGCCTTGCGCATCGTCTCGATCTGGCTGTCAATCCCGCCAAGTTGCGTCACGGTTTCGGTCATCACACCAGCAAAAGCCTTCTCCTCACGCTCGAACACCGCAACCGCATCGCGCAGGCGCGCCGCCTCATCGGCGAAGTCGGACATGCCGGCGACCGGATCGGTTTCCAGACGTGACATGAAGCCGCGCAGCATCGCGGCAAAGACGTCCTTCTTGGCGATGCTGTCCGTCAGCGCATGGCTGATGGCGCAGATCGCGCGGGCGGTATCGGCGCGGATGGCGTCGGCTTCGATCGCGGCAAAACCTGAGAGGTGATATGTGATGCCGATCTGTTCGATCTGGTTTTGCAGCGGATGGGCGCCAAGCGCTGCAACCGCGCGCGTCAGCGGCGGATTGTTGCCGGACAGAGCCTCGTAGAACAGTTCGTAATTGCGCGGGAAGGCGGCAACGCCAAGCTTGGCCATGGTCTGGGCGACCTTGAGCAGGATCGCGGCATTCTGGGCCTGATTGCCGTCGTGCTGGGGCTTGTCCGTCATTGCGCATTCCCTCACAAAACCGCCTGATATGCTGTGGTTGCAAGAGAAAGCTGATACAGCATCGGGATTAAAAGACCGTCAAAGACAAGACTTCAAAATGGGCACATCCGGCGCGCTTTTCGGCATGGATCGCCCGTCATCAGCACCGTTGCCCGCCGCCGCCCGCGCCCTATATGACAGCAAATAGGAGCGGGGAAACATCATGCGCAGAGACGGCCTGGCAAAACATAGCGGCATAAGCCGTGCAAACGGTGTCCATCATGCCGGGTGAACGCGGCAACTGGCTGCGCACCGAAGAGCCCGATCAGACCAGCGCCAGCTTTCCCGAGCTGTTCTTCGACCTGGTCTTCGTCTTTGCGCTCGTACAGCTGTCGCATACGCTCGCCTCCGATTTCGGGCCGACGGCGGCGTTCGAATCGGCACTTCTGGTGCTGGCGATCTGGTGGGTCTGGATCAACACGACCTGGGTCACCAACCTGCTCCACACCGGCAAGGAAGCCGTCCGGCTGATGCTGTTCTGCATGATGTTCGGCGGCGTGCTTCTGGCGCTGGCGCTGCCGGAAGCCTTTGGCGAACACGGGCTGATGTTTGCCCTGATCTACTGCGCCATGCAGGTAGGCCGCTCGCTGTTCACGCTCTATGCCTATCGCGGCGTTGACGACGCCTCCTTCATGACCTTCGTGCGTATCACGCTGTGGTCGCTGGCATCCTCCGTCTTCTGGCTTGCCGGCGCGATGATGGAGCTTGAAGGCCGGCTTGCCCTGTGGAGCCTGGCGCTCGTCATCGACTATGCCTCGCCCGCACTGCGCTATGCCGTACCGGGGCTTGGAAAATCGCCACCGGAAACGCTGGATGTTTCCGGCGAGCATATGGCCGAGCGCTGCGCGCTGTTTGTGATCATCTGCCTTGGCGAAACCATTTTGACCACCGGCAAGAATGCCGCCGATCATATGAACTCGAACACGACCTTCGCCGTGTTCTGCGCCGCCTTCCTCTCCACCGGCTTCATGTGGTGGATCTATTTCCATCACGGACAGGAGGATGCTGCCGACAAGGCGGAAAATACCTCGCAGCCGGAAAGCGTGGCGCACAACCTGTTTACCTACGGCCATCTGCCGATCATCGCGGGTATCATCCTGACTGCGGTCGGCGAGGATTTCAGCCTGTCGCATGCGCAGGAGGACAGTTCGCTGAAAAACGCGCTGGCGATGATCGGCGGGCCGGTCCTGTTTCTGGCCGGCAATGTCTGGGTGAAGATGGCGGTCGCCCACAAAATTCCGGTCTCGCATCTGGCGGGGCTCGTGCTGCTGGCCGCGACCGCAGTGCTCGTGCCGTTTACCAGCAATTACGTCATCCAGATCACCGCCACTGCGGTTCTGTTCGTGGTTGCCCTTTGGGAATATTGGGCTTTGCAGCCGGGAAAAGACGCGGCCGCTTGAGCAGAGGCGTCAAAACGCGGCCGAGACGATCTGCTTTGCGCTGTCGGGCAGGCTTGAAAACAGGGCGGACAGATCCTGCCAGCCGTCGGGGCGCCGTCCCGACACATTTTCCGGCCAATGGCAGATGCCGTCGCCATGGATATAGCCGACCCAGCGCTGCTCGTCCTGGTTTTCAAAATGCAGGACCGCAAGCTTGCCGGCTTCAAGCGCTTCAATGGGATACCATTCCATAATGTCGTCCTGCTCCACATCCTAAAATATGCGGGGATTATGACGCGGCTGTCTTGCTCAAAGCTTGTGACGGGGTTGTGACATGCCGCTAAGAAACAAATGATTTCCGGCGTTTACTCAATCCGCATACTGCCGGTATGCCGGCACCCGTAGGAAATAGCTCATGTCGAGAGCGAGGCTCGGAGCCCCAAGCGCCGTCAGCGTCATGTGGCACTGGCCACGATGGTGGGTCTGGTGGTTGAAGACGTGGGTAAGGGTTGGCGCGAGGCGCTGGGTGACGGGCAGGGGATTGCTGACCGGCGTATAGGTGAAGCGGCCGGCAAGATCGTCTTCGCTGAGGCCGGCGATCCACGCGGCGATGCGCTCGTCTTCTTCGGCGCGGGCGGCCGAGAGGCCGGCAAACGTGTCGAACAGGATCGTGTCGAGCTTTGACGGCGCATCGCCGGTGCCGGTGAAGCGCTTCATCCAGATCCGGTCTGCGGCCAGGATGTGGTTGAGCGTGGCATGCAGCGAGCCGAAGAAGGCGCCCTTGTTCTCGCGGTAATGCGCATCGCTAAGATCGCCGGCGGCATCATAGACGAGGCGGTTGGCCCAGCGATTGTAATCGGCAAACATCCGGTAGTGATCGAGCATGGCAAAATTCCTTTCAGTCCTTGCAAACCTAGCGCGCAATTGCGCCGCAGTGGTTGATGGGATCCATGAAATTTACTGATTTGATTGTTCGTGACCGCTGGTTTCGAATAGGTCTACGGCAATACGGAAAGAACGAGGAAACCCGATGAACCGCACACTCTATGCCCTTTGCGGCGCCGACAGAAGCCGGCCGTTTTCGCCGCATGTCTGGAAGACAATGCTGTCGCTCGCCCACAAGGGGCTGGACTACGATACCAGGGCGGTCGGGTTTACCGAGATACCGGCGATCGAAAACGGCGCGACGGCGCTGGTACCGGTGCTGCGCGACGGCGATCGTCTCATCCGTGACAGTTTCGATATCGCGCTTTATCTGGAAAAGACCTATCCGGATAAGCCGTCGCTGTTTGGCGGCGAGGGCGGCCAGGCCATGGCGCGGTTCATCGAAAGCTGGTCGCAGCTGACATTGCACCCGGCGCTGGCGCGGATCATCCTGATGGATATCCACGACAGCCTGGCACCGGTCGATCAGGCGTTTTTCCGCACGTCGCGCGAACACCGCTTCGGGATGAGCCTTGAGGCGGTCGCGCAAACCGGGATCGAGGAGCAAAAAACCTTTGCCGCCAAGCTGGAGCCGCTGCGCACCACGCTGAAGAGGCAGCCATTCATCGGCGGCGAAACGCCGCTATTTTCCGACTATGTCGTCTTTGGTCCGCTGCAATGGGCGCGCGTCGTCTCGCCAAAGCGGATTCTGGAGCCGGGCGATCCGGTCCGCGACTGGTTCGAGCGCTGCCTCGATCTTCATGATGGTGCCGGGCGCTCCGTGACAGCGGCGTGAAACTTGACGTCTCCCCCTTGTTTTGCACGGAATTGGCGGCTATTGAACCGCAAATTTCGCGGAAAAACCCCCGATTTATGTAAGCAAAGGGAATTGAGACAATGGCGATTGAACGCACATTTTCGATGATCAAGCCGGACGCAACCAAGCGGAACCTGACGGGCGCCATCACCAAGATGCTCGAAGACGCAGGCCTGCGCGTCGTCGCGTCCAAGCGCGTCTGGATGAGCACGCGCGAAGCCGAAGGCTTCTACGCCGTTCACAAGGAACGTCCTTTCTTCGGCGAACTGGTTGAAGGCATGACCTCCGGCCCGACCATCGTCCAGGTTCTGGAAGGCGAAGGCGCCATCCTGAAGAACCGCGAAATCATGGGCGCGACCAACCCGGCCAATGCCGACGAAGGCACGATCCGCAAGACACACGCCCTGTCGATCGGCGAAAATTCGGTTCACGGTTCCGATGCTCCGGAAACCGCTGCCCAGGAAATCAAGTACTGGTTCTCCGACACCGAAATCGTCGGCTGAATCAACTCTTGAGGGTTTCGGCCCGAAGGACTTGAAAGAATGAAGAAAAGCCGGGGCGGAAACGCTCCGGCTTTTTCGCGTTCCGGCTTTTGATGTCCGGCACATTCACCCCGGGCACTTCGCCGTCTCGAAATGTTCGGGCGCCTTGCCGGCCTTGAAGACATCCGGGTTCTTGTCATAGGCAGGGCCGACCACCAGAGCTTCCGCCGGCATGATATCCTGGTCGAGATTGGAAATGACCGAGGTCTTCAGCGTCTGCAGGATGGTGCCGTCGGGGCCTTTGACGTCGATCGTCACCGCATAGGGTTTCTGCTTTTTCACGCAGGTGACGTCCGGGCTTTCGAGGACGACCTTGTCCAGCTTTGGAAACAGCTTGCGGTCGAGCGTGAGCGGCGGGCCGCCGGAGGGGTCTTCGAATGTGGCGGCAACCGTGCTGCCATCCGGCACTGGCTGTGTCTTGGTCAGCGTGATCATATAGGTGGCATAGGCAAGACGGTAGTTGAATACGAACATCTTGCCGGTGAGTTCGAGCGGGTCCGGTCCCGTTTCGCGCTGGCAGGCGGACAGGGACGTGATCACGGCGAGAAGGCCGGCGGCAAGGGGGTTGGCTCTCATGCGGTCAACTCCTTCTTCTGGCGCTGGTAGTGGCGGCTGGCCTTGGCGCGGTTGCCGCAGACCGTCATGTCGCACCAGGTGCGGCTGCGGTTGCGGCTGCGATCGAGAAACAGCCATTGGCAATTGGGGCAGATTTTCAGCCGCTCCGGCTCGCCCGATGCCGCAAGCATCAGCGCCGAACGCGCCGTCGCGGCATCGAGCGGGGCGCCATCGAGCGGGGCGGTTGAAGCCTTGTGCCTGCGGATGATCACGGAAGCCGCATCGAGCAGGTCGGCCAGGCCGTCGCCGGTGGGGGTGCCCAGAACAGTCGCACGAAAATGCCGGTCGGTTGCCTCGCGCAAATCCAGAAATGCAGCGTGGTTTTCGGGCGTCACGGGCTCCAGCGTCCCGAACAGATGTTTTTCTGCGGAAAAGCGGTTGGCGGCTGCGGCAAAGCCGTCCAGCGCAACGGGATCGGCATAGCGGTCGATCCGCCGCTCCGTGTCGAAGCGCAGGATCACCGAATTGGCGACATCGAGAGCAAGCGCACCGCCCGAAAAACGGTGCTGGGTCCAGGCAAAGGTCATATCGATATCCTAACTGGTAAAACGCATTTTACCAGTTATAATGCATTTGTCATCAGCGGGTATGTCATGGCCTATTTTCTGCAGCAGCTTGCCAGCGCCCTGCCTATCGCAGCCCTTTATGCGCTGCTGGCTTTCGGCTATTCCATCGCCTTCGCTGTCACCCGCCGCGCGGATCTCACCTATGGTGCGCTGTTTGGTTTTGCCGGGCAAATCTTTCTGCTGTTTTCCGATTTCGCCTGGAACCGGCTGTGGCTGGTGCTGCCGGCCGCGCTTGCGGTCGGGGCGGTGTCGGCGCTGGTCTATACGCTGGGAGCCGGGCTTTTGATCGGCCGTTCGATCATGCACAGGCTGGCGGCGACCTCGGCCAACACCGTGGTGGTGGTCTCGCTTGCCATCGCGCTGGTGCTGATGGAACTGTCGCGGATTGCGGCGCAGACGCGCAGCCTCTGGCTGCCGCCATTCCTCAACACACCGGTAACGCTCTTTGCGGATCCGCATTTTCCGGTGACGCTGACGGTGGTGCAGCTTTTGAACACGGGCCTGATGCTGGCCATTGTCGCAGTGGCGCATCTGTTTCTTGCGCGCTCGGCCTGGGGCCGCGCCTGGCGGGCCGTGTCAGACGATGCCGGGGCGGCGGCTCTTTGCGGCGTCGATGGCCGCCGTGTCTTCATCGCGGCCTACGGGTTCTCCGCATTGCTGGCCGCGATCGCGGGCATTCTTGCGACCGCCTATTACGGCACGATGGATTTCGGCGCAGGCATCGTCTTTGGCGTCAAGGTCCTGTTCATCGCGGCAATCGGCGGCCAGACGGCGCCGGTTCTGGCGGCTGTGGGGGCGGCAGCGATGGGGCTGAGCGAAACGCTCTGGAGCGCCTATGGACCGATGCTGTGGCGGGACTTTGCCATCTTCTCGTTCCTGGTTCTGTTGCTCGTTCTGACGCGCAAGGAGCAGTTTCAGCCTTGACTTGTCCGCCTGATCAAGCCTTCGACCGGCGATCCCAACCGGCGGTCATTGAGACCAGCGGTCCCTTGCGCTGTCGTCGTCATCCTTGGCGCTGACCCAGCCGCCGGTGCTGCCATCGGCCGCATGTTCCTTCTTCCAAAACGGCGCTGCGGTCTTCAGGAAATCCATGATGAAATTGGCGCCGTCGAAGGCTGCCTGCCGGTGCGGCGAGGCGGTGACGACGAGGACGATGTTTTCGCCGGGTGCGATTGTGCCGTAGCGATGGATGGCAGTCACCGCCTGCAGGCAAAAGCGGGCGGCGGCTTCGTGGCAGATCCGGGTGATCTCAGCGGTGGCCATGCCGGGATAGTGCTCGAGTTCAAGGGCGCTGAGCGTGCCCGCCTCGTCCCGGCAAAGGCCGGAAAAGGTCACGACAGCACCGATATCGTGGCGGCCGGAGGACAGCGCTCTGACTTCCGCAGCAAGATCGAAATCGCCGCGCTGGATGCGAACCGTGACAGGCACGCCGCTCAATGTCTCAGCCCCCGGTCATCGGCGGGAAAAGCGCGATTTCCCGCGCCCCGGCGATGGTTTCGTGGTGCTCGACATGTTCCTGGTTGATGGCAACGCGGATGACGTTTTCATGTTCGAGCGCCGTCTCGTATTCCTCGCCAAGCGTCTTCAGATGGGTCAGCAGATCGCCGGCGGTGATGACGGTGTCGGGAAGCTCCAGCGTTTCCTCGCCTCGGCCGATCCGCTCGCGCACCCAGGCGAAATAGACGAGGTTGACGCTCGCCATCAGTCGACCATGTGCTTGAGGCCGGCGCGAAAATAATCGTAGCCGGTGTAGAGCGTGATGGCGGCAGCCAGCCAGAGAAGGCCGATGCCCATTTCGGTCGTGTAGGGAAGCACCTTGTCGCCGGCGGGGCCTGCCAGCAGGAAGGCGATGGCGACCATCTGGATGGTCGTCTTCCACTTCGCAATGCGGGTAACCGGCACGCTGACCTTCAGCGCGGCCAGATATTCGCGCAGGCCCGACACCAGGATTTCACGGCACAGGATGATGATCGCAGCCCAGATCGACCAGCCTGCGATCGTGCCGTCGGCAGCGACGAGCAGCAGCACGGACGCGACGAGAAGCTTGTCGGCGATCGGATCGAGCATGCGGCCGATATTGGAGGTCTGCTGCCAGATCCGCGCCAGATAGCCATCGAAGAAATCGGTGATCGAGGCGACGGCGAAAAGCCCCAGCGCCGTCCAGCGGGCGGTATCCGAGCTCTGCAGCCTGCCTTCGATGAAGAAACACAGGACGATCAGCGGCACGGCCAGAATACGGCCATAGGTCAGGAGATTGGGAATGTTGTAGGCGGCAGGCGTGGTGGACATCGATTCGGGTTCTCTGCGAGTTCTTTGACGACAGATGAAAGACTTTGTGACAGCGGCGTCAACCGGTCATTAGAGATCGGCTTGAATTATGGCGGAATTCGTCTGAACGCAGTGTGAACTAAACCCCCTATTTTTAGTGGGTTTGACGCATTGTCCTTGGCAAAACCGCTATCCTTAGGGCACTATCGAATAAATGCTCCAACAAAGAGCAGATAATGTCCGATGCGATGACGCTGATTGACCGAATCTACGAAGCCGCCGTTATCCCCGAGCTGTGGCCGGACGTCTGCGCCAGCCTGGCCGAGGAAATCGGCAGTTTCTCCGCCGGCATCATGACCATCGATACGGATTCGACGCTCCGCTGGGTCTGTTCGCCCAATATTGCCGAACAGATGGATCTCTATGCGGCGAGCGATCTGAAATTGCCCAATCCTCGTCCCGAGCGCTCGATGCAACTGTCGCCAATGGCGTTTGCCCGCGATATCGACCTGATGACCCCGGAGGAAATTGCCGCCGATCCCGTCTATAACACATATTTGCGGCCGAAGGGACTGGGCTGGAGCATGGGGGCGGTCATGGTGGAGCCGTCCGGCCACACGCTGATCTTCGACATGATCGGCCGCAGCAGTGACGGGCCTTTCTCGGCCGGCGCGCTCGAGCGTGCCAACAGCCTGAAAGGCGACCTGTCCCGCGCCGCGCTTATTGCGTCGCGCATGGTGTTCCGGCAGGCGGAAAGCATCGCGGCAACGCTTGCATTGATCGGTCTTCCCGCCGCAGTTCTTGGAGGCGACAATCGGGTTCTGGCGATGAATGCGGATATGGAGGCGCTGTCGCCGCGCATTCGCACCGGTGCCGGCGACAGGATTTCCCTGAAAAACCCGACGGCAAACAGCCTGGTTCTGGCGGCGCTGGAGCAATTGCTGCTGGCGCCGGCCTCCAACGTCCAGTCCATCCCGCTTTCGGCGGAACAGGGCCTGCCGGCGCTGATCCTGCATCTGCTGCCGGTGCGGCGAAAGGCCCGCGATGTCTTTTCCAGGAGCCTTGCGGTGCTGATCGCAACCCCGGTCGGCCAGGCCGGTCCGCCCGATATGCGGGTGCTGAGCGGCCTGTTCGATCTGACGCCCGGCGAGGCAAGGGTCGCCCGCGAACTGGCCTCCGGGGTCAGCCTGGAGGCCGTGTCGATCAAGCTCGGCCTGAAGCTGGAAACGGTCCGGACCTACCTGAAGCGCATCTTCCTCAAGACCGGCACCCGCCGCCAGGCGGAACTGACCTATATGCTCTCGGGCCTCGGGCGGCTCTAATCTTAGACTGCTGACAAACCGTGAATAGAATTATTTGCAAGAGGGATACCCACTCGCCCTCATCCCCGCCACAAGGGCGGGGAAGAGGGAGAGTTTGGCAATCCGCTCAGTTTCCCGAGTGACCTGCAGAATTGCTAGATAATGCTTCTGTCAGCAGTTTGAGGCACGCCGCACCTATTTTTTCGCGCTGTCCTCATGGAAATGGTCATAGACCAGCCGCGCCACCGCCTCCGAAATACCCTCGACGGATGTGAGGTCGTTGATCCCGGCGCGTGACACGGCCTTGGCGGTGCCGAAATGATGCAGCAGGGCGCGCTTGCGCGTCGGGCCGATGCCGCCGATCTCGTCGAGCGGGTTTTTGATCATTTCCTTCTTGCGCCGCGCCCGGTGGGAGCCGATGGCAAACCGGTGCGCCTCGTCGCGCATGCGCTGGATGAAATAGAGCACGGGATCGCGCGGCGGCAATGAGAAACCGTCGCGGCTGCCTGCCGGCGGAAAGAACCGCTCGCGTCCGGCCTCGCGATCGACGCCCTTGGCGACGCCGATGGCGATGACGCAATCCTCGATGTCCAACTCTTTCAAAATGGCGCGCACCGCCGTCATCTGCCCCTGGCCACCATCGATCAGGATCACATCGGGCCAGGCCGGAAACGCGCTATCCTCGTTGGTTTCGACGCTGCGGTCGGGCTTGCCCTCTTCCTTCAACAGGCGCGAAAACCGCCGCATCATCACTTCCTTCATCATTCCGAAGTCGTCGCCGGGCGTGATGTCGGTCGATTTGATGTTGAACTTGCGGTACTGGCTTTTGACGAAGCCTTCCGGTCCCGCCACCACCATGCCGCCGACGGCATTGGTGCCCATGATGTGGGAGTTATCGTAGACCTCGATGCGGCGCGGCGTGCGCTCAAGCTTGAACGTCGTGGCAAAGCCCTCGAGCAGCCGCGACTGCGAGGCGGTTTCGGCCAGCTTGCGGCCATGCGCCTCGCGGGCATTGGCAACGGCATGATCGACCAGATCTTTCTTCTCGCCGCGTTGCGGCACCAGGATCGCGACCTTGTAGCCGGATTTTTCCGTCAGCGCCTCGCCGAGCAGATCCTGTTCCTCGACGGTCTCGCAAAGCAGGATCTGCCGCGGACAGGGTTTGTCGTCGTAAAACTGGGCGAGGAAGGCGCTGAGCACCTCGGCCGATGTGAGCGTCGGGTCGGCTTTCGGGAAATAGGCGCGGTTGCCCCAGTTCTGGCCGGTGCGGAAAAAGAACACCTGGATGCAGGAAACGCCGCCCTCGTGATGGATGGCAAAGACATCGGCCTCCTCGACCCCGGACGGATTGATGCCCTGGTGGCTCTGGACATGCGAAAGCGCAGCCAACCGGTCGCGGTAGAGGGCGGCCCGCTCGAAATCGAGATTTTCAGACGCATCGCTCATCGCAGCCGAAATCGTCGCCTTCACCGCCTGGCTCTTGCCCGACAGGAAATCCTTGGCCTCGGTGACGAGCTCGGCATAATCGGCGTCGCTGATCTCATGGGTACAGGGCGCGGCGCAACGCTTGATCTGGTGCAGCAGACAGGGGCGGGTGCGGCTTTCAAAGACGCTGTCGGTGCAGGTGCGCAGGAGAAAGGCGCGCTGCAGCGAATTGATGGTGCGGCCGACGGCGCCGGCGGACGCGAAGGGGCCGAAGAAATCGCCCTTGCGGCTGCGCGCGCCGCGATGCTTGTAGAGTGCGGGTGCCCGGCTGTCGCCGGTCACCAGAATATAGGGAAACGACTTGTCGTCGCGCAAAAGCACGTTGAAGCGCGGCCGCAGGCGCTTGATCAGGTTGGCTTCGAGCAGCAGCGCCTCGATCTCGGTGCGCGTCGTCACGAATTCCATATGGGCGGTTTCGCGCACCATCTTGGTCAGCCGGTTGGAATGCAGCCGGCCTTGCGCATAGTTGCTGACGCGCTTCTTCAGGCTGCGCGCCTTGCCGACATAGAGAACGTCGCCCGCCTCGTTGAACATGCGGTAGACGCCGGGGCTGTTGGGCAGGCGCTTGACAAAGGCCTGGATCAGGTCGGCGCCGCGCAGACCGTCGGGAATGGCGCTGGTCTCCGCCCAATCGAGAATCGGCGCCGGCGCAGCCGCGTCCGGCACTTCGATCAGGTCTTCCTCGTCGCTGGCATTTTCATCATAGAGAATGCCGCCATCATTGGGCACGCGCCCGTTCATTCCACAATCTCCAAAATATCCGGCGTTTGCCAGGCCAGATGCTGGCCGCCGTCAAGGGCGATCATCTGCCCGGTGATCGACGGCGTCTCAAGCAGAAACCGGATCGCCCGGCCGAATTCGTCCAGCTGCGGCCCGCGCTTCAGGATCAGCGTCTCCACCTGCCTGTCGAAATCCACGCTATTTTGCCGCTCGTTCGGCAAAGTCGGGCCGGGCCCGATGCCGTTGACGCGGATCGCCGGTGCCAGCGTTTGTGCCATGGTTTTCGTCGCCGTCAACAGAGCCGACTTCGACAACATATAGGAATAAAATCTCGGATTGGGAGCCCAGACCCGCTGATCGATGATATTGACGATCAGCCCGGAATGGTCCTGCGGCAACTGGGCGGCAAAATCACGCGCAAGCAGGGACGGCGCTTTGACATGGACGGCAAAATGCCGGTCCCAGATCGTCTCGTCGAACTCGTCAAGGCTATCCTTCTTGAACAGCGAGGCATTATTGACGAGAAGGCCGACCGGTCCGAGCGCGGCATTGGCCTTTTGCAGCAGCGTCTGCGTCGAGGCGCTATCGGCAAGGTCGGCGGCCACTACCGCAGCCTGACCACCGCGCGCGCGAATTCCGGCAGCAAGCTCTTCAGCGTCTGCCAGCGACGTATTGGCGTGGATGGCGACGGCAAAGCCATGCGCCGCCAGATCCTCGACGATAGCCTTGCCGATGCGCCGGGCACCGCCGGTGACCAGCGCCGTCTTCAAAGGTGTCCTCATCTTGCCAATGTGCGATTCGTCGTTGTGCATGCGTGAAGGATATAGGAGGCGCAACGTTATTGCGAAACCGGGGGAGTGCATTCGTTTCGGAAAAATTAATGCAAAAGCGGTAAATTGAGTTATTTCGAGTTGTTATAGTATATATTTCATTAATACTGTTTCATGGTTAATAATTACCCTGTGACTTTGAAGCAACAACGAACTTTAGCCATGCTTCTGCCTTTAAAATTTCACATTTTAGCTCTTGAGAATCCGCATTTGATTGTCAATTTCTCCATCAACCGGGCGGGGTTATCTAGAAATTTCCCGATGTATCAGTTTGGGACCGCGAGGGTCCGGAACATCGGTTCGTAAAGGAGACTTTAATGCGTACTCTCATCACCACTCTTATGGCATCTGCCGTATCCCTCATCGCTTTCTCCGCCGTTCAGGCCGCTGATGCGATCGACGAAGTTCCGGCGGCTCCGGCTGCCGAATACAATGAACCGGCCATCAAGAACTGGTCGGGTGCCTATGTCGGTGGTACCGCCAACTGGGCCCGCGGCGAGTATGACGCAACCGGCGGCCGTGGTGCGGCTGGCTTCGGCGGCGGCCTTTATGGCGGCTACAACATGCAGAGCGGTAATATCGTTTACGGTGCGGAAGCCGATGTCAATTACGGCGACAACGACACCCGTAACAATGCCCGCCGCATGGAACAGGGTGTCAACGGTTCGGTCCGTGGCCGCGTCGGTTACGACCTGAACCCGGTCCTTCTCTATGGTACGGCCGGTGTGGCCGCCACCAGCGTCAAGGCGACTGCCAATGGCGGCGGTTCGGACAAGAACACGCTGATTGGCTGGACAGCCGGTGCCGGTGCCGAAACATTCGTCACCGACAACGTCACGGCCCGCGTCGAGTATCGCTACTCCGACTACGGTTCGAAGAACTTCAACACCGGCGGCAGCCGCGTTTCGTCGGGCTACGACGAACACAGCGTTCGCGTCGGTATGGGCGTAAAGTTCTAATCCATCCGATAGGACTGACAAAAAGGCCGGAGCGATCCGGCCTTTTTTGCGTTTCAGGCGCTGAGCGGCCGCCGCATCTCGAAGGTGGGGCACAGAATGCTATCGATGATGACGGGCGCGCATGGCAGCATGCC
Organism: Pararhizobium qamdonense; assembly: GCF_029277445.1. NCBI lineage: Bacteria > Pseudomonadati > Pseudomonadota > Alphaproteobacteria > Hyphomicrobiales > Rhizobiaceae > Pararhizobium > Pararhizobium qamdonense. The sequence goes on along the minus strand of NZ_CP119566.1, from coordinate 3,247,939 downwards.
GATCTTGGTCAGGACCCGCTGCGATGCCGCGTTATCCGGATGGGTAAACGCGATGAAGCGATCCGAAAATCCTTTCTCGAAAAACCAGTTCGCCAAGGCCCCGGCGATTTCCGTCGCATAGCCCTTGCCCCAGGCTTCGTGACGAAGGGAATAGCCGAGTTCATAGGCATCGCCGAGCAGGGAAAATCCCGCCCGGCCGATGAACGCGCCGTCTGCGCGGGCAAGAAGCTTGTATTTGGTCGTGCCGTCGCGTTCGGCTTCCATGAACCAGTTCTGCAGGCGTTCCTGCGCGCGCTCGCGGCTCCACGGGGCGGCACCGGACAGGTAGCGTGTGGTCTCGATCGAGGAATGCAGCGCCTGGATCAGCCCGGCATCGTCCGGCTCCCATGTCACCAGGCGCAGGCGCGGCGTTTGAAGGATGATCTCAGCCATGGCTCCCTCTCATGGCGCCGCTCCCGGTGATCCACGGATCAGATCTTGAACTGCGCATAATCCGGGAAGAACTTTTCGAATTTCTGCGGCCAGTTCTTCAGCTTCGGGCGGCCTTTTTGCCATTCGCCGGCAAAGCGCAGCTCGAGATAGCGCAGCAGTGCCGCCAGTGCGAAATGGCCCGCATGCAGCTTGGCGCCGGTTTTCGGCATGTTGGCATTGAGGAGGTCGAGGCCACGGCCGGCCTTTTCCCATTGCCTGTCGATCCAGGGCTGGTGAACCTTTTCCGGTGGATGGAAACGCTTTTCGTAGACGATTGCCAAAAGGCAATCGCAGACGCCGTCGCACAGGGCTTCCAGCAGTTCCACGTCGGTGCGCTTGCCGGGATTGCGCGGATAGAGCTTGCCCTTGGTCTCGCGGTCGATGAAATTCATGATGACGCGGCTGTCATAGATCGCCTTGCCATCGGATGTGACCAGCGTCGGAATCTTGCCGAGCGGATTGCTGACGATCAGGTCCTGCGGATTGCCGTTGGTGTCGGTCAACACGCTTTCGGTGGCAAGACCCGCATAATGGGCCGCCATGCGCACTTTGGTAGAATAGGGCGAGGTGGGAGAATAGAAGATCTTCATGCGAGCTTTCTTTCGCTGGATGGCAGTTCTTGAAGTTTAAGGCGTGGCCGGAAGGCTGAGGCTTTTGACCTTGCAGCCGCCACGATCGATGTCTTCGCAGTCGCGGAAGCTGAGATCCTTGTTGAAGCAGATGCGGACTTCATCGACGCGGCCGGACGTGCAGGTGACCGCGAGTGCGTCCGTGCGCAGGCCCGGATTGGCCGATGTCAGCGCCGTCTCGATCTGCGCCGCACTGGTCCGCTGGTCCGAGGCGACCGATTGTAGCGCAGGAGGGATCGCCAGTTTTTCGCGTGCAGCGCGCACAACAGTGAAATAATCCTTCTGGCTCAGCCCCGAGCAGGAGCCGTGTTTGCGCCATTCATGGCCGATCAAGCCCATCGACGGCATGATGTCGAACAGGGTTCGGCCGAGCGCGTCGGGCACCCGGTCGGGGTCCCGCGTCCGGCAGAATTCCGGATAGCCCTTGCTGTTTTGCGGCCAGAGCCCGTGGACGATGAAGCCATGCTTGTTATCGGGGTCGCATTGCATCGAGCGCCCGGACGGATCGTTGTCCAGGCACCAGCTCGGCGACCAGGACAGCGACAGGACGTAGAAATCAAAGCCGCTTCCCAGCGGCAACGGGTGTGCCTTGCTGCCCGTGCCCGTGGTCTGCGTGCCGGCAATCGGCGTGTTGGCGGCCGTGGTCTCTACGGCGGGCGCGTCTTTTTTCGCCGCAGGCGTGTTCTCCTCGCCGCTGCACGCCGCAAGCGCCAGAAGACCGGCAAGGGCGGGGATCACAAGGCGGAAACGCGGCATTGCAGCCGTCACCGCAACGAGGCGCATTGCGCACCATAGACATACCAGGGATCAAGACCGCTCACACAGAACTCGATATTCGAGCCGACACCGGCAAAGCCGAAGCCGCGCTCGATCAGATACCAGAGTGCCCGCTTCTGGCCATCGGTGGTGAGCGCCGTGGCATGGCAATATTCGCGCTCGACCGGGTGGGTCCTGTCGCGCAGCACAAGGCGTTGCTGCCGCATGCCGCGGATTTCGGCGATGGCAATGTCCATGTTCAGGTAGTTGGCGGCACGGCTGCCGAAATCCGAGGTGATGAAGCCAAGGACCTGCGGGCTGCGGCAGGCATCCGAGATATGCCCTATTCCAGAGCCGAGCGGGCCGGACGCCGCAACCGGTACCGCGCTGAATGCCATCACGAGCGAGACGGTAACGGTGCGCGCAAGCTTTGCTGTCATGATCCTGTCTCCCGGCTATCCCGCAGAGTGCGTCTCTTGCGGGCGAACCGTCAAGCCCCGTTTCCTTGCGTCCTGTCCTGCGTCCGCTCAGTCGCGCTCCAAAACCTCCTCGCCGCGCAGCCAGAAGGCGCGGGCGGATGCATGGCGGTCCTGTTTCAGCCGGTCCTTGAGGAAGGGAAGCAGGATATCCAGTTCGCCCTTCAGCGTGAACGGCGGATTGACGATGATCAGGCCGGAACCGGACAGCCCGGCCGTGTCGCGGTCGCTGCGCACCGACAGTTCGGCACACAGCATCTTGGGGATTTCCAGAGCCTGCAGCGCGGCATGGAATTCGGCGATCGGCGCGCCCTGCTTCAGCGGATACCACAGGCAGAACGTGCCGCCGGAAAAGCGCCGGTAGGCCTTGTGCAGCCCATCCGCCAGCCGCTCATATTCGCCGGCAATCTCGAAGGGCGGATCGACGAGCACGATGCCGCGCTTTTCCTTGGGCGGCAGATGGGCGCCGAGCGCCAGCCAGCCGTCGAGCTCGGTGATGCGGCTCTGGAAATCACCGTCGAACAGGCGGTGCAGCGTCTCGTAGTCGTCGGGATGCAGCTCCATTGCCGACAGGCGGTCCTGCGGCCGCATCAGCATGCGGGTGAGCTTTGGCGAGCCGGGATAGAGTGTCAGGCCACCATCCGGATTGAGATCGCGGATGGCCGTCAGGTAGGGTTCGAGGATCGCCTTTGCCTTGGCCGGAATATCGGTGTCGAGAATGCGGCCGATGCCATCCACCCATTCGCCGGTCTTTTGCGCTTCTTCGCTCGACAGGTCGTAAAGGCCGATGCCGGCATGGGTGTCGAGCACGCGAAACGCCTTGTCCTTCTGCGCCATATAGACGATCAGCCGTGCCAGCACGGCATGCTTGAGGACATCGGCGAAGTTTCCGGCGTGGTAGATGTGACGGTAATTCATTCGCGTCCCTTACGTCCCGATGAAAAATTGGAATGGATGGTGAAGGGGACTGTGAGACCCTTTCGCGATGCCATATAGAAAAGCCATGAACGTTGCGACCCCCATCAAACCACAAATGTCCGTCGGCCACACTGTCTGTCCGCACGACTGTCCCTCCGCCTGCGCGCTGGAGGTCGATATCACGCAAGAAGGCCGGATCGGCCGGGTGCGGGGTGCCGGCGCCAACACCTATACGGCCGGCGTCATCTGCGCCAAGGTCGCGCGCTATTCCGAGCGGATCTACCATCCCGGCCGCCTGATGGTGCCGCAGCGCCGCAAGGGCGAAAAGGGCGATGGCAACTGGCAGCAGCTGTCCTGGGAGGATGCGCTGGACGAGATCGCCGGCGCCTTCGTCAAGGCCGAGCAGCAACATGGCTCCGAAGCCGTCTGGCCCTATTTCTATGCCGGGACGATGGGGCAGGTGCAGCGCGATTCGATCGACCGCCTGCGTCATGCCAAGCGCTATTCCGGCTTTTTCGGCTCGATCTGCACCAACCTGGCCTGGACCGGGCTTGCCATGGCGACCGGTTCGCTGCGCGGCCCCGATCCGCGCGAGATGGCGAAATCCGATTGCGTGGTGATCTGGGGCACCAATGCGGTCTCGACCCAGGTCAACGTCATGACCCACGCGATCAAGGCCCGCAAGGACCGCGGCGCCAAGATCGTCGTCATCGACATCTACGACAACCCGACGGTCAAGCAGGCCGATATGGGGCTGGTGCTCAAGCCCGGCACGGATGCGGCCCTTGCCTGCGCCGCCATGCATATCGCCTTTCGCGACGGCCATGCCGACCGTGCCTATCTCGCCCGATATGCCGATGATCCGGCGGGGCTGGAAGAGCACCTGAAAACGCGCACGCCGCAATGGGCCTCCGGCATCACCGGGCTGCCGGTCGAGGAAATCGAGGCGTTCGGCCGGCTGATCGGGACCACGCCGAAAACCTATTTCCGCCTCGGCTATGGCTTTACCCGCCAGCGCAACGGCGCGGTCGCCATCCACGCCGCCGCTTCCGTTGCGACCGTGCTGGGCGCCTGGCAGCACGAGGGCGGCGGCGCGTTCCACACCAACAACGATATCTTCAAGTTCGACAAGCGCGAACTGGTCGGTTCCGCGATGTTGGATCCGGAGATCCGCATGCTCGACCAGTCGCAGATCGGGCGGGTCCTGACCGGCGATGCCGAAGCGCTGCGCCATCGCGGCCCGGTGACGGCCATGCTCATCCAGAACACCAACCCGGTGAATGTCGCCCCCGAACAACGGCTGGTGAAGCGCGGTTTTCTGCGCGATGATCTTTTCGTTGCCGTGCACGAGCAGTTCATGACCGACACGGCCAAGCTCGCCGACATCGTCCTGCCTGCCACCATGTTTCTCGAGCATGACGATCTCTATCGCGGCGGCGGGCACCAGCACATCCTGCTCGGCCCCAAGGTGGTCGAACCGCCATCGACGGTGCGCACCAACCTGTTCGTCATCGAGGAGCTGGCAAAGCGCCTCGGTGTCGCAGAGAAACCCGGCTTTGGTCTGACCGAGCGCGAGCATATCGACCATATCCTCGTCAACCACGGCACCGATTTCGAAGGGCTGAAGCGGGACAAGTGGCTGGATATCCAGCCTGATTTCGACACGGCCCATTTTATCGGCGGTTTCGGCCATCCCGACGGAAAGTTCCGCTTCAAGGCGGACTGGACGGGTACACCGGCCCCGAACCGTCCGCCAAAGGCGCTGGGCGTCTTCGGGCCGCATGCGCAATTGCCCGAGTTTCCCGACCATGTCGATCTTATCGAGGTGGCCACCCCGGCGCATCCGTTCCGGCTGGCGACCTCACCGGCCCGGTCGTTCCTGAATTCCACCTTTGCGGAAACGCCGTCCTCGCTGCAAAAGGAAGTCCGCCCGCAAGTGATGATCCATGTGGACGACGCCGAAGCTCTCGGCATTGCCGAAGGCGATATCGTGCGGATCGGCAACGGGCGCGGCGAAATCCGCCTGCATGCCAAGCTTGGCGGTGGTGCGCGCCGCGGCGTGGTGATCGCCGAGGGGCTCTGGCCGAACGGCGCGCATCTGGACGGCGAGGGCATCAACGTGCTCACCGGCGCCGACGCGGCCGCTCCCTATGGCGGAGCCGCCTTTCACGACAACAGCGTATGGATGCGCAGGGATTAGCAGGCGATGACGAAATTTGAAAATGCCGGGGTCGAGATCCTCAAGGACGAGACCCTGTCGAAGAACTGGTACCATTTGCGCAACGTCACGTTCAATTATACCGGCTCGAACGGCACCACCAAGACGCTGAAGCGGGAGGTCTATGACCGCGGCAACGGCGCCACCATCCTGCTCTACGATCCCCGGCGCGACAGCGTCGTCCTGGTGCGGCAGTTGCGCATCCCAGCCTATCTCAACGGCCATTCCGGCTGGCTTTTGGAAACACCGGCCGGCCTGCTTGACGGCGACCAGCCGGCCGAGGCGATCAAACGCGAGGTGATGGAAGAGACCGGATATCTGGTGACGGACGTAAAACCGCTCTTCCACGCCTTCATGTCGCCCGGCGCCGTCACCGAAACCGTCCACTTCTTCGCCGCCGTCATCGACGTGACCGTGCGCGCCGAGGACGGCGGCGGGGCAGCGCATGAGGACGAGGATATCGAAGTGCTGGAAATTCCCCTCGTTGAGGCCATGGCGATGATCGGCACCGGCGAGATCTGCGACGGCAAGACGATCATGCTGTTGCAATGGGCGATGCTGAACAGGGCGGAGCTGGCCATAGCCTGATCGTCAGAATTTCCCCTTGATGCCGAGGCTGACCGATGCGGCGACGAAATTCGCACCGGCCGACTTGGACATGTTCGCGCTGGCGCCGGTGACCGTATCGCGCAAATTGGTGTCACCGGTCCCGAAATTGGTGACTTCGACCGCACCGCTGGCATAGAACGAGATATTCTGGGTAAGGTTGTAAGCAACCGCGGTGGTGGCGCCGTAGGTGAAACCCAGATCGAATGTGTCGGTAAAGCGCAAATTCCGCATCCAATGATCGTCGGGTGCTTTTGCCTTGATCAGTGCTCCGGCTTCCACCCCGCCCGACAGCGTCCAATCGCCATAGTTTTGTGAACCCCGAAGATTGCCGTAGAGCGACGGCATTTGCTGGCGGTAGGTGATGCCACGCTCGCCATCTTGGAAATTGCCGCTGAAATCGCGGGGGTTGAACACACTGTAGATGAAGGAGCCGCCATAGGCGGTCCATTGCACATCGGTATAACGGCCGCCGATCCCGGCACTGAGGAAGCGCCCGTTATCGTTGACGAATGTCCGGTTGAGTTCGATACTGCCGCTGTAATAATGATCGAGCCGGGTATCATCATGGATCGAGCGGTGGCTCCAGCCATTATCCGACGAGTTGGCGGCATTCGGAGCGAGCCAGTCGTAATCGGTCATGTGACCATCGCCGTTCATGCCGGTCTTGCCTTCAGCTCTGATTGCCCAATCCGGCAGAACCTCGATGCTGAGCGCACCGCGCAGAACCGTTACGCCCTTGGATTCCCAATCCAGCCGGCTGATCTTGCGGCCGCCACTGAACACGCTTTCCTCGGCATAGATATTGGCCAGGCCCGCGTCAAAGGTCATGGACACCGGGCCTTCGGTCGCCTGACCGTAGAGATCATTGGCATGGGCGGTTGTTGCGCACAGGATCGCGATGCCCGCGAGCGGGGTCCAAAAAACGTTCATAATCAATTCCCGAAGAGGGGCACCAACACGTGCCGTGGATGAAATCTCTCACCCAATTTCCGTCCTCATGGTAAATTTTCAGTTTATTTATGGTTCCGAAATGTAAAAATACACCACCTTAAGGTGTATTTGTGCTGTGCGTGGGAGGGGGCCAGAACCGGTTTTATGATCTGAAAATTCCCAACGGTCACGTCGCCTGGCGCCAAAAAATGTGCGCCAAATCCGATGGCAGGCAGCGCACGACAACGAAGCTCATCGTCAGGGACGGCCTTCCTCACGCCACTGGCGGATTTCTTCGCTGGTCACGGGTTTGTTGCGCGCCCGCGCCGCACTCAACGCTTCGATGGTCATTTGCAATTCTCATCGTTGATCCGGTTAGGTTTCAACGGGATAAGAATAATCATCAGATGAGCGGATCAAGAGGGATCGTTCACAAAGCCGCCTTCGCCGCCCGAACCACCTTGCCACCATCCATCCGCACCTTGCCCTCGGCCATCAGGCGCAGGGCCTGCGGATAGGATCTGTGCTCTTCGACCAGCACGCGCGCGGCCAGCGTATCCGCCGTGTCGCCCGGCAGGATCGGGACTTTTGCCTGCAGGATGACCGGGCCTTCGTCCATGCCTTCGGTGACGAAATGCACGGTGCAGCCGGCTTCCGCCATGCCGGCGTCGATGGCGCGCTGATGGGTGTGCAGGCCGGGGAAGAGCGGCAGGAGGGAGGGGTGGATATTGATGATCCGGCCTTCATAGGCGTTGATGAAGGTGGCAGTCAGCAGGCGCATGTAACCGGCCAGGCAGATGATATCTGGCGACAGGGTCTCAAGCGCTGACAGGATGGCGGCTTCGTGGGCGTCCTTGCTGTCGAAATCCTTGCGGACGAACGAGAAGGTGGCGATCCCGAGCGCTGCCGCTTTCGCCAGGCCTCCCGCATCCGCCTTGTCGGCGATGACGGCAACGATGTCGGCGGGGTAGCCTTCCGCAGCCGTTGCCCGGACCAGCGCCAGCATATTGGAGCCGCCGCCGGAAATGAACACCACGACCCGCTTGCGGGCCGCTTTCGACGTCCCGTTCATAGAGTGAGCGTGCCCTTGTAGATCGTGCCGGCAGCGCCTTCGTCGCGGGCGACCATGCGGCCAAGGGCAAACACGGTCTCGCCTTCGGCCTTCAGCACCGAGGTCACCTGATCGGCATCTTCGGAGGCCACGACGACGATCATGCCGACGCCGCAGTTGAAGGTGCGCAGCATTTCGTTGGCGGCAACGCCGCCGGTCTTGGCAAGCCAGGAGAACACGGCCGGCGCCTGGATGGCGCCAAGGTCGATTTCGGCGGCGAGATGCTTGGGCAGCACGCGCGGGATGTTTTCGGGAAAACCGCCGCCGGTAATATGGGCGAGCGCCTTCAGCTTGCCGGTCTCGCGGATCGCCTTCAACAGCGGCTTCACATAGATGCGCGTCGGCGTCATGAGAACGTCCGCCAGCGTACCTTCGCCGAATGGGGCAGGCGCGTCCCAGGCAAGGCCCGAGAGCGAAACGATCTTGCGCACCAGCGAATAGCCGTTGGAATGGACGCCGGAGGAGGCGAGGCCCAGAATGACGTCGCCTTCGGCGATATCACCGGCCGGCAGCAGCTGGCCGCGCTCTGCAGCGCCCACGGCAAAGCCTGCGAGATCGTAGTCGCCGCCAGCATACATGCCGGGCATTTCAGCGGTCTCGCCGCCGATCAGCGCACAGCCTGCCTCGCGGCAACCCGCCGCAATGCCGCCGACGATGGCTGCACCCTGGTCGGGGTCGAGCTTGCCGGTGGCGAAGTAGTCGAGGAAAAACAGCGGTTCGGCGCCCTGAACGACGAGGTCGTTGACGCACATGGCGACGAGGTCGATGCCGACCGTGTCGTGCTTGTTGGCATCGATGGCGATCTTCAACTTGGTGCCGACGCCGTCATTGGCGGCAACCAGGACCGGATCCTTGAAACCGGCCGCCTTCAGGTCGAACAGGCCGCCGAAGCCGCCGATCTCGCCATCGGCGCCCGGACGGCGCGTGGAGCGCACATGCGGCTTGATCTTTTCCACCAAAAGATTTCCGGCGTCGATATCCACACCTGCATCGCTGTAGGTCAGACCGTTCTTTCCTGGCTCGCTCATGGCTTGATCTCCGCCGGCTCGTCATATTTGGATTGCGATTGGCATGGTGGTGGCGCAAGTGCAAGCATATTGCCCGGATTACTCCCGCTTTTTTGATGTTTTGCCCGTGATTGCCGGCCCTTTTGCGCCACAGGCTTGACCATGGTCGGTGCCCCATCCTATCTCCAGCACTGGAAGCAGCGCCCGGCAGCGTCTGCGGCAAGCAATCGGAACAGCGGCATGGTCAACAAATTGAGCGGCAGCGGGCTGCAGCGCCAGATCATCTTCTGGCTGCTTTTCCTCGCCGGGTTTATCGCCTTCCTGATGGTGTTCTCCACCATTCTCCTGCCGTTCATCGCAGGGATGGCGCTTGCCTATTTTCTCGATCCCGTCGCCGACAGGCTGGAGCGCATCGGATTGAGCCGGCTGATGGCGACGGTGGTGATCCTGATCGGCTTTGTCGTCGTCTTTGCGCTATCGTTGGTGGTGATCATCCCGATCATCTTTACCCAGGCCTCCGACTTCATCCAGAAGATGCCTGGGTACGTCTCAAAGCTGCAGGAATTCCTGACCAGTCCCGATGCCGCCTGGCTGCCCGACTGGGTGTCCGGCCAGATGGACACGATCAAGCAGAATTCCGCCAAGCTGCTCGAACAGGGTGCCGGCTTCCTCGGCACGCTGTTTCAGCAATTGTGGAATTCCGGCCTGGCGCTGCTCGATATCATCTCGCTCTTCGTGATCACGCCCGTGGTTGCCTTCTATCTGCTGCTCGATTGGGATCGCATGGTGGAACGGGTCGATAGCTGGATCCCGCGCGATCACGTTGCCACCGTGCGCCAGATTGCGCGCGACATGAACGCTACCATTGCCGGTTTCGTGCGCGGCCAGGGCTCGCTCTGCATCATTCTCGGCCTGTTCTACGGAATTTCGCTGACCTTTGCCGGGCTGAATTTCGGCCTGCTGATCGGCCTGTTTGCCGGCATGATCAGCTTCATCCCCTATGTCGGCTCGATGGTCGGCCTGGTGCTGGCCGTTGGCGTGGCGCTGGTGCAGTTCTGGCCGGATTACCTCAATATCATCATCGTCGCGGCAATCTTCTTTGCCGGTCAGTTTATCGAGGGCAACATTCTGCAGCCGCGGCTGGTCGGCAAGAGCGTCGGCCTGCATCCGGTCTGGCTGATGTTTGCGCTGCTCGCCTTTGGCGCGCTGTTCGGGTTTGTCGGGCTTCTGGTGGCGGTGCCCTGTGCTGCCGCCATCGGCGTTCTCGTCCGCTTCGGTATCGGCCGCTATCTCGACAGCGCGCTCTATCATGGCCACCGCCACATCCTGACGATCGAGCCGGAACATCATCGGACGCAGCATCAAAGCCCCGAGTTCAAGCTTCCAGAGTAACCGCGTATGGTCCGCAAGTTCGAACAGTTGCCGCTCGTTTTCAAGCACGAGCCCCAGACCGGCCGTGACGACCTTCTTGTGTCCGAACGGCTGAAGGCGGCTGTCACGATCATCGACAGCTGGCCGCGCTGGCCGTCGCCGGTGGTGATCCTGGCCGGTCCCGTCGGATCCGGAAAGTCGCATCTGGCGGCGATCTGGCGGGAAAACAGCGTTGCCGTTTCCATTCACCCCACGGCAGGCAGCAACGCCGCCGAGATCGCTGCGGCAAATGCCGTCCTGTTCGAGGATGCGGATCGTCAGGGCTTTGACGACCGGGCACTTTTTCATGTCATCAACAGCGTGCGCGAAAACGGCACCAGCCTGTTGATCACCAGCCGGCTGTGGCCGATGTCCTGGCCGGTCGAACTGCCGGATCTGCGCTCGCGCTTGAAGGCGGCAACGGTGGTGGAGATCGGCGAGCCCGACGATGAGCTCTTGGCGCAGGTTCTGGTCAAGCTTCTGGCCGACCGCCAGCTAGCCGTCGATGACAGGCTGATCGGCTATATCGTCGCCCGCATGGAGCGCTCGCTCGAAGCCGCCCAGACGATCGTCGAGCGGCTCGATCATCTGGCATTGGCGCGCGGCACGCGCATCAACCGGGCGCTCGCGCTGGAAGTGCTCGACACCCTTGGAAAGACACGCGAAATCGATTGACTGTCATAGTTAGGTCGTCAAACTGAGCTAGCTGCTTCGAGAAAAGCAAAAACACAGATCAAAGCAAAAACGCAGACCAAAGCAAGAAAAGCGGGCCAAGGCGGAATCGGGGATATGGACAGTTTGACATCTGCAACGACTGCAAACGCGCCGGTGGCCGAAGACATCGACTTGATGAACAGCCCGGAGCGCTTCATCAACCGCGAATTTTCCTGGCTTCAGTTCAACCGCCGCGTCCTTGAGGAAACCCTCAACACCGCCCATCCGCTTTTGGAGCGCGTGCGCTTCCTGTCGATTTCGGCGGCCAATCTCGACGAATTCTTCATGGTGCGCGTCGCCGGTCTCGAGGGCCAGGTTCGCCAGGGCGTCGTCGTGCGCAGCCCGGATGGCAAGACGCCGGTCGAGCAGCTGCAGGACATCCTGAAGGAGATCGACAATCTGCAGATGGAGCAGCAGGCGTCGCTCGCCGTTCTGCAGCAATATCTCGCCAAGGAAGACATCCTGATCGTGCGGCCGATCTCGTTGTCGGCGCAGGATCGCGGATGGCTTGCAACCGAATTCGATCAGGCGATCTTCCCGGTCCTGACGCCGCTGTCGATCGATCCCGCCCATCCGTTCCCGTTCATTCCGAACCTCGGCTTTACCATGGGCCTGCAGCTTGTCAGCACGCGCGGCCGCGAGCCGATGACGGCGCTTTTGCGCCTGCCCGTGGCGCTCGACCGGTTCATCCGTCTGCCCGATGCAAAATCAGTGATCCGCTATATTACGCTGGAGGATGCCGTCAGCCTGTTCATCGAACGGCTGTTTCCAGGCTATGAGGTCAAGGGGTCCGGCACGTTCCGCATCATCCGCGACAGCGATATCGAGGTCGAGGAAGAGGCCGAAGATCTGGTCCGGTTCTATGAGACGGCGCTCAAGCGCCGCCGGCGCGGGTCGGTGATCCGCATCGAGATCGATTCGGAAATGCCTCTGGAACTGCGCCAGTTCGTCGTTGGCGAACTCGGCGTTCCGGAAAACCGCGTCGCCGTCCTGCCGGGGCTTCTCGCCCTCAACACGCTGTCCGAGATCACAAAGGCGCCGCGCGAGGATTTGCGCTTCGAGCCGTACAACGCGCGATTTCCCGAACGCGTCCGCGAACATGCCGGAGACTGCCTCGCCGCCATCCGCGAAAAGGACATGGTCGTCCACCACCCCTATGAGAGCTTCGACGTGGTGGTCCAGTTTCTGCTCCAGGCTGCGCGCGATCCGGACGTTCTGGCGATAAAGCAGACGCTGTACCGCACCTCCAACGACAGCCCAATCGTCCGCGCCCTAATCGATGCGGCCGAGGCCGGTAAATCGGTGACGGCCCTGGTCGAGTTGAAGGCCCGGTTCGACGAGGAAGCCAATATCCGCTGGGCGCGCGATCTCGAGCGCGCCGGCGTGCAGGTCGTGTTCGGCTTCATCGAACTGAAGACGCATGCCAAGATGTCGATGGTGGTGCGCCGCGAAGAGGGCAAGCTTCGCACTTACTGTCATCTGGGCACCGGCAACTATCACCCGGTGACGGCGAAGATCTACACCGACCTGTCCTTCTTCACCTGCAATCCGAAGATTGCCCATGACATGGCCAATATCTTCAATTTCATCACGGGCTACGGCGAGCCGGAAGCCGGCATGAAGCTGGCGATCTCGCCGCACACGCTGCGCCCGCGCATCCTGCAGCATATCGGCGAGGAAATCGTCCATGCGGAGGCTGGCCGTCCGGCCTCCATCTGGATGAAGATGAATTCGCTGGTCGATCCGGAGATCATCGATGCGCTCTACCGCGCCAGCCGCGCCGGCGTCGAGATCGATCTGGTGGTGCGCGGCATCTGCTGCCTGCGGCCGCAGGTTCCCGGACTATCCGACAAGATCCGCGTCAAGTCGATCGTCGGCCGCTTCCTTGAGCATTCGCGCATCTTCTGTTTCGGCAATGGCCATGGGCTTCCATCCGAGCACGCGCTCGTCTATATCGGTTCGGCGGACATGATGCCGCGAAATCTGGACCGGCGGGTGGAGACCCTTGTGCCTCTCATCAACCGGACTGTGCATGAACAGGTCCTGTCGCAGATCATGCTGGGTAATCTCATCGATAACCAGCAGAGCTACGAGATTCTTCCGGACGGAACATCACGGCGCATGGAAGTCGCCAAGGATTCCGAACCGTTCAATGCGCAGGTCTATTTCATGACCAATCCCAGCCTGTCCGGGCGGGGAGAGGCTTTGAAATCCAGCACGCCGAAGGTAATTGCCGGCTGGGATAGTGGCCGCAGAAGATAAACTGGAATTGCATGGTAGAGTCTGAAGCCCAGGGGCGTTTGCCTGGAATTGCCCCGGTCTCCGTCGTGGACATTGGGTCGAACTCGATTCGTCTGGTGATCTATGAGGGACTGAGCCGGTCGCCGGCCGTTCTGTTCAACGAAAAAGTCATGTGCGGCCTCGGCAAGGGCATCGATGCCACCGGCCGGATGGACGCCGAAAGCGTCGAACGGGCGCTGAAGGCGCTGCACCGGTTCCGGGCCTTGTCGACGCAGGCGCGTGCCTCCACGGTCTTCGTGCTGGCGACGGCGGCTGCGCGCGACGCATCGAACGGCCCCGATTTCATCCGCAGGGCCGAAATCATCCTCGGCCAGAAGGTCCGCGTCCTGACCGGCGAGGAGGAGGCTTATTTTTCCGCGCTGGGGATCATCAGCGGCTATCACGATCCCGACGGCGTCGTCGGCGATCTCGGCGGCGGTTCGCTCGAACTGGTCGATGTCATTGGCCCCAAGGTCGGCAAGGGCATCACCCTGCCGCTGGGCGGCATCCGGCTGTCGGAACATGCCGAGGGATCGGTGGTCAAGGCGCGCAGCCATGTGCGCCGCTACCTGAAGGGCGCGCAGGTGCTGCAAAACACCAGCGGCCGCACCTTCTACGCCGTCGGCGGCACCTGGCGCTCGATCGCCAAGCTGCATATGGAGTTGCGCAACTATCCGCTGCACATGATGCAGGGCTATGAAATCTCCTACGACGAGGCCATGGCGTTTTTGCCGGAGGTGATCGAGCCGAAGGATATCAAGTCGCCGGCCTATGCGCATATTTCCAAGAGCCGCCGCGCCCTGCTGCCATTCGGCGCCGTTGCCCTGCAGGAAGTCATCGCCCAGATGAAGCCGTCGATGATTTCGTTTTCAGCACTCGGCGTGCGCGAAGGTTATCTCTATTCGCTGCTGTCGGACGCGGTGCGCGCTCAGGATCCTCTGCTGGTCGCCGCCCGCGAGATCGCCATCCTGCGGGCCCGCTCGCCCGAACACGCCCGCGAGCTTGCCGAATGGAGCGGCCGGATGGTGCCGCATTTCGGCATTACCGAAACCGACGAAGAGGGGCGCTACCGCCAGGCAGCCTGCCTGCTGGCCGATATCAGCTGGCGCGCCCATCCCGACTATCGCGGCCTGCAGGCGCTCAACATTATCGCCCACAGCACCTTTTCCGGCATCACCCATGCCGGCCGCGCCTACATCGCCCTTGCCAATTACTACCGTTTCGAGGGCCTGAACGACGACGGTGCCACCGAGCCCCTGGCGGCGATCGCAACGCCCCGGCTTCTCGAACTGGCAAAGCTCCTGGGCGGACTGCTGCGCGTCGTCTATCTCCTGTCGGCATCCATGCCCGGCATCGTCCGCAACCTGAATATCCGGCCCTCGGCGTCCCCAGACCTCGATCTCGATTTCATCGTCCCCGCCGCCTATTCCGAATTTGCCGGCGAACGCCTCGACGGCCGCCTGCAGCAGCTTGCCAAGCTGACCGGCAAGCGGATCGGGTTCCGGTTCGAGTAGCCGCCGGAATGCGCATGACCGGGAGTGTGGTTTCGCTCCCGTCAAATGATCATATTTTGGATGTGTCAGCAGAATGACCCCGCAACTTCAGTTGCGGGGTCATTCTCTTTGATCAGGCTTACTTCGCGTTCAACAGCTCGCCAACTTCGAGCAGGACGAACTCGTTGTCATCAGCCTTGTCGAGCGAGCGGCCGGCTGAAAACGGCAGGTTGTTGTCGTTGCCGACGATGATATGGGTGTCATCGACGCGGTCGACATTTTCGATGGTGACGAACGGCATGTCGTAAAAGCCTTCGCCGCCGCCCTGGCGCTTCTTGTTGTCGGGATCGGCGATCTTGAGCAGGTCGATATAGCCGATCTTGCGTACCGCCTTGCCGGCGTTCTCGTCGGTCATTTCGATCTTGTAGACGCGCTTGACCTTGGAGCCGACGGCAAAGCAATCCGGCGTCGGGGCCTTCGGGTCTGTGCAGGCTTTATCGACGGTGCCGGCGCCATTGTCGCGTTCGATCACCAGAGCTGTCGTGGCGTCGAGCATGTTGAAATCGCCGATGGCTTCGCCGCCTTCGGCCAGTGGATAGAGCCAGCTGCGGCCGGTCCAGGCCTTGGAAGCGACGTCGAGTTCGATGATGCGCAGCGCCGGGCGGCCTTCGGCCTGTTCGACATTTTCGGCATCGGTCCAGAGCGGGCCTTCGAGCAGGCCGTAGAGCTTGGTGCCATCCTTCGACAGGGCGAGGCCCTCATAGCCGCCGGACCGCTTGACGTTGAGTGCCGGCATCGGCTTGGACGGATCGGCCTGAACGGCCAGCGTCGGATTGTCGGGCGACAGGACCGGCTTGCCGTTGACGTTGGTGGCGATGACGTCGGTCAGCTTGCCGTCGAGATCGAATTTCAGGATATAGGGGCCAAACTCCTCGCCGACCCAGAAACCGTCGGCAACTGGCTGGATGGATTCGACGTCGAAATCAGCGCCCGTCAGGTAGCGCGTTGCGGCACCTTCCATGACAATCGGGAAGGGGGCCTTTTTGCCGGGATCGGAGAGGAACAGCGTCTTGACGGCTTCGACCTTGCCGGCATCCCAGTCGATCTTGATATTGTGCAGCATCAGCATGGTGTCGGACGAGTTCAGCTTGGAGCCGAAGCCGTTGTCCGACATGCTCCAGAACGTGTCGTCCGCCATGGTCTTAATGCCGGAAAAGCCCTGCATCGGCTGGCCGTCGAAAGGAAGCGACAGGCCGGTCAAGCGAACGCCGTCCTTGCCGGGAACGGTGCCGAGCGCTTCGGTGCGCTTGCGGTCGGCGGTCGTGAACTTGCCCGACGTCTTCAGGTAATCGGCCGCATCGGCAGGGGCGGCGATGATCGTGTTGGCGGGCAGGATGGCGTGGGCGGCGAGCTTGGCCGGGAAGACCTTGTCCTCGGCAAGCGCGGCCGATGTCATCAAAAGGCCGAAAGCCACGGAAGTCAAAAGAGCGTTTTTCATCATGTCCCCATTGAGCGGTTGAAACGAGACGTTCCGCTTAGCAGGGCATTGATGTCGGTGAATTGACGGCTGGATGAAGCTTTGGTGACGCCGTCTGTATGAGGCCGCAAGCTTTCGCTATTCGGCCGGGACCGGCAGCGGCAATCTTTGCACCACTTCGACTTTTTGCAGCTGTTTCAAAGCCATGACACCCAGCGTCTGGCCGCGGCCCTTGACCGCATGGGCGCCGAGATCCTCGATATCAAGCGTCTTCGGCAGCTTCATGCGCTGCGCCAGCTCGCTCGAGATCAGCACCTGTTTCCCTAGCGACTTGCACAGAGATTCCAGCCGTGCGGTCGTGTTCACCGTATCGCCGAAAAAAGCGATCTTGTGATGATCGACGCCGATTTCCGCCGTGATGATGACGCCGCCGTGCAGGGCGGCGCGCAGCCTCGGCACCTGGCCGAAACTCGCGCGCCACTTGGCCTCATTGGCCTCGATATCGTCGAGAATATCGAAGACGCAGCGGATGCAGCGGGCCGATTTAATGCCTCTTTCCAGCGGCCAGGTGACGATCGCGGCATCGCCGACATAATCGTCGATCGCGCCCTTGTGGCGCCGCACCGGCTCGGCAAAAGCGGCAAACAGGGCTTTGAGATATTCCTGCGCCCGCAGGTCGCCGTGTTTTTCGGCAAAGGAGGTGGAATCCGCGAGGTCGATGAACAGGAATACCCGTTCCTCCTTCACCGGCCGCCGGTAGCGGCTGATCAGCATGCTGGTAAAGACTTCGCGTCCCAGGAGGTCGCGGACCCGCAGGATGAAGACGATCAGCGCGCAGACGGCCAGCGCATAGAGGAAGACATGGAACGGCATGATGAGGATGTCTGAAATGGCCTTGGGGTTGACCAGGTCCAGAGACCACAATAGCAGGCCGGCAATCGCATAGCCGGCGCTCATCAGGAGTTCGTAGATCAACAGCGCGACGATAATATAGGCCAGCGTCGGGAGCCGCTCGATGCGCCGGTGGAGCGGCCGCAAAAAGATACGCCGTTCAAACGCGATCATCGGCAAGCCCATCAGCACGGCAAAGACCGCGCCGATGATCACCGGTTCGCCGGGAAAAGCAATGAGCCCGTAGATCACGCCGCTCAGCGCCATGCTGAGCGTGATCAGCAGCCAATTCTCTGTCGAGGATATTTCTCTCATGAATCGGCTCCTCGCCCCGGATACATGCGCGTTATTGTTGCCCATGCCTGCCTTGGGTCAAGCATTTTTGTGTATCAATCTGTCGCCATTTCTACCAAGGCCCGTCTTGCAAACAGCGCGCTAAGCCCTGCGGCAAAGGCTCTCCCAGCGTCCGGGCGTCATTCCGTGCGCCTTCTTGAAGTGCCTGTTAAAATGCGCCTGATCGGAAAAGCCGGTTTCAAGCGCGATCTCGACGAGGCTCCTGCCGCTGCCGATCAGGCTACGGGCTCTCTCAAGCCGGCGCATGACGAGATAACGGTGCGGGCTGGTTCCAAGACTTGCGCGGAATTGCCTGGATAGCGTGAAACGGTCAAGGCCGGTGACGGCTTCGAGTTCATCGGAGCTTACCTGGCGGTCAAAATGCACCTGCAGGAAGTCGCAGGCCCGGCGGATGGCCGCCTGGTCGTATGTCCGGCCCCGTTTTGTCGCATCCGCATCCGCATGCCGCACCAGCGCATCGGCAATGCCCGTCAGTACGTCATTCAGCTGCAAACCGTCGATTACGCCATCGAGATCGCGCATGGCGTCGGCAAGGCTTGCGGCAAAGGCACGGTCGGCAATGACCGGCGAGGGGACGAAGGGCAGGCCGGACCGCTTGTCCCCCAGCGCATCGATCAGCATTTCCGGCGGCAGATACATCATCCGGTAGCGCAGGCCTTCCTCCGTCCCGGCAGCGCCGTCATGCACCTCGTCCGGATGCAGAACGATGACATTGCCGGGCTGGCTGTAGCGCACCAGCCCGCGATACCGGAACGACTGGATGCCCTGCAGCGTCAGGCCGAGCGCATAGGTGTCGTGGCGGTGCGGCTCGAACGCGTTGCCGCGAAAATGCGCCTCGATCCGCTCGATGCCGCCGGAGGCCGGCGCAACCTTGATACCGTCGGAGGCGACCGGCATGCACGAACGTTCAAGATCGCTGCCGCCCTCTGCGGCTAAGCAGGCGTTCGACGTCGCAAGCGTCCTGTTTCCCAAGATGGAGTTGGCATTCATGTTCGAGACCAAATTTGCAATCGTGCTGCGCGAGGACCTGGCCGTCTGGCAAAAGCTCAACGTCACCGCTTTTTTGACAAGCGGCATCGTCGCTGAAAAGCCCGGCCTTATCGGCGAACCCTACCGCGATGCCGATGGCAACGTCTACAATCCCTTGAGCATCCAGCCGGTCATCGTGCTGTCAGCCGATGAAAAAACCATGGCTACAATTCACCGCCGGGCGCTGGAGCGCGGGGTGAAGACGTCGCTCTATGTCGAGGACATGTTTGCGACCGGCCATGACGCGGCCAACCGCGAGGTGTTCGCCCGGTTCGGCCCGGATGATGCGAGAGTTGTCGGCATTGCGCTTCATGCCGACAAGAAGATCGCTGACAAGATCACCAAGGGTGCCAAGATGCACCCCTAGCGAATATCCTAGAGAAGCGCTCTAAAGTTCAACCGCTTCGATCTTGCGGTCGATGAAGCGCAGGGCGACCTCGCCGTTGATCAGCTTCAGCGCGGTGTCGCCGAACAGCTCGCGGCGCCAGCCTTTCAGCGCGCCGACATCGGCTTTCGGGCCTTCCGAGGCGATCCGTTCGAGATCGTCGCTATTGGCGATGATCTTGGCGGCGACGCCCTGTTTTTCGGCGATCAGCTTCAACAGGACCTTGAGCATTTCGCCGGCGGCCTGGGCGCCTTCCGGGGCCTGGTTCTGGCGCGGCAGCTTGGGCATGTCGGCCTTGGGCAGTTCCAGTGCTGCGTTGACCGCCTCGAGGATCGCGGTGCCGGCAGCCGAGCGTTCCCAGCCCTTGGGGATGGTGCGCAGGCGCGACAGCGCTTCCACGTCCTTTGGCTGCTGCTGTGCGATTTCATAGAGGCCGTCATCCTTGAGGATACGGCCACGCGGAACGTTGCGGTTACGCGCCTCGCGTTCGCGCCAGGCGGCGACCTTCTGCAGGACGGCGAGCTCGATCGGCTTCTTCAGCCGCATCTTCAGCCGCTGCCAGGCGTCATCCGGATGGATGTCGTAGGTTTCCTTGGCCTCGAGAATGGCCATTTCCTCGGTCAGCCACAGCGAGCGGCCTTCGCGCTCAAGCTCGGCCTTGAGGTGGAGATAGACATCACGCAGATGGGTCACGTCGGCCAGCGCATAGTCGAGCTGCTTTTCCGACAGCGGCCGCCGGCTCCAGTCGGTGAAGCGCGAGGACTTGTCGATATGGACGTTCTTGATGCGGCTGACCAGTTGATCGTAGGAAACACTGTCGCCGAAGCCGCATACCATGGCGGCGACCTGCGTATCGAAGATCGGATGCGGGATCAGCTTGCCGAGATTATAGATGATTTCGATGTCCTGGCGGGCCGCATGGAACACCTTGACGACATCCGTATTGGCCATCAGCGCGAAGAACGGCGCAAGGTCGATGTCCTTGGCCATCGGATCGACGATCACGGCAATGTCCGGTCCGGCCATCTGGATCAGGCAAAGCTGCGGCCAGAAAGTCGTCTCGCGGAGAAATTCCGTATCGATCGTCAGGTAATCTCCGCTGGCCAGCGTTTCGCAGGCGGCGGCAAGTTCGGCGGTTGTCTCGATCATCAAACTTCAATCACTGTGGCGGAAATGCGGCCGTTAAAACTCACCCGATGTATCGCTTCACGCCCGGTGCCACAACGAAAAAAGCTCAAACCACCCGGAAATATGCCGACATTCCGGTCTTCTGGTGCTCGATGATATGGCAATGGAGCAGCCAGTCGCCAGGATTGTCGGCGACGAGACCGAGTTCGGCCTGCTCGTCCGGCAAAAGCAGGATCGTATCGGTGGGGGGCGGAAGGATGGTGCGCTTGTTGGAACTGAGAATGCGGAAGCTCAATCCATGCAGATGGATCGGATGCGCATGCGGGGTACGGTTGCGCACCTGCAGCACATAGCTTTTGCCCAGTTTCAGCTCGGAAACCGGAGCGCCGGGATCGGGCGTGTCGCCCTGCCACGGCACCTTGTTGATGGCCCAGAACGTATAGCCGATCGTGCCGCAGATGCTGGGAACCGGCGCATGTTCGGCGGTTGCGGTAAATTCGAGCGGAATGCGCGTCGCCGCCGACAGATCGGCTTCGGCGATCGGATTGGCGGGCAGCGCCTTCACATCGCGGAGATCGCGCTTGAGCGAGGTGCCGGTTGCGCACAGTGCCGCAACGGTGAAAGGATTGGAGCCACGCAAATTGCCGAGCTTGACCTCGGCGCCTTCCTCATCCGGCATGCGCACGACCAGTTCGACGCGCTGGCCGGGGCCGATATCGAGCAGATCGAGCGGATAGGGCGCATCGACCGGATTTCCATCCAGTGCGATGACCAGCGCCGGCGCCCCGTCTGCGGCAAGCGAATAGATGCGCGTCACGTCGGTGGCGGCAATCCTGATGCGCACAAGGCCGCCCGCCGGCGCGTCATAGCGCGGCTGCTGCTGCCAGTTGGTGGTGCGCACCGTGCCATAGGTGCCGCCGCGCGCAGCATCGCGCGGCTTGAACGGGGCAATGAAGGCGCCGCCGGTGCCAAGCCGCCAGTCGCGCAGGTTGAGCACGATCTCGGCATCGAACACTGGATCGGCCGAGTCCTCGACGACGATGACGCCGGTCAGACCGTGACCCATCTGGGTCAGCGTGTTGCAATGCGGATGATACCAGAAGGTACCGGCATCGGGCGGCGTGAAGGCATAGTCGAAGCCGTCGCCGGGATAGACGTAGGCTTGAGTCATCTCCGGTACACCGTCCATGGCATTGACGATGCGCAGGCCATGCCAGTGAACCGTGGTCGGCTCGTCCAGGGCATTCATGAGCCTTGCGGCAAAGGGCTCGCCCCTTTTCATGCGGATGACCGGCGGCATGCCGGTGGCCGGCGCCTCGCTTGTGCCGTATGTCATGACTTTCGGGGTGACGCCGTCATTGGCCAATGCCGCCTCGGTAAATTGCGCCTTAAGCAGCAGCGGTGTGGGTGCCGCGATGCTGTTGCGCGCCGCAAGACCGCCGCCGATTGCAAAGGAGGCTGCGGCCGCAGCCGATCCCTTCAAAAGTGTGCGGCGGTCGATGATTGGCATGGGCAGGTTTTCCGGAGAGTGCGATGGCCCGGTTTAAACTTGATGACGGCAATCATCAATTGGCATTTGCGCGCATCTTGCCGCAGCTGCGGTTCTTGCCTCTAGTCCTGGGGCTTGTCCTCGGGCCGTGCCGCCAGCTTGTTGAAGAAAGAGGAGGTGCGCAGCAGGTTGCGAAACCGCATGGAGCGTTCGCCGGTGGGCACGCCACTGCGGGCCGTCATCCGCTGCAGCGTATAGAGCATGAAGGCGGCAAGGACTGCGGCCGTATAGATGAACAGCGCCTGCGGCCCGAAAATATCGAGCATGAACGAGGCAAATAGCGGCCCGATAATCGCCCCGCAAGACCAGAAGAACAGCATGCCGGCCGAAACCAGCGCGTGCTGCCCTTCGGCGGCATGGTCGTTGGCATGCGCCGAGCAGAGCGAATAGAGCGGCATGGCGAAGGCGCCGAAGATGAAGATGCCGATGAAATTCAGCCATTCGTCGCTGCCGGCAAAGAGCGCAAGATAAAGCCCCGCAAGCAGCGAGCCGAACGTGGCAAACAGGATGATCAGCCGCCGGTCCAGCCGGTCGGAATAAAGCCCGAGCGGGTATTGCAGCACCACGCCGCCGATGATCCCGACGCTCATGAAGGTGGCAATCGCCGTGATCGACAGGCCGATCCCCTCGGCATAGATCGGCCCCAACGAACGGAAGGTGGAGTTTGTAAGCCCGACGACGATGCAGCCGATCGTGGCGAGCGGCGAGATGTTCCACAGCGCCTTGACATCGAACTTGATCGCTTCCGGCAATCCGGGGCTGGAGCGGTCGGCAAAGGAGATCGGGACCAGCGACAGGGTGAGCGCCATGGACACGATGGCAAACAGCTGGAACCCCTCGATCCCGACGGTCGGGATCAGGTATTGCGCCGCGGTCACCGAACCGAGATCGACCAGGCGATAGATCGACAGGGTGCGGGCGCGGTTGGAATTGTTGACCCGCGCATTCAGCCAGCTTTCGACGGTGGCAAACAGGCTGGCAAAACAGATGCCGGCAATCAGCCGCATCAGGAACCAGAACCACGGATCGATCAGCAGCACCATCGCAAGTGAGGCTGCCGACGCAATCGCCGCCATGGCAGAAAAGGTTCGAATATGGCCGATCGAGCGCAGGATGCGCGTCACATAGATGCAGCCGATGGCAAAGCCGATATTGTAGCCGGTGCCGACCAGTCCGATCAGCGATGTCGAAAAGCCCTCCTGCAGGGCGCGCAGCGAGATATAGGTTCCCTGCAGCCCGTTGCCGCCGATCAGGATGCCGGCCGTGATGAGGAGGGGGATGAGCGGACGAAGCTGCGACATGGGACATTCCGGATTTCGGCGACTCGGTCATGGTCGAGTCCCGGTTCCCTTGTGTACCTCTCCGGCAGGCATGGAGACAGCTCAGATTTCGCCTATTTCGTCGCTTCTGAACGTTGAGCCCTGTTGATTCAGACTGAAGTGAACTGATTGCGGCCGGCCCGCTTGGAGCGGTAGAGGCCGTCATCGGCGCGTTTGAGGATGTCGGTGCAGGTTTTGTCCGTGGCGGAAAACTCGCTGATGCCGCCACTGATCGCGATCGGATGGTTGACCGCTTCCGTCACGCTGGAGGCGATACGCTGGCGCAGGCGCTCGGCGGTGACGCGGCCGTGATCCCCCCGCGTCAGCGGCATCAGGACGACAAATTCATCGCCGCCGATGCGCGCCGCAAAATCGGCGCCCCGCAAAACCTCGCGGCATAGAGTGGCGATGAGAGCGAGAACCCTGTCTCCAGCTGGATGACCATAGGCATCGTTGACATGCTTGAAATGATCGACATCGAACATCAAAGCGACGGTGGGCTGGCGTTCCCGGATGAACCGTTCGAAGTGTTCTTCAAGAACGTCCATCAGCTTGCGCCGGTTGAAAAGCCCTGTCAGGGCATCGGTCTCGCTTTGCAGCCGCAATTGGGTCTCGATGACATTTTTCTGGGTGATGTTGCTGGCAACCCAGACCACCGCATCCTCGCCATCGACCGGAAAATCCAGCGCCTGCACGCGGCCCTCAAACCAGATGGGGTGATCAGGCCCCGCATCTTTCAACCCTTTCACATCGCTGCCGGCAAGGCTGTACTCGACGATGTGCAGGGCCCTGGTGTCCAGCGCGTACTGAATTTCCCCGGCAAACCATCGTGCCTTGTCCTCGGCGAGCACGTCGAACACGCTCTGGCCGATCAGCGAGCTGCCGTCATGATAATAGCGATGGTCCGACCCGCCGAACAATGCGGCGTAGCGGCCGCTCCGCGTCAGGACGAAGGCCGGGTCCGGCAGCGCGGACAAAATGAAATAAAGCTGTTCGCGGGAGAAAAACGTGCCGGTTTTCTCTTGCGGGGCCAAAGCGAGAAGACTTGGCGCGGCGGTCATGTCACGGTCTCCAAACGATCGTCGTCAATTTCATTCGCAAGGATTGCGCATCCCTTTCTGCAGCATCCTTGCCGGTTTGAGCTGATGCTAAGCTGAAATTCCTTCCAAACACTCAAGAGCACAGGTTTTCGCGTGATCGATAATGACACGGGCATGGCGGCGCAAAAATGGGATGGCGTTCAACGTCCGGGCGGCCGCCGGATTGCCGGCAGGATCGGGGAAGCGGCGCCGTTTAATCTGCTCCGGCCTTGACAAATCGGCCTCACCATGCGCTTTTCCGCCCGATTTTGACGCTGCCGCAGCGCGCTTTGGCGTGGCCGCGCGGCCCCTTGGTTCCAGGATAATATCATGCATCGTTACCGCAGCCACACTTGTGCCGCTCTTCGCAAAGCCGATGTCGGGCAGACCGTCCGCATTTCCGGCTGGGTCCATCGCGTTCGCGATCATGGCGGCCTGCTGTTCATCGATCTTCGCGACCATTATGGCATGACGCAGATCGTCGTCGATCCCGACTCACCGGCCTTCAAGGCGGCCGAGACGGTGCGCGGCGAGTGGGTCATCCGCATCGACGGCACGGTCAAGGCGCGCTCGGACGAGACCGTCAACAAGCAGATGGCGACCGGCGAGATCGAGCTTTACGCGCAGGAGATCGAAGTGCTCTCCTCCGCCAAGGAACTGCCGCTGCCGGTCTTCGGCGAGCCCGACTATCCGGAAGACATCCGCCTCAAGTACCGCTTCCTCGATCTGCGCCGCGAAACGCTGCACAAGAACATCGTCAAGCGCAGCCAGATCATTTCCGACATGCGCTCGCGCATGAACTCGGCCGGCTTTGCCGAATATTCGACACCGATCCTGACGGCGTCCTCGCCGGAAGGCGCCCGCGACTTCCTCGTGCCGAGCCGTATCCATCCCGGCACGTTCTTCGCGCTGCCGCAGGCGCCGCAGCAGTACAAGCAGCTGTTGATGGTTGCCGGTTTCGACCGCTACTTCCAGATCGCGCCATGCTTCCGCGACGAAGACCCGCGCGCCGACCGTCTGCCGGGCGAATTCTACCAGCTCGACCTGGAAATGAGCTTCGTCACCCAGGAAGACGTCTGGGATACGATGGCACCGATCATGACCGGCGTGTTCGAGCAGTTCGCCGAAGGCAAGCCCGTCACCAAGGAATGGCCGCGTATTCCTTATGACCAGGCGATCCGCAAATATGGTTCCGACAAGCCGGACCTGCGCAACCCGATCGAGATGCAGGCCGTCACCGAACATTTCGCCGGCTCCGGCTTCAAAGTGTTTGCCGGCATGATCGAACGCGATCCGAAGGTCGAGGTCTGGGCGATCCCGGCCAAGACCGGTGGTTCGCGCGCCTTCTGTGACCGCATGAATGCCTGGGCGCAATCGACCGGCCAGCCGGGCCTCGGCTATATCTTCTGGCGCAAGGAAGAAGACGGCTCGATCGTTGGCTCCGGCCCGCTGGCCAAGAACATCGGCGAGGAGCGCACCGAAGCGCTTCGCACGCAGCTTGGCCTTGATGCGGGCGACGCCTGCTTCTTCGTCGCTGGCGATCCGGCCAAATTCTACAAGTTCGCAGGCGAAGCCCGCACAAAGGCCGGCGAGGACCTGAACCTGGTCGATCGCGAGCGTTTCGAGCTGTGCTGGATCATCGATTTCCCGTTCTACGAATGGAGCGAGGAAGACAAGAAGGTCGATTTCGCCCACAACCCGTTCTCGATGCCGCAGGGCGGGCTTGAGGCGCTGCAGACGCAGGACCCCTTGACGATCAAGGCCTATCAGTATGACGCCGTCTGCAACGGCTTCGAAATCGCCTCGGGCTCGATCCGCAACCAGTCGCCGGAACTGATGGTCAAGGCGTTCGAGCTGGTGGGTCTCAGCCAGGCGGACGTTGAAGAACGCTTCGGCGGCATGTACCGCGCCTTCCAGTACGGCGCGCCTCCGCATGGCGGCTGCGCCTTCGGCATCGACCGTGTCGTTATGCTGCTGCTCGGCGCCAAGAACCTGCGCGAAATCACGCTGTTCCCGATGAACCAGCAGGCCCAGGACCTCTTGATGAACGCACCGGCTCCAGCGATGCCCAAGCAGCTTGCGGAACTGTCGCTGCGCGTCATCCCGCCCTTGAAGAAGGACTGATCAAGGTCAGCACCTCCAATCGGAAGTCATTAACCCGGCGATGCCAATCGCCGGGTTTTTCATGTCGGCGACAGACCTTTGAGACATAAAAAAAGGCCCGGCGATTTCCCGCCGGGCCTTCGCTGTTCGTTGCTGACCGGCTTTATCAGTCGTTGGCGGTGACCTTGACGCCGAGAACGCTTGGGACCGTGTTTGGAGCGCCCATGGCAGCGCCGATGATCATCGGGAAGGGGACCGGGTTTGCCGGTTCGGCCGAGATCGTCAGGCTTTTTGGTGCATCCAGATAGGTGTTGACGGCGGTCGAGACCTGGTTCTGCAGTTCGGGAACGTTGAGCTGCGCCATCATCAACGGCACCATGCCCTTGAGCGACTGTGCCAGCTGGTCGCCGGAGACGCCCTGCTGCGCGCCGATATAGTCGAGAACGCGCTTGGTGATCGTCGCATCGTCGAACCGGATCGAGGCGCTGTTGAAGCTCAGCTGCTGGATGAGGCCCATCATCGACATGCCCATCGCCTGATTGGCTTCCTCCTTGTTCGGATTGGCTTCGGCGGCCTTCATGGCTTCCTGCATGGACTTCATGAAATTCAGCGTATAGCCGGAAATATCAAAGGCGATCGCAAGACGGCCGACATTGGCGAAGTCGAACGCATATTCCTCCAGCGCGACATTGCCGGTGGCGACTTCCCAGCTGCCCTTCATCGTCATTTCGCCGGCCAGGTTTTTCAGCCCCAGCTTTTCGATCGCATCCTTCTGCTTGGCATCCTGGACATCGGAGAGATCCGCCTTGATGCCGGAGGCCGTGACGTCGAAATCAAAGCCGGCATCGCTTTCCTGCTTCGTCAGGTTGGCTTCCGATTCCTCCAGCGAAAACACCTGCTTGCCCCTGGTCGTGACGGTCACCGGGCCGGTCGCGGCGGTCTCGTAAAGGACGATGTCGTTGACCGTGCTGCCGGCCGGATTGCCGGGGATGCTCAGCCCGCCGATCGAGAGGTCCTTGGCCGCAATCGCGGTTTCGTTCTGCTTGACATCGAGATCCGGCAGCGTGACGGTTTCGGCATAGTAGCCGCCGCCATCGGTTTCCTCGACGCCCTCAAGCGTGACGTCGCCGATCTTGAACTCCTTGCCGGGGGCAGCCGTCGATTTGACGCTGACGCCGGTCAGCGTCACGGTCGTGCCATCCACCGCAACATTCTCATAGGCAACAGTTGCGCCATTGAGGGCATAGGCGGCGTTCAGCTTGGTGACGAGATCCGCGCCGTCGAGCGCGAAGGCCGGACCGGAAAGGCCGATAAAAGCGGCACTCGCCAGCATCAGACGGAGATTGCGGGTAGGCATCATGGAGTGTTCCTCGTTGTAAAGGTCTAATTTCGAAGGCATTTCTAATACGGATTAAGGCCGAAATATATTCGAATTGCTCTGCTCAGCGATGTTTCGTGCGGGCTTGCGTCTTTGGGCAGAAAATTGTTCACGGTCTTCCGGTTTGGCGCTGTGCATCTCATCTCGAGACAGGTCAAAGCCGCAGTCCTTCCGCAATTTTCCGGTTTACTTAAGCGTCCGGCCCGTGGCGGCAAGGGTCTGCAAGTGTTGATTCGGTCATTTCTGCTTCTGCCGTCGCCTTGCGTGTCAAACACGGAATTTTCAAGCTTTTGCCCTGCGGCCACACAGGCGCGCTGCCGCGCGGGTTCTCCACAGCGCAATGCCCTGCAATCCTTGCCGTTCAGGGTTTGTTGCGGTAGCAAGAAACCATGGGACAGAGCCTTTTGCCGCCGTCGGGCGGAGACGATCATATTCTGCCGGTTGACCTCAAGGCGGCGCTGGAAGAGCGCTATCTTGCCTATGCGCTGTCGACCATCATGCACCGGGCCTTGCCGGACGTGCGCGACGGCCTGAAGCCGGTCCACCGCCGCATTATTCATGCGATGAGCGAAATGGGGCTGCGCTCCAATTCCTCGTTCAAGAAATGCGCCCGTATCGTCGGTGACGTCATCGGTAAGTTCCACCCGCATGGTGACCAGTCGGTCTATGATGCGCTGGTGCGGCTCGCCCAAGATTTCTCGCAGCGCTATCCGATCGTCGATGGCCAGGGCAATTTCGGCAATATCGACGGCGACAGTGCGGCCGCATACCGCTACACAGAAGCCCGCATGACGGATGTGGCGAGCCTTCTGCTCGAAGGTATCGACCAGGATGCGGTGGATTTTCGCCCGACCTATAACGAGGAAGATCAGGAACCGGTCGTCATGCCTGGCGCGTTCCCGAACCTTCTGGCGAACGGCGCCTCCGGCATCGCCGTCGGCATGGCGACCTCGATCCCGCCGCACAACGCCCACGAACTTTGCGATGCAGCCCTCCACCTGATCAAGAACCCGGGCGCGACGATCGACGACCTGATGCTCGATCCGAACAATCCCGAGCGGGGCGGCATCGAAGGTCCGGACCTTCCGACCGGCGGCATCATCATCGATAGCCGCGAGAGCATCATCGAGGCCTACAAGACCGGCCGCGGCGGCTTTCGTGTCCGCGCCAAATGGGAAGTCGAAGACACCGGCCGCGGCGGCTACCAGATCATCATCACCGAAATTCCCTTCCAGGTGCAGAAGTCGCGGCTGATCGAAAAGATCGCCGAACTGCTGATCGCCCGCAAGCTGCCGCTGCTCGAAGACGTGCGCGACGAATCGGCCGAGGATGTTCGGCTCGTGCTGGTGCCGAAGAGCCGTTCGGTCGATCCGACGATCCTGATGGAATCGCTGTTCAAGCTGTCGGAACTGGAAAACCGCATTCCGCTCAACATGAACGTACTCTCCATGGGCCGCGTTCCCAAGGTGATGGCGCTGAACGAGGTCCTGCTGGAATGGCTGGATCATCGCCGCGAAGTGCTGCAGCGCCGCTCGCGTTTCCGGCTGGCGGCGATCGACCGGCGCCTGGAGATCCTCGGCGGCTACCTGATCGCCTATCTCAACCTCGACGAGGTGATCCGCATCATCCGCGAGGAGGACGAGCCCAAGCCCGCTTTGATGGTGCGCTTCACGCTCACCGACCTGCAGGCCGAATCGATCCTCAACATGCGCCTGCGCTCCCTGCGCAAGCTGGAAGAGTTCGAGATTCGCACCGAATTCGAATCACTGTCGAAGGAAAAGGCGGAAATCGAGACGCTGCTGGCGTCCGACGAAAAGCAGTGGCAGACCGTTGCCTGGGAAATCGGCGAGGTGAAGAAGAAATTCGCCAAGGCCACCGAGATCGGCCGGCGCCGCACGCTGTTCTCCAATGCGCCGGAAGCCGATCTGGAAGCGATCCAGCAGGCGATGATCGAGAAGGAACCGATCACCGTCGTCATCTCCGAAAAGGGCTGGATCCGCGCGCTGAAGGGTCATATCTCCGATGTCTCGACGCTGCAGTTCAAGGAAGGCGACGGGCTGAAACTGTCATTCCCGGCCTCGACCACCGACCGCATCCTCGTCGTCACCACCGGCGGAAAGGCCTACACGCTGGGCGGCGACAAGCTGCCGGGCGGACGCGGGCACGGCGAACCGCTGCGCATCATCGTCGATATGGAAAACGATCAGGATGTGCTGACCGCCTTCGTTCACGATCCCGCGCGCAAACTGTTGATCTCGTCGGCAGCCGGCAATGGTTTCGTGGTCGTGGAAGGCGACATGGCCGCCAATACCCGCAAGGGCAAGCAGATCATGAACGTCGCCATGCCGGATGAGACCAAGCTGGTCATCCCGGTCAAGGGCGATCACGTCGCCATCGTCGGCGAAAACCGCAAGATGCTGGTCTTCCCGCTGGTGCAGATCCCGGAAATGAGCCGCGGCAAGGGTGTGCGCCTGCAGCGCTACAAGGATGGCGGCGTCTCCGACATGCGCTGCTTTGCCATCGCCGACGGCCTCACCTGGGCCGACAGCGCCGGCCGCAGCTTTACCAAGAACAAGGACGAACTGCTCGAATGGATCGGCGACCGCGCCACAGCGGGCAGGGCCGTGCCGAAGGGTTTTCCGAGAAGCGGTAAGTTTACGGGGTGATGGATGTGCGGGCGGTTATTCCGCCCGTTTATCTGTTTTCAGATGGAACGGTAACGTCCCGGAGGAAGCGGATAGCCCCGTCTTCGTCGATCTCACCAGCAGCGACCGATAGGACGAAGCTGAAGAGAAGACCGTCGCTCGTTTCGATTTCGTAACCATTTTCCATCAGGAAAACCGCCGCCGCAACAATGGCGATGCGCTTGTTTCCATCAACAAACGCATGGTTCATCGCAAGACCGAACAGATAGGCGGCGGCAAGTTCGATGACATCGTCGCAGCCGTAATGGGCTCTGTTGACCGGCCGGGCCAGAGCGGATTCAAGTGCGCCTTCGTCTCTCAAGCCAAAAGCGCCGCCAAATCGCTCGATCTGGATGGTTTGCAATGCCTCGATGAGAGGCCGTTCCAGAAAAACGAAATCGCTCATTCGGCCAGCTTTTTCAAAGCAATCTTGTATTTGTCCATGAAACGATTGGCATGTTCGAGCTGACGCTGAAATGCTTCCTCAAGGGGCTGCATCTGAAGGCCCCCATCCTTGGCGGTGAGTTGCATCTGATCGCCGGCCTTCAGGCCCAGGCGGTCAAGCACCTCCTTGGGAATGATGACGCCCTCGGAATTGCCGATCTTGCGGATGGTGATGTTCATGGCAAAACTCCAATGTTATAATCGTGTTATAACATTGGTTGTGCCTTTCAGCAATTGGCCGTGAACGTCAGCCCGTAAACGGAAACTCGGTCACGGCATCCACGGCTGATTTCTTCCGCATCTGCCAGACGGAGTGCCCGACCAAAGCCAGGATCAGCACGGCGCCGCCCACGAGCGTCTGGGATGTGGGGACTTCCAGAAAGACGATCCAGATCCAGAGCGGCGCGAGGATGGTTTCGAGCAGATAGAACATGCCGACCTCCGGGGCCGACAGGTAGCGCGGGCCGGTAGCGAGACAGAAGAAGGCGAGCGGGATCATGATCAGGCCGTCGAAGACGATCCAGCCGGGATGGGCGATGGCAAGGCCTTCGGCCGGTGACAGAAGGTAGCCGATGATGGCGGGGAAGATCGCGGTGGCAAGCGGCACCAGGCCCATGTCCTTGCCGCTGGCGCGGCTGACGGTGATGGCGCAGGCCAGCATCAGCGCCGAGCAGACCGCCATCGCATCGCCGAAGAAATTGCCGCTCTTCAGGCCGTCCTGAACGATCAGCCCGACGCCGAACACCATCACGGCCATGGTCACCAGCGTGGCGTTGGACGGACGCTCCTTGAGGAAGACCCAGGACAGGATGGCAGCGAACATCGACGTAAAGGCAACGATGAAGACGACATTGGCGGTCGCGGTATTGAAGACGGACAACAGGAAGGTGAAGGATCCAAGGCCGTAAAACAATCCGGCAAGCAGTCCCGCCTTGCCCGGAACGAGCGCGATCTTCCGGCCGAGGACCTTGTTGAGCACGGCCCAGGCGACCAGCGCAACGGTAAAGGTGCAAAGACTGCGCACGGCCAGCAGCGACCAGACTTCGCCATCGGCGGAGCGGATCAGCGGAATGTCGAAGGAAAGGGCAAGGCCGCCAAGGCCGGTGATGAGAAGTCCGCGGCGGTGATGGGCGGCATCGATGGCTTCACTCAAGATTTCGTCCTGTCCGGTGGCTGCGCTTTACTCTGTATAGCGCTCCCAGCCCTGGGCCATAAGGTGCTCCTGCGGCAGAAACTTTGTTTTATAGTCCATTTTGCGTGATCCCTTGACCCAATAGCCAAGATAAACGTGCGGCAGGCCGCGTTCCTTCACTTTGCGGATATGATCGAGAATCATGAACGTGCCGAGCGAACGATCGGCGAAATCCGGGTCGAAATAGGAATAGACCATCGACAGCCCATCGCCCATCTTGTCGGTCAGCGCTGCCGAAATCAGTGGACCCTTCGCCAAGCCGATCCCGTCGCCTTCGACCTTCAGGCGGTACTCGATGATCTTGGTGTTGACATGGGTATCCTCGACCATCATCGCGTAGTCCAGCACCGACATGTCGGACATGCCGCCCTTCTGGTGGCGATGATCGAGATAGCGGCGAAACAGGCTGTACTGCTCGCTGGAGGGCTCTGCCGGATATTCGGTCGAAACCACGTCCGTGTTCAGCGCCAGAATGCGCCGCATCGAGCGGGTTGGCGTGAATTCGCCGGCGACGATGCGCACGGAAACGCAGGCCCGGCAGCTTTCGCAGGCCGGCCGGTAGGCGATATTCTGTGACCGGCGGAACCCGCCCTGGGTGAGGAGATCGTTGAGCTCGGGCGCCCGCTCGCCCACCATATGGGTAAACACCTTCCGCTCCATCTCCTGCGGCAGATACGGGCAGGTCGCCGGTGCGGTCAGGTAGAATTGCGGAGACGGTGTCGTTTGCGTGTTCATATGCTGCGGAGATCGCTCTTCTTGGCCGCTTGGAAAACATTAGCATGGCGCAAGATTAGAAAAGGTCAATCGCGACTTTTTGAACCGTCGCGTCAGGGTGTCGCAAGCCTGTCATTTTCAGGTGATCAGCTCAACAACAGTGGCGGAATGACGCAACGCACTCCGCCGCAGGCCGATAAAAGATCATATGCCGCCGAATCAATAGGCGTCGCGGCGCACGGTGACCGTGCCGATCAAGAGGTCATGCAACAGGCGGCCGCGATCGGTGAAAAGGCCGACAAGCAGCACCAGCGGCGTGAGAATGGCATTGCCGATCCAGAAGATCACCAGATGAACGATGGCCGTCAGAAAATCCATCGGTCTGCCGTCGGTGCGGGCAATGGCCAGGCCCATCATGTTCATGCCCGGCGATGCCTGTTTGGGGCCGCCGACCGTCATGCCGAAATAGAGCATGGCCAGACCGGCAAAAAGCACCGGATACAGGAAGAAGCCGAGGCCGAACGTCAGGATGCCGAGAAAAAACACGATCACGGCAGCGGGAATCCACAACAGCGCGACGATGGCATAATCGATGATGAACGCCATGACGCGGCGGCTGAGCACGCCCTGATAGGCCCGCCAGTCATTGCTTGGAATTCGAAGGTTTTCGTCCTGCACGCTCATGTCCGTTTCTCCAGTTCTTCCCCTGATATGGGAAGTGGCAGCAAAAATGCAAATCCATGGGCGGCCAGATATATGGCCAAGGAGAGTGCGCCGGCATCAGCCTCTGGCTTTTGAACCGCAAGCATTGATGCAACCCCTCATCACGGTCTCTCAGCCATCCTTCCCGCCGGTCTTTGTTCGACGGCCAAGCACGGCAAAACTGGGACGCTCACCCTCATAAAAAGCATTGTCTTCTCTCCCGTTTGTCGAATAGCATCAGGCACTTGCGCAGTTCAATGGTTCCTTCACATGCCCCTCAAATTCCATAGTTATAGCGATAGCGGCCGGCTTGGTGGACTTCGCGGCCGTCTCTGGTTCATGGCGGTTTTGGCCATTATCTGCACACTTCTGCTCGCCACCTCGACCATATCGGACTCCGTCGATGCCTTCCGCAACGCCCAAGCCGGCGCGGAAAACATGCGCCAGTTCACGGCCATTTTCGATGCGGCAAACCTCATATCCGCAGAAAGAGGACCGGCAAATACGTTGATGACCGCTGGGGATGCCGAGCGGACCGACGCGCTGTCGAAATGGAAGCAGACCGTCGAGAATACCAACGCAGCGCTGGATGAGCTGAAACGGCGCGATATGCCGGATGTCATGATCGATGGTGTGCGCGCCGGGCTGACATCAGCGCGCGGGCTGATCGATGCGATCCTGAGGCAGCCGCGCCAAGGCCGCCGGTACGAGGAAATCCACGCGGCCATTGGCGCCATGTTTGCGGCCAGAGATTCCTACCGGCGGATCATCGAATGGCAGAGCGGCCAGATCCTGATGCGCGATCCCGATCTCGCCGCCATCGTCGTGCAGGGCATCGCGCTGAGCGACCTGCGCGAATATGCCGGGCGTCTGGGCTCCTATGTGATTGCGCCGATGGCGGCGGGGACCGCGCTGACGCCGCAGGACATCGCCGCCAGCAATGCCGCGCGCGGCAGGCTGCTCGAAGCCTGGGATCTGGTCGGGCCGCGCTCTGCGTCGCCGGTATCGGACCTGATCCGGCTGAAGCGTCAGGAGGTGGAAGAAATCTTCATGCGCTTGGGCATGGCGCTGATCGATGAGCAGATGGCGCTCGGCAGCCGCAGCGGCCGTTTCTCGACGGATGGCGCGGCCTTCACGCAGCGTTACGTCATGCTGATGCAGCCGCTGGAAGAGTTGAGAAAATTCTATCTGGCCGAGATCGTCGCCGAGTTCGAGGCCGGCGAGCGGCAGGCGCTATTGGCACTCTATCGCAGCGGACTGGCAACGGCCGTGCTTTTGCTGCTGGTTCTCGGTCTCGTTGCGGCTGTCCAGATCTATATCCTGCGGCCCTTGCTGAAAGGGGCGCAGGCCGTCATCGCGCTGGCCGAAGAGCGCCCCGCCGATCTCGCGGCGGCAACCGGCGAAGTCCCGGAAATCATGCGGCTCTATAGCGCCATCGGCATCTTAGGACAACGGCTCGGCGAACGGGCGGTGCTGACCCGCAAACTCGAAATCCTCGCCGCAACCGACGGGCTGACGGGTCTTCTCAACCGCCGTGCGCTGGAGAACCATGCGGCCAAGATGGAGACGGGCAGGGCGCGCTACCTCATCCTGCTGGATATCGACCACTTCAAGTCGATCAACGACCGCCACGGCCACCCGTTCGGCGATCTCGTCCTGCGCGCCATCGCCGATTTGATGCGCCAGTCCACGCAGAGCTCCGGTTATGCCGCCCGTTTCGGTGGTGAGGAGTTTGCCATCCTTTTGGCCGCCGGCTCGCTGGCCGAGGCCGCCTGGGGTGCGCGCAAGCTCAGGATGGCGCTGGAGAAAAGCCCGCTGAAAGCACCCGATGGCACGATGCTGATCGTGACGGCAAGTTTTGGCGTGGCGGATGGCACCGGCCGGACCTGGAGCGATATTCTCGTCCAGGCCGACGCCGCCCTTTACCGGGCCAAGGATGCCGGCCGCAACCGGGTCCGCATTTTTCGCACGCCCGGCTGACGGCACGCTACGTTTTTGCGCCGATCGGCGGCAGCGGGCGTTACCGCTTGGCGAGAATGCGGGCCACATCGACAGCGAAATAGCTGAGAATGCCGTCGCAGCCGGCACGCTTGAAGGCAAGCAGGGTTTCGAGCATGACGCGTTCGCCGTCGATCCAGCCATTGGCGGCAGCGGCCTTGATCTGCGCATATTCGCCGGAGACCTGATAGGCAAAGACCGGCAGGCCGAAGCTTTCCTTCATCCGCCAGCAAATATCGAGATAGGGCAGGCCCGGCTTGACCATCAGCATATCGGCACCTTCCTCGACATCGAGTGCTGCATCGCGCATCGCCTCGGTGCCGTTGGCGGGATCGATATAATAGGTCTTCTTGTCGCCCTTGAGCAGGCCACTGGTGCCGATCGCCTCGCGGTAGGGGCCGTAGAAGGCGGAGGCGAACTTGGTGGCATAGGCCATGATGCCGACATTCTGGTGGCCTGCCGCATCCAGCGCATGGCGGATGGCGCCGATGCGGCCATCCATCATGTCTGACGGTGCGATGATGTCGGCGCCGGCATCGGCCTGCATCACGGCGGCGATGGCGATCTGCGCCACCGTCTCGTCATTGACGATTTCGCCGTCGCGCAGGATGCCGTCATGGCCATGGCTGGTGAAGGGATCGAGCGCCACATCGGTGATGACGCCGATATCGGGCACGGCCTTCTTGATGGCCCGCGTCGTCTCGTTGATCAGGTTGTTCTCGGCAAGGCTGTTGGAGCCGGTATCGTCGCGCAGCGAAATATCAACATTCGGAAAGGTCGCAAGGGCAGGGATGCCGAGATCGGCAGCCAGCTTTGCCGCCTCCACGGCCTTGTCGATGCTCATCCGGTTGACGCCGGGCATGGCCTCGATCGGCTCGACGATATTGGTGCCGGGAACGACGAAGATCGGCCAGATCAGATCATCCACCGTCAACCGGTTTTCTTGCACCATCCGGCGGGTCCAGTCGGCCTTGCGGTTGCGGCGCATGCGGCGGTGGCCGGTGATGAGATCCACGGCATGGGTCTTGTCGGTCATGATATCGTCTTTCGTCAGCTTCGTCTTATCTCGTCGCGGTTTATCATGGGCAATGCGCAAAGGAAAACGATTGGGGTGCGGCGTTTCACCGTCCCCACGCTCCCTCTTACCCTCCCCCTTGAGGGGGAGGTAACGTTTCCTCTTCTCCCCAGCGGGAACCGTTGCAAAATTCTGTGGTTGTGATTCTCTGTTGTTACGAGCAGCGGAGATGGTGCGATGTCGGTTCGGAATGGTGGCCAGTTCAGTTTTGTGGATGCGCTGATGCCGCAAGGCAAGGGTGCCGGTCGTCTGGAGCGGCTGTCGTCGCTGGTGAAGTGGTATCGTTTCGAGAAGCATCTCAACCGTCTGCGTGACGACAAGAGCGCCGGCCGTCCGGCCTACAAGCCGATTGTGATGTTCAAGGCGCTTTTGCTGCAGTCGCTTTACGGATTGTCCGACATGGAACTTGAGGAAGCGCTGTGCGACCGGCTGTCGTTCAAGCGTTTCGTCGGCCTTGCGCTGGATGAGACGGTTCCCGATCATTCGACGCTTTGCCGCTTCCGCAACCTTTTGGTCAGCCAAGCGCTGCTCGACACGCTGTTTGCCGAACTCGACCGGCAACTGGATGCCGCCGGCCTGATCCTGCGGCGCGGCACGATGCTGGATGCGACCGTTATCGAAACGACGGCGGCAAGGCCGCCCGAAGGCCGCAATCGCGACTTCGATGCCGCGATCTCCGGCATGGACCGCGACGATCCTACCGGCCGGTTGAAGCGTGCGGCGCCGAGCGATCCGGATGCCCGCTTCACCCTGCGCAAGGGCAAGGCCGGTTCGGCCTATGGCTACAAGGCCCATGTCGGCGTCGATGAAGGTTCCGGCCTGATCCGCAGGATTGTCACCACGCCGGCCAATGTCAACGACACCATCGTCGCTGACCGCCTGATCATCGGCGACGAGGCCTGCGTGATGGCCGACAGCGCCTATCATACCCATACCCGCGAACAGACCTTGAAGGACAAGGGCATCAAGCCACGGCTGATGCGCCGGCCCAACCGTCACCATCGCGCTCTGCCGCCGCGGCTTGAACAGTTCAACCGGCTGATATCGCGGCGGCGGGCGGCCGTCGAGACGACGTTCGCCACGCTCAAGCATCGCATGGGTCTTGGCCTGATCCGCTATCGTGGCCTTGCCAAGGCGGAAGCGCAGGTGCTGATGGCCGCCATCGCCTTCAACATGCGCCGCTGGGTGACAATGGCCACCTGACCAAGGCCGCACCGCGCCCAGAAACTGAAAAAACCACCCCTAACCGGCCCAGAACCTGCTCAGGCGACCGAGCCAGGGCAAAAGAACTCGCTTATCCTGCGGCCACATCAGTCAATTCGACGATTATGCAACGGTCCCCAGCGGGGAGAAGGTGCCCGAAGGGCGGATGAGGGGGCGGCGCGGCACAAACTTGAAGTCTTCGGGCGCAGTTGCCTTAGTTTTGTGGGTTCATGTTTTCTATGAATGTGCGTGTGGCCCCCTCATCCGGCCCTGCGGGCCACCTTCTCCCCGCTGGGGAGAAGAGGGAGTGTGCGGCTTCCTCTTACCTTCCCCTTGAAGGGGGAGGTAACGTTTCCTCTTCTCCCCAGCGGGGAGAAGGTGCCCGAAGGGCGGATGAGGGGGCGGCGCGGCACAAACTTGAAGTCTTCGGGCGCAGTTGCCTTAGTTTTGTGGGTTCATGTTTTCTATGAATGTGCGTGTGGCCCCCTCATCCGGCCCTGCGGGCCACCTTCTCCCCGCTGGGGAGAAGAGGGAGTGTGCGGCTTCCTCTGGGGTGCCAGGGTTATGAACGTAGGGATGCTCAGCAGCCAAAAAAGGCCTCCCCCGGGGGGAGGCCAAATATCAAGTTCTGGCGTGCCCGGTCAGACTGCCAAGCGGCCGGGTGTGGGATTTTTTTCTCAATGAGGGTCTTCTTACAATTAACTTTGTTAAATGCCGCAGACTTTTTTGAGAGAGGGACGGCAGCCATAGAGTTCAAAAATATCCGTCTGGCAAAGCGCCTGCCTGCGGCCTATCTTCGCCGCCATGGCCCTTGATTCTGTCAAAATCCCCAAATTGTCGCTGACCGAAACACTGTTCGGATTTTTCCTGCGGCTGGTGGCGGTGTCGTGTTTCTGGTTCGGGCTGAACTATTGGGCAATGCTGATCGGCTTTTCGTTCGGCGGCGGCGGGCGGTTTGATCTGTTGCCGGTTCCGTGGCGGGTGGCGGCGACGGCGCTGGCCGTCATTTATCCCGTGGCGGCGCTGGGATTGTGGCTTCTGGTGTCTTGGGGGCCTGTAATCTGGGTGGTGGCAGCAGGCGCGGAAATCGTCATGTTCAAGGTCTATCCGCAGATTTTCGGGGCCAAGCCGCTGATCGTCATTCTGCATGCCGCAGTGGCCGTTACCTTCGTGCTTTTCCGGGCCGCGATCCTGCATCAGCGGGCCCGCCTGGCGAAGGCTGCAAGAATTGATTTACCCTGAGACAAAGGCTGTGGATAGTAAGGCGCTGTTAAGGCTGGTGTTTAAGTAGAATTTTATACGTATTCGATAGTGTCTACCTCAAGGCGGGAAGAGAAACATACACCGCCAAACAAAACAGTGAGGCAGTCATCATGAACACCAAAATGAAACCGCAGGCCGTTACCGTCAAAGATCCCCACGAAGATGCGATCCGTTCGCTCTACATGGAATCCCTTCACCTGGTTGAGCGTCTTCACCGCCGCCTGCTCGACGTCGTCAAGGACGAATTCGACCGCTCGGGCCGCTCCGACGTCAACGCCGTCCAGGCGCTTCTCCTCTTCAACATCGGCAATTCGGAACTGACCGCCGGTGAACTGCGCTCGCGCGGTTACTATCTCGGCTCCAACGTATCCTACAATGTTAAAAAGCTGGTTGATCTCGGCTTCATCAATCACCAGCGCTCGCGCGTCGATCGCCGCTCGGTCCGCATCAGCCTGACCGACGAGGGCCAGGAGATCGCCGAAACGGTTGCCAAGCTCTATGAACGCCATATCGGTTCGATCCAGAAGGTCGGCGGCATCGGCACCGACGAGTTCGGCCAGATGAACAAGCTCCTGCAGCGCCTCGACCGCTTCTGGAACGACACCATGTTGTACAAGCTCTAAGCAATGGCTTGCTGACTGCTGTTTCTCCTCTCCTGCGGCTTTGTGGCCGCAGGACGAGAAGCGGACGGGGTGGCAGGCGCCACCTTGATGAACCGATGCCATCGCCCGGATTGAAGCTTTGCTCTCCGGGGTGCTGCGCATCATTGCCCTTGGCGGTCTCCGGCCGATCCGGCAGCACCTTTAGGCCCGATATTCCCTTTATCCATGTGTTATCGACATAAGACGGCGTGGTGTCTTCCCACAGTTTCAAGTCAAGCGAGCGCGGCGGGCAGTGTCTCCCGAATGCCGCGCCGGCAAACGGCCGATGCAGCGAAGGCTGGTGCTGCCTGCCGGTGACACGAATCGGCCATATTACTATGACAGCGACGATGCCAGAGAATGCGGGTTTTGCGTTGCTTCTGTCGCTGATCGGCGATTGGCCGCTCTTTGCGTTCGTCATCTCACAAATGTGAACGGCGGGCAGGAAACGGCAGGTCATAGTTTACGTTTGTTAACCGTGTTCGTGATAGCTCTGCGGTTTGCGTAGCAGCATTTGAATGGTAGGAAACATGTCGAAGAAAACCGGAATTGATGCACTTTCGCGCCGCGGCTTCCTTGGTTCGGTGGCAGCTTTCGGCGCTGCAACATGGGCCGGCGGCGCATTGGCGCAGGACGCGCTCGACGACATCATCAATGCGCCGCGCCGCGGCACCTGGGACGACCAGTTCGATGCCAAGGCTTCGCGATCTGCCACGGCCGTCGTGTCCAACACGCCGATCTTCGGCATGGACACGCTCGCCAACACCCAGAACGCCATCGGCCAGTATCAGCAGATCGTCTCGGCCGGCGGCTGGCCGCAGGTCAATTCGCCGGTTCGCCTGGAAATGGGCGTCTCCGATCCCTCCGTTCAGGCCCTGCGCCAACGGTTGATCATTTCAGGCGACCTGCCGCGTTCCGCCGGTATTTCCAATTCCTTCGACAGCTATGTCGATGGCGCAGTCAAGCGCTTCCAGGCCCGTCACGGCCTGCCGTCCGACGGCGTGCTCGGCGAATATTCGGTGAAGGCGCTGAATATCGCTGCCGATGTGCGGCTCGGCCAGTTGAACACCAATATCGTGCGCCTGCAGTCGATGTCGGGTGATCTGGGCGAACGCTACGTGCTGGTCAACATTCCAGCCGCTTATATCGAAGCGGTCGAAAATGGCCGCGTTGCAACGCGCCACACCGCCGTTGTCGGCCGGATCAGCCGCCAGACGCACATCATCAATTCGAAGATCTATGAGGTTATCCTCAACCCCTACTGGACATCGCCGCGTTCGATCGTCGAAAAGGACATCGTTCCTTTGATGCGCAAGGATCCGGAATATCTGAAGAAGAATTCAATCCGTCTCATCGACGGCAAGGGCAACGAGGTTGCGCCTGAAACGATTGACTGGAATGCCGAGAAGGCGCCGAACCTGACCTTCCGCCAGGATCCCGGCAAGACCAACGCCATGGCATCCACGAAGATCAACTTCCACAATCCGAACAACGAATATATGCACGACACGCCGCAGCAGGGCCTGTTCAACAAGCTCGCCCGGTTCGAAAGCTCGGGTTGCGTGCGCGTCCAGAACGTCCGCGACCTGACGACCTGGCTGCTGCGCGACACGCCCGGCTGGTCGCGCCAGCAGATCGAGGCGACGATCCGTGCGGGCCAGAACTCCCCGATCAAGCTTGCGGTCGAAGTGCCCGTCTATTTCAAATATATCACTGCCTGGGCTGCAACCGACGGCGTCGTGCAGTTCCGCGACGATATCTACGAGATGGATGGCGAGCAGGAACTGGCGCTGCAGACCACGACCGGCATCGAGCAGGCAGCCGGTTCCGTCGAGCGCGACAACCTGCCGCAATAAGCCTTATCTGCCGATATCGAGACAGGCCGCGTTCCTTTGACAGGGGCGCGGCCTTTTCTTTGCCTGCCGGGCGCGGCGAATGGGGGAAATGGCGCAAATCGCACAGCCCGTATTGCCCTTGCCATGCGAGGACGGTAAACACCGTGCCACCGCCTCTTAAGGAGCTTTGAGAATGAGCGCTTCCGTCGTCAACCCCGATGTTTTCTTCAGCCGTTCGCTGGCCGACACCGATCCGGATATTTTCGGTGCGATCGAAAAGGAGCTGGGCCGCCAGCGCCATGAGATCGAACTGATCGCGTCCGAAAATATCGTTTCGCGCGCCGTGCTCGAGGCCCAGGGCTCGATCATGACCAACAAATATGCGGAAGGCTATCCGGGCAAGCGCTATTACGGCGGCTGCCAGTTCGTCGATATCGCCGAAGAACTCGCCATCGAGCGCGCCAAGAAGTTGTTCGGCGTCAATTTCGCCAACGTCCAGCCCAATTCCGGTTCGCAGATGAACCAGGCCGTATTCCTGGCGCTGCTTCAGCCGGGCGACACGTTCATGGGCCTCGACCTCAACTCGGGCGGCCACCTGACGCATGGTTCGCCGGTCAACATGTCCGGCAAGTGGTTCAACGTCGTGTCCTACGGCGTGCGCGAAGGTGACAACCTCCTGGATATGGATGCGGTGGCCGAATCGGCCCGCACGCACAAGCCCAAGCTGATCATCGCCGGTGGTACCGCCTATTCCCGCATCTGGGACTGGAAGCGTTTCCGCGAGATCGCCGATGAAGTCGGCGCCTATCTGATGGTCGATATGGCTCATATTGCAGGCCTGGTTGCCGGCAACCAGCATCCGTCACCATTCCCGCATTGCCATGTTGCCACGACCACCACGCACAAATCGCTGCGCGGCCCGCGCGGCGGCATGATCCTCACCAATGACGAGGATCTGGCAAAGAAGTTCAACTCGGCCGTCTTCCCCGGCCTGCAGGGCGGTCCGCTGATGCATGTCATCGCCGCCAAGGCCGTGGCGCTCGGCGAAGCGCTGCAGCCGGAGTTCCAGGATTATGCAGCCCAGATCGTCAAGAACGCCAAGGCATTGTCGGAAACGCTGGTTGCCGGCGGCCTCGATATCGTCTCGGGCGGCACCGACAACCATCTCATGCTGGTCGACCTGCGCAAGAAGAACGCCACCGGCAAGCGCGCCGAGGCAGCTCTTGGCCGCGCCTATGTCACCTGCAACAAGAACGGTATCCCTTTCGATCCGGAAAAGCCGTTCGTCACCTCCGGTGTCCGCCTCGGCACGCCGGCCGGTACGACGCGCGGTTTCAAGGAAGCCGACTTCCGCGAAATCGGCAACCTGATCGTCGAGGTTCTCGATGGCCTCAAGGTCGCCAATTCCGATGAAGGCAATGCTGTGGTCGAAGCCGGTGTGCGTGAAAAGGTTGTCAAGCTGACCGACCGTTTCCCGATGTATCCCTACCTGTAATCGACGACGTCTGATGAAGGAGCTCGAATGCGCTGCCCCTATTGCGGATCGGAAGACAGCCAGGTGAAGGACAGCCGTCCTGCGGAGGATGGCGCCGCCATCCGCCGCCGGCGCATCTGCCCGGATTGCGGCGGCCGCTTCACGACCTTCGAAAGGGTGCAGCTTCGCGAGCTGATGATCCTGAAGAAGACCGGCCGCAAGGCGCCGTTCGACCGCGACAAGCTGCTGCGGTCGTTCGAGATCGCGCTGCGCAAGCGGCCGATCGATCGTGACCGCATCGAGCGGGCGGTGTCCGGCATCGTCCGGCGGCTGGAAAGCTCCGGCGAGACGGAAATTCCGTCCGAGGAAATCGGCCTGCAGGTGCTCGAGGCTTTAAAAGGTCTCGATGACGTCGCCTTCGTCCGCTACGCCTCGGTCTATCGCGATTTCTCCCATGCGGACGATTTCGAGAAGGTCATTGCCGAGATCAGCGCCAAGATCGCACGCGATCCTGGCGCCTGACGCCAAGGACTTGCGCCGCCGGAAAGGGCGGCGTTTGACGTTTGCAGGGTGAGGGATGGCATCGACATGACGGAACTGGCTGACGACGAGCGTTTTATGGCCGAGGCACTGCGCCTGGCACACCAGCATCTGGGTGCCACCGGTTCCAATCCGTCCGTCGGCTGCGTCATCGTCCGCAACGATGGCGAAGGCGCCAAGATCGTTGGCAGCGCGGTGACGGCCATTGGCGGCAGGCCGCATGCCGAGACGCAGGCGCTTGCCGCCGCCGGCGAGGCCGCGCGCGGCGCGACGGCCTATGTGACGCTCGAACCCTGTTCCCACCATGGCAAGACGCCGCCCTGCGCCGATGCCCTGATTGCCGCCGGCATCGCCCGTGCCGTCGTGTCCGTCGTCGATCCGGATGAGCGTGTCTGCGGACATGGGCTGGAGAAGTTGCGCGATGCCGGTATCGAAGTCGTCACCGGCGTGCTGGAGGAAGAGGGCGAGCGCGAGCTTGAGGGCTACCTCATGCGCAAGCGCAACAACCGGCCCTATGTGACTCTGAAACTTGCCGTTTCTGCCGATGGCATGAT
Source organism: Pararhizobium qamdonense (assembly GCF_029277445.1). Taxonomy (NCBI): domain Bacteria; kingdom Pseudomonadati; phylum Pseudomonadota; class Alphaproteobacteria; order Hyphomicrobiales; family Rhizobiaceae; genus Pararhizobium; species Pararhizobium qamdonense. The sequence continues at coordinate 3,203,906 of NZ_CP119566.1, read as the reverse complement.
CGGTATCAAGGGGCAGGGGCAGGTGAGCATTACCGGCGCTCCCGCCCGTGACATCGTGCACCGGCTGCGATCGGAAACCGATGCAATCCTTGTGGGCATCGGCACCGCCATTGCCGACGACCCGGAACTGACCACGCGGATTGCGGGGCTGGAGCATCGCTCGCCGCTGCGCATCGTCATCGACGGGGATCTCAACCTGCCCGTGACCTCCAAGCTGGCAACAACGGCACGCGCTGTCCCGGTCCTGATCGTCACCGGCGAGAGCGACGGCTCGGTCGCCTTTCTCGAGCGCCAGCAGGCATTGGAGGCAGCCGGTGTCGAGGTCGTGGTCTGTGACCCGAAGGCGCCGGCCGATCTGCTTGCGGCGCTTGCCACGCGCGGCGTATCCTCGCTTCTGGTCGAAGGCGGCGCGCGCACGGCGCAGCAATTCCTCAATGACGGACTGGTTGACCGGATTCTTCTGTTTACCGCGCCGCTAACCCTTGGCGAACAGGGGGTCCCATCCCCACTTGACCGCAAGCTGATCCCGGTGGGCTTCGTTCACCGGCGGACAGACACGTTCGGCGACGACCTGCTCGACACCTATGAATACGAAAGAACGCTCTGATGTTTACCGGCATTATCACCGATATCGGCACAGTTGAAACCATTACGCCGCTGGATGAGGGCATCAAGTTGCGCATCGCTACCGCCTATGATCCCAAGGGCATCGACATCGGCGCTTCGATCGCCTGTTCCGGCGTTTGCCTGACGGTCACGACGCTGCCGGAAGACGGCGCAAACGGCCGCTGGTTCGAGGTCGAGGCCTGGGAAGAGGCGCTGCGGCTGACCACGATTTCAAGTTGGACGGCCAGCCAGAAGATCAACCTGGAACGCTCGCTGAAGATCGGTGATGAACTGGGCGGCCATCTGGTCTCCGGTCACGTCGATGGCAAGGCCGAAATCCTCTCCGTCGAGGCGGAAGGCGAGGCGACGCGTTTTCGCCTGCGCGCACCCGATCATCTGGCGAAATTCGTGGCGCCGAAAGGCTCCATCGCGCTGGACGGTACGTCGCTGACGGTCAATGCCGTCAATGGTACGGATTTCGACGTGCTGCTGATCCGGCATTCGCTGGATGTGACGACCTGGGGACAGCGCAAGGCTGGCGATTTCGTCAATTTCGAAGTCGATACGATGGCACGCTATGCCGCCCGGCTGGCGGAATTCCCGGCACCGAAGGCCGAGTAGTAGCCTGCGCCGCAGATATCTGCTGCAATCGAAAGGCGATCCCTTGGACGATGCATGCGGTGGGCAAAATCTGCCGTATGTATCCCGTTCTCCAGTTCACAGAATGAAATAGCCCTTCGTCAGAACGACCGCATCATCCAGATGGATGGCAAAGTCGGCTTTCCCGTCGCCATTCGTATCGCCGTATATATAGGTGTCGGATGCCTGCTTGCTGTATTTCAGCTCACCCGCCTTGCCGCTGAACGCCGCCGTCCCGATGAAGGTGAATGCCTGATCACCGGATAGGAGGGAATTGGCATCGATGGCGGACAGGTTGATCCGGTCGCCGCCGGTGCCGGAAAAGTCCAGGATCGTATCGCGGCCGCTTGCAGCGACCGTCGTCTCCGGGAGAGACTTGAACACGAACGTGTCCGCACCTGCGCCGCCTGTCAGAATGTCGGCGCCGAGGCCGCCATACAGCGTGTCGTTGCCGCCATTGCCCGACAGGACATCGTTGCCCGCCGCGCCGGACAAAATATTGGCGCCGGCATTGCCAGACAGCTTGTCGGCATAGGCCGTGCCGCTCAGGTTTTCGATGGACACATAGACATCACCCTTCGCGTCGCCGGTATTGCCGGCCGCATTGGCAAGGCTCGCCACGACGCGGGCCGTCGCGCCCAAATAGGATGCGGTGTCTGCGCCTGAGCCGCCATCGAGCCTGTCGGCGCCCGCGCCGCCAATCAAGATATCGGCACCGCCACCGCCGGACAGGAGATCGTTGCCGGCCCCGCCGGACAATTGGTTGGCAAGAGCGTTGCCGTAGAGCTTGTCGGCAAAGCGCGAACCGTCCAGGTTTTCGATGGAGACATAGGTGTCGCCCTTGGCATCTGCGGTATTGATAGCCGCATTGGCAAGGCTTGCCGTCACGCCCTTCGTTGCCGTCGCATAGGATGCAGTGTCGATGCCGGCACCGCCATCAAGCTTGTCGGCACCGGCGTCGCCGCTCAGCCAGTCGGCGCCATTGCCACCGCTTAAGGTGTCGTTTCCGGCGCCTCCAAACAAAGTGTCATTGCCATCGTTGCCAGTCGCCACGTCATTGCCGCCGAAAAGCATGACGTAATCGGCACCATCGCCGCCGTCGAACCGGTCGGCTCCGGTCAGGGCGCCGGCGATGAGGTTGAGATCGTCGGTGGTGGAGGCTGTGTTGGCCGCTGCAAAAATTCCGGCGAGAGACACATTGATGCCGCTGACGAGGAAGGCCTGCGTGGCCTGATACCAGGTGGAAAAGCTGCTGACGGTGCCGCCGGTGGGTCCGCCCATTCTGTCGTAGACAAAGCCGGTGCCGAAGAATTCTTCCCGGCCCATCGTATAGTTGGCAATAAAGCTGGTGGCATTGCTGGTGTAGGATACCGCAGCGAGGATTTCGCTGAAATCGGTGTCGCGGATGTCAAAACCGAAGCCGCTATATACTTTGATATTCGCCATGTTGGTTCCCGAACGTAAACTGGCAGTCATTCCTCCTGTTGACGCCCCCACGTGGACCGGGATGGCGCAACCGATGCGCCTGCAGTGCCGCTCCCACGTTACGGATAGGCCGCAACCGGCGAAGCTTGGGCAGCGTGACAGGCTCTTGAAAATAGCACATTGCAGCCGCAGGAAACGTCGGCTGCCCTACGCCTTCCTCGGTACTGCAGCCTTCTCATTTCGGCGCTGCCTGACGGTGCGGCCCGATCTTGGGATGACGGAAGGGTGGCCCAGTTCATGCCGTGCCGGCATCCGGGAAGTCTGCCAATAGTTCTGGTGTATGCGTAACCGGCGGATCAGCGTTCCAGCATGACCACATTCGCCCCGTGATAGGTTGTGCGGCCGGTTTCCCTAAAATTCAGCTTCGAGGCCACTCGGAGTGAGGCGCGGTTGCTGATATCGATGATGCAGGTCTTCTTCAGCGACGGAAATTGCTGGTCGCCCCATTTCATCGCCGCGCTGACGGCCTCGGTTGCCAGTCCATGGCCGTGGGAGCGCGGCGAGAGCGCCCAGCCGGTTTCCATCGTGCCTTCGAGCGAGGGCGTGATGCTGCGGTGGACATCGTGAAAACCGGCCTCGCCGATAAACTGGCCGGTTTCGCGGTCCTGTAAGGCCAGAAAGCCAAAGCCGAAATAGTGCCACATGCCGACCTGGCGCAGGAAGCGCGTCCAGGCCTGCTCGCGCGAAAACGGCACGCCGCCGATGAAGCGCGTGACTTCGGGATCGGCGAAAAGCGCGGCATAGGGTGTAAAGTCGTCGCGGCGGTAGGGACGCAGGATCAGGCGTTCTGTTTCAATGGTAGGGACGCTGTGCATGGGAAGGTCCGTGTGAAATGGCGATGCCGGTATTTGATCAGATTCCTGGCTCGCCGTCCCAGTAATCTGTTGCGCTGTCGGCGCGCCCGACAAAGCGGAAGACGGGCTTGCTGCCGGGCGTGGCGCGCGACTTGGCGAGGAACTTGCCGGAATCCGGATATTCGACGATTTCAGCCTTGGCGTTGGCCGAAATCGACAGATAGGCCAGCGGGACGGTGCCGGTATTGATCAGGTGATGGGCGGTCTCGGGACCACCGGCCGGCGCGCCCAGCACGTCGCCGGGCTTGACCGGATAGCGGTTGGCGCCAAAGCGGTACTCGCCTTGCCCGCTGACGATGACGAACAGCTCTTCCTCGATATGGTGATTGTGGAACGGGCAGCTGGATTTTCCCGGCGGCACCTCGCTATAGCCGATGCCGAGGTCCTGCAGGCCCAGTTGCGCCCCGAAAGATGCGTCACGGGATTCAAAGAACGTGCCGTTTTGCGAATGTTCAAGCGTAAGCTCCGCCGGATTGACGACGGGTTTCTGCATCTTTGTCATGTTTTTCTCCACCTCGACAAAACCTCTATAGAGATGCCATCAGGTTGAAAAGATGGCGGCAATTGCGGTATTATCGGCTGCAACCATGCGTGCCCGCCCGGTCAAATCGGCCAAGGCCGCGAAAATTGCTTGCCAACCGGGCTCCGGCGTGATTTGACCGCCGCCTGCGCTGGAGATGTCCGGCCCCCAATTTCAGACAGGTGACAAATGTCAGATACCGAAAAACCACATATTCTGATTGTGGAAGCGCGTTTCTATGACGATATGGCCGACGCATTGCTTGATGGCGCCACATCGGCGCTGAAGGAAGCCGGCGCGACCTATGACGTCGTGACCGTGCCAGGTGCACTCGAAATCCCGGCGGCAATCGCCATGGCTTTGGATGGCATCGACAATGGCGGCACCGAGTATGACGGTTTTGTCGCGCTCGGCATGGTCATCCGTGGCGAGACCTATCATTTCGACATCGTCGCCAACGAATCTTCGCGCGCGCTGATGGATCTGACCGTCAGCGAAAGCCTGGCCATCGGCAACGGGATCCTGACCGTCGAAAACGACGCGCAGGCCTGGGCCCGCGCCAAGAAGAGCGAAGGCGACAAGGGCGGCTTTGCGGCCCGCGCGGCGCTCACCATGATCGACCTGAAGATCAAGCTGGGCGGCGAGCAGTGAGCGATACTCCGACCAATCCGCCGGCCGAGCAGCCGATCAAGCAGGCAAACCAGCGTGGCGCGGCGCGTCTTGCCGCCGTTCAGGCGCTCTACCAGATGGATGTCGGCGGAACCGGCGTTCTGGAGATCGTCGCCGAATACGAGACCCATCGTCTCGGCCAGGAGATCGACGGCGATACCTATCTGAAGGCGGATGCCTCCTGGTTCCGTTCGATCGTTGCCGGCGTCGTGCGCGACCAGCGCCTGCTCGATCCGCTGATCGGCACCGCCCTTCAGGACGACTGGGCCCTGTCGCGTCTCGATTCGACCGTTCGCGCCATCCTGCGCGCCGGCACGTTCGAGCTGCGCGAACGCAAGGATGTTCCGGTCGCCGTCATCGTCACCGAATATGTCGAGATCGCCAAGGCGTTCTTCGAAGATGATGAGCCCAAGCTGGTCAACGCCGTGCTCGACCGGATCGCCCGCACGATCAGAACCGACGTCAAGAAGTAAGCGTTGCGATGACAGATCAGGCAGGCGAAGGGCAGGGCATAGATCATGACCTGCGCGGTGCCCGCCGCAACGTCTATCTGCTGACGGCAGCGCAAGCCATTCTCGGCACTATTGGCCCCATCGTCTTTTCCGTCGGCGGGGTCGCCGGCTACCAATTGCTCGGCGAGGACAAGTCGCTGGCGACGGCACCGCTGACCGGGTTCAATGTCGGCGTGGCGCTCGGCGCGATCTTCGTCGCGGCCATGTCCCGGTTTCTGGGCCGCAAGGCAGCCTTCATGACCGGTGCGCTTCTGGGGGCCGGGGGCGGCCTGATGGCCGCCTATGCGCTGTTTCAAAGCGATTTCTGGCTGTTGGCGCTCGGTTTCTGCATCTGTGGCATCGCCGGCGGCTTCACCCAGAAACTGCGCTTCGCCGCTGCCGATGCGTCTCCCCCATTCTACAAACCACGGGCAATCTCCTGGATTCTGGCGGGCGGCATGGTGTCGGCGGTGCTGGGGCCGCAACTCGTCATCCTCACCAAGGACGCGCTGGCACCGGTCTTCTTTGCCGGCGCTTTCATTGCGCTGGTTCCCACCTGTCTTGCCGCAATCGCCATTCTGGCATTTCTGCGTTTGCCGGATCAGCGCCCTGCCGCAGGAGCCCAATCCCTGGGGCCGGTGCGCCCGTTGCGCGAGATCGTTCTGACGCAGCGTTTTCTCACCGGCATGGTTTGCGGCATCTCCACCTATGCGCTGATGACCTTCATGATGACCGGAGCGCCGATTGCCATGGTGGTCGGTTGCGGCTTCTCGCAGGACCTCGCGACGCTCGGTATCCAGTGGCATGTGCTGGCCATGTTCGCGCCGAGCTTCTTCACCGGCATGCTGGTCAGCCGCTATGGGGCGGAGAGGGTGGTCGCCGCCGGGCTGGTCATCCTGATGGCGTGTGCTTTGGTGGCGCATGCGGGGATTGCGCTGTGGAATTTCTGGGGCGCGCTGATCCTGCTGGGCGCTGGCTGGAACTTTGGCTTCATCGGCTCGACCGCGATCGTCGCCTCCAGCTACCGGCCGCAGGAGGCCGACATGGTTCAGGGTTTTCACGATATCATCCTGTTTACCGCCGTTGCCATTGCCTCCTTCGGCTCCGGCAAGGTGCTGACCGCCTATGGCTGGGACATGCTCAGCGCCGCCGTCTGGCCGGTGACGGCATTCTGCCTTTTGCTGCTCGTTTCGCTGTTTGCCGCCGAAAGACGGCGCGCCGCCTGAGGTTTATCTCCAAAAGTTGTATTGCCGACCGGTAAGCCGCCGCCAACCTACCGAAAAACGTGGGTTTTTCCTTTTATGGCGGCTTGACGATCCCGATTCGCCACAGCACTCTGCAGCCACGTATGCAGCCCGCGCTTGAAGAGGAGGCTTGGTCTGCAGCGCTTTTTGGGGGCCTGTGGAACGGAGTGAGCCCGCAGGCTAAACGGAGGAAATCGCGAAATGACCATACTTCTGGGCGTTATCGCATGCGGGTTGCTTTCGGTGGTCTATGCCATCTGGGCGACGCGGTCGGTGCTGTCTGCCGATCAGGGCAATGCCCGCATGCAAGAGATTGCAGGCTTCATACGCGAGGGGGCGCAGGCCTATCTCACACGTCAATATATGACCATTGCCATCGTCGGTGCCGTCGTCTTTGTCGGTGCCTGGCTCCTTCTCTCCGTCACAGCCGCCATCGGCTTCCTGATCGGCGCTGTTTTGTCGGGTGCGGCCGGTTTCATCGGCATGCATGTGTCGGTTAGAGCCAATGTGCGCACCGCGCAGGCTTCCTCCGTCAGTCTTGCAGCGGGTCTCGATATCGCCTTCAAGTCCGGTGCGATCACCGGCATGCTGGTGGCTGGCCTGGCACTGCTCGGCGTCACCATCTACTATCTCGTCCTGACGGCCGGCCTTGGCCTTGCCGAAGGCTCGCGTGAGGTGATCGACGCTCTCGTGTCGCTCGGCTTCGGTGCCTCGCTGATCTCGATCTTCGCCCGTCTCGGCGGCGGTATCTTCACCAAGGGTGCCGATGTCGGCGGCGATCTCGTCGGCAAGGTGGAAGCGGGCATTCCTGAAGACGATCCGCGCAACCCCGCCACCATCGCCGACAATGTCGGTGATAACGTCGGCGATTGCGCCGGCATGGCGGCCGACCTGTTCGAAACCTATGCCGTCTCGATTGTTGCCACCATGGTTCTGGCGGCGATCTTCTTTGCCGGCGCGGCCAATCTCAGCCTCGTGATGAGCTATCCGCTCGCCATCTGCGGCACCTGCATCATCACCTCGATCATCGGCGCCTTCTTCGTCAAGCTCGGCTCGAACGGTTCGATCATGGGCGCGCTCTACAAGGGCCTGATCGTCACCGGCCTGTTGTCGATCGTCGGCCTTGCCATCGCAACGTCATTGACCATCGGCTGGGGCTCGATCGGCACCGTCGAGGGCAAGGACATTACCGGCACCAACCTGTTCATCTGCGGCATTCTCGGCCTCGTGGTCACCGCGCTGATCGTTGTCATCACCGAATACTATACCGGCACCAACAAGCGGCCGGTCAATTCCATCGCCCAGGCGTCCGTCAGCGGCCATGGCACCAACGTCATCCAGGGCCTTGCCGTGTCGCTGGAATCGACGGCGCTTCCGGCGATCGTCATCGTCGGCGGCATCATCTCGACCTACCAGCTGGCAGGCCTGTTCGGCACCGGCATTGCCGTCACTGCCATGCTCGGCATTGCCGGCATGATCGTGGCACTGGATGCTTTCGGTCCGGTCACCGACAATGCCGGTGGTATCGCCGAAATGGCCGGTCTTCCCCCGGAAGTCCGCAAATCGACCGACGCGCTGGACGCGGTCGGCAACACGACCAAGGCCGTGACCAAGGGGTATGCGATCGGCTCTGCCGGTCTCGGCGCCCTGGTGCTGTTTGCCGCCTATTCGAACGACTTGAAATATTTTGCCGCCAATGGCGACAAATACCCGTATTTCGCCGATGTCGGAACGATCTCGTTTGATCTGTCCAACCCTTATGTCGTCGCCGGCCTGATCTTCGGCGGTCTCATCCCCTACCTGTTCGGCGGTATCGCCATGACGGCCGTCGGCCGTGCGGCCGGTGCCGTGGTCGAGGAAGTCCGCCGCCAGTTCCGGGAAAAGCCGGGCATCATGGCTGGAACCGACCGCCCGGATTATGGCCGTGCCGTCGATATGCTGACGAAGGCGGCGATCCGCGAAATGATCGTGCCGTCGCTTCTGCCGGTCCTGGCGCCCGTCGTCGTCTATTTCGGCGTGCTGCTCATCTCCGGCTCCAAGGCGTCTGCCTTTGCAGCCCTCGGTGCCTCGCTGCTCGGCGTGATCGTCAACGGCATCTTCGTGGCGATTTCGATGACGTCCGGCGGTGGCGCCTGGGACAATGCCAAGAAGAGCTTCGAGGATGGCTTCGTCGATAAGGACGGCACACGCCACATGAAGGGGTCGGAAGCCCACAAGGCCTCCGTCACCGGCGATACAGTCGGGGACCCCTACAAGGATACGGCAGGTCCCGCCGTCAATCCGGCGATCAAGATCACCAATATCGTAGCGCTTCTGCTTCTTGCTGTTCTTGCGGGATAAGTAGCCTGAAATTGATACTCCGCGGCATCAGAGATGCCGCGGAGGATGAGACTGGAAACCGATCGGAACGGCAACCGCCGTACGGGCTTTCGCTTTTAGCGGTTCCGGCTGGTGCTGTTATTCCCAAACACCGAATTCGCCATGCTCTTGCCGATACCATTGCCGGAGAGAACCTGGCTGAGGAAGGTCATTTCCTTGCCGCCGGTCGGCGTCGTGCGGGAAATCATGTCGAAGACCTTGCCGTCCTGCAGCGTGTAATGCGCCAGCTGCGTGACGACGCCATCCTTGTCGAAATAGACGGCGAGTACGCTCTGTTCGACCAGCTTCGGCTTCATGAAGGCGACCGGGCGCTGACGCTTCTGTGAAATGTAGTAGAACACCTCATTGTCGAAGGTCGCCGTGGTCGATGGCGTGCCAAGCGACAGGACCACCTGCTCGCGGCTGGAGCCGACAGGCGCAAGCGCCAACGTCTCCTGATCGACCACATAGCCCTGATTGAGGGTTTCGCCGGTATTCAGCATCTCGGCCGTCTTGCAGCCGGAAAGGGTGGTTACGCAAATTGCCAATGTAAAAGCGACGTTGTTCAGAAATTTCATGTCTGACCTGAAATACCGTTTCGTCAACGACATCTCCCTCAAGGTAACGCTGGCAGATGCGCCATTGCATTTCGTGCCTGCTTCGGTAAACCAGCTTCCGCAATCATGCAATAACAGGATGCGCGCGCTTGCGCATTTTGAAGCAGTCAAACTTGGGCTTTATGATGATCTTCGGACTGTTCGGTAAAAAAAACGGCAATACGGCCATAGTTAAGCGCCAATATGCGCTTTTGACCGCCGCCGCCCGCCGTCCGTATCTCTATACCGACCTTGATGTTCCAGACACCGTGATGGGCCGTTTCGAGATGCTGTCGGCATCGCTGATCCTCTATTTCCGCCGCACCCGCAGCTCGCAACGCGCCGGCCAAGAGATCGCCCAGGAGATCATCGACGCATTTTTCGAGGATGTCGATCACTCGATCCGCGAACTCGGCGTCGGCGACGTCGGCGTGCCCAAGCGCATGAAGAAGCTGGCCTCGATGTTTTATGGCCGTCTGGAAAGCTATGCCGCCGCCTTGGAGCGCCGCGATCGCGATGAGCTGGCCGCCGCCTTGAAGCGCAATTTCCATCCCGAGACGGACGATCAGGCGCTGTCGATGCTTAGCCTTGCTGACTATCTTCTGTCCGCCGAGGCCCAGCTTGCGCAGCAAGGCGAGGATGTCGTAGAAACTGGCCGGATCGACCTGCCGCCGGCGGCCGCCTGATCGTCGTCGCAAGACGCAAGGCCGGCGCTTCGCAATGGCCGCAAGCACTATCTTGGGCGGTATCGCCGCCCGAAAGGACCAGACCATGCACCATGACGAAAAGCCCGCATTCTCCTATCCCGTGAAGGTCGGCAATATCTCAGCCAACGCCGTGACGGTGCGTCTGACAGCCGACGAGGCCGAACTGAAGGCGCTGCGCGACCTTTGGAATGTGCTGGAGGTCAAGTCGCTGACATCGGAGCTGCAGATCGCGCGCTGGAAGCGGGATGGCGTCAAGATCAAGGGCCGGGTCCAGGCAAAGATCGTCCAGGCCTGCGTCGTCACGCTGGAGCCGGTGCAATCATACATTGACGAGCCCGTCGAAGCGATCTTCGTGCCGGAAGGATCGCGGCTGGCGCGCATTGCCGCCAACGATAGCGGCGAGATGATTCTCGATCCGGAAGGCCCGGACCTTCCCGACATGTTCAGTGGTGACACGATCGATGTCGGTCTGGCCGTGACCGAACACGCAGCACTGGCCATCGACCCCTACCCGCGCAAGCAGGGCGCGAGCTTTGGCGAGCGGATCGAAAGCAGCGAAAAAGACGATGTCCGCCCAAATCCCTTCGCAGCCCTCAAGGATTGGAAAAAGGACTGAGTCCGCAACGGCACGTGGCACAAATCGGTTGTCACGTCAGCGAAAAACGGTATTTTGGCCGAAATCCAGCCCGTTGGGCCGTTTTGTCCCGTGAGTGGGGCCGTTACGTCTCAAACGTCATGAAAACACGTGTGTCTCCATCGCCCAGACTGATTGCGCCGGAACGAAACATGCAGTGTGGCAGGAAAAAAGGATAGGGCACGCGTGGTCAGAATTTCTCTTGATGTGATGGGCGGCGACTTCGGTCCGCAGGTCGTCATTCCAGGCGCCGCCAAGGCGCTCGAGCGGCATCCCGATATCCGTTTTGCGCTCTACGGTCTTGAAGAGCAATGTGCTCCCCTTCTGGAAAAATATCCGAAGCTCAAGGCCAGCAGCACCTTTCATGCCTCGGAACTGGCGATCGCCATGGACGAGAAGCCGAGCCAGGCGCTGCGGCGCGGCCGTGGCAAGGCCAGCATGTGGCAGGCGATCGAAGCCGTCAACAAGGGCGAGGCCGATGTGGTCGTCTCTGCCGGCAATACCGGCGCGCTGATGGCTATGTCGGTGTTTTGCCTGCGGATGATGCAGGGCATCCAGCGCCCCGCAATCGCGGCCATCTGGCCGACGCTGAAGGGCGAAAGCATCGTGCTCGATGTCGGCGCGACGATCGGCGCCGATGCACAGCAGCTGATGGATTTCGCCCTAATGGGCGGCGCCATGGCGCGCGCGCTGTTTGAGGTGGAGCGTCCGACGCTCGGTCTGCTCAATGTCGGCGTGGAAGAGATCAAGGGCCAGGAGCAGGTCAAGGAAGCCGGACGCCTGCTGCGTGAAGCCGGCATCGACAGCATCGATTATTTCGGTTTCGTCGAGGGTGACGATATCGGCCGCGGCACGGTGGATGTGGTGGTCACCGAAGGCTTTTCCGGCAATATCGCGCTGAAGGCTGCCGAAGGCACGGCGCGCCAGATCGCCGAGTATCTGCGGGCTGCGATGTCGCGGACGCTTTTGGCCAAGATCGGCTATATCCTCGCCAAGGGCGCCTTCGACCGGCTGCGCGAAAAGATGGATCCCAGAAAGGTGAACGGCGGCGTCTTCCTTGGCCTTAATGGTGTCGTGATCAAGAGCCATGGAGGAACGGATGCGGAAGGTTTCGCAGCCGCTATCGACGTGGGCTATGACATGGTCCGCAACGGCCTGAAGGCCAAGATCGAAAACGATTTGCAAAAATACCATGCCTCGCGCCCTACCGAAGGTGCAGCGACCGGCACGGCAGACGAGGTTTGAAAAGTATGATCCGTTCTGTGGTTCGCGGTTTCGGGGCATCACTCCCGCAGCGGGTGATGACCAATCGCGAAATGGAAGACAAGGTCGACACGTCCGACGAATGGATCGTGCAGCGCACCGGGATACGCCAGCGCTACATCGCCGGCGAAGGCGAAACCACGGCGTCGCTCGGCGAGGGGGCTGCCCGCGCAGCGCTTGCCAATGCAGGCCTCACGCCCGCCGATATCGACGTGATCATCGTTGCGACCTCGACGCCCGACAACACCTTTCCGGCCACCGCCGTCAATATCCAGAACCGCCTTGGCATGCATCATGGCGCAGCGTTCGACCTGCAGGCGGTCTGTTCCGGCTTCATCTTTGCCGTCACCACCGCCGACGCCTATATTCGCGGCGGGCTTGCCAAGCGGATTCTGGTGATCGGCGCCGAGACGTTCTCGCGCATTCTCGACTGGAACGACCGCACGACCTGCGTGCTGTTTGGCGATGGCGCCGGTGCGCTGATCCTCGAGGCCCAGGAAGGCGAGGGCACGACCGCCGATCGCGGCGTCCTGACCACGCAGCTGCGCTCCGACGGCGCCCACAGGGAAAAACTCTATGTGGACGGCGGTCCCTCGACCACCGGCACGGTCGGCCATCTGCGCATGGAAGGCCGCGAGGTCTTCAAGCATGCGGTCGGCATGATCACCGACGTGATCGAGGCCGCCTTCGAGGCGACCGGCACGACGGCCGATGATCTCGACTGGCTGGTGCCGCACCAGGCCAACCGCCGCATCATCGACGGTTCGGCGAAGAAACTGGGTATTCCGCTGGAGAAAGTGGTTGTCACCGTCGATCTCCACGGCAACACATCGGCAGCCTCCATTCCGCTGGCGCTGAATGTCGCAGCCTCCGACGGCCGCATCAAAAAGGGTGATCTCGTCCTCCTTGAGGCGATGGGGGGTGGCTTCACCTGGGGTTCCGTGCTGCTGCGCTGGTAAAAAAATGTGATATGGTGCAGACGCTTGACCGGAATGGACAAGGGCAATACTCTTTCCGGGCTAATCGATATTACAAGAAAATCGGTGGGGGAAGATGAGCGGAAAAACGGTAACACGAGCAGACCTGGCCGAATCGGTTTTTCGCAAGGTCGGTCTTTCGCGAACGGAATCGGCCGAACTGGTGGAGACCGTGATCGATGAAATCTGTAACGCCATCGTGCGCGGCGAGAGCGTCAAGCTTTCCTCCTTCGCGACGTTCCAGGTTCGCGACAAGAACGAGCGCATCGGGCGAAACCCGAAAACCGGCGAGGAAGTGCCGATTTCCCCGCGCCGCGTCATGACGTTCAAGGCATCCAACGTGCTGAAACAGCGCGTGCTCAAGGCGCATCTGCAGCGCAAGGCCAAGTTGAAACCGCAATCCCCGGCGCTCTAATTTCATCCTCCATCATTAAAGTGGTTGAAAACACGTCCTTAAGCCGTTGAAATGCGCATGATTCGTGTAATCATCCGCAGCGACGGCAGTTTAGACTCGGGGTGCAAGGCCGCGAGCCGGATTTGCATGATCGATCGCACGATGCGGAATGGGGGAAGACATGGACAAGAGCCCGGATGCATTTCGCACCATCAGTGAGGTGGCCGACGATCTCGACCTGCCGCAGCATGTGCTGCGGTTCTGGGAGACGCGCTTCCTGCAGATCAAGCCGATGAAACGCGGCGGCGGCCGCCGCTATTACCGGCCGGAAGACGTCGATCTGCTCAAGGGCATACGCCATCTGCTTTACGATCACGGCTATACGATCAAGGGCGTGCAGAAGCTGTTGAAGATGAACGGCAACAAGTTCGTCGCAGCCATCGCCAGCGGCGACCTGGCAACGGTCGAAGCGCTGGCGGCGGCCAATATCGAAGAGCAGGTGCAGCCGAAACTCGGCAATCCCGAAGAAGATCAGATCGTCGGCCGCGCCAAGGCACCGGCCAGCCGCCGCTTCTTCTCCTTCGTGGGCGGCAATGACGAAACGCCGGAGATCTCCGTCGGAAAGACATCTGTCGGCAAGGAGGACAGGGCGCTTTTGCAGGAAGCGCTCTATGATCTGCTCGAATGCAAGCGCCTGCTTGACCAGGTGCGCTGAGCCCGCCTCACCGCAGCGGCCTGCCCTTTGCGCCGCCGCTTTCCTCTCGTGCCGCCCTGCCGTTCATGGTAGGAACCCCGACCGAATTTGTGAGCAAGGCGAGACGATGGAAAAGCCCTGGACGAAAAGCGTGACGCTTGCCCTGGAAGGGCCGGGCAGATACGTGACCATCTCCAATACCACGGAGGCTTCCTGGGCGATGATCGAGGATTGGCCGCTGGAGGATGCACCGGCGCTCGACCGGGCACTGGGGATCTGCGCCGAGGTCGTCGAAGGCAAGCGCCCGGCAGAAGACGCGCGAAAAGCGTTTCTGGCGGCAGCCGCCGAAGCGGAGATTGCGGTTCAGGACTGAGGCATCACCAAGATACTGCATAGGGAGGTCTTTTGGCCTTGCCCTCAGTCGGGTAGCTTGGTTCCGGTGCAACCGGCTATCGTCTCCCCGGCATGCGATTGAGAGAGAACAGGATGAACAGGACCCTGCAGGCGAAATTTCACGGCGAGATGCTGGCGCTCTACGATCACTGCGCCCGCATCGGCTTCCGGCCCGTGCTGTTTCGCCGCCTGGTCATCCTCAAGGGCGGCGTCGAGGCTGCCAGGGAACTCGTGTTCAAGCCCGGCACCACCGGCCTGGAACGGCTGATCGAGGCAAAGAAAACCGAACTTTCGATGGAGGCGGCAATGACGAGCGCGCAGTACCGCTGTCTGTTTTCGCCGCTTGAAATCAAGGAAGCCGCCAAGCGGCTCGAAGGCATCGCCACCCGCGAACGCTCCCGGGGCCGCTTGATGGCGACGGCCTCGCCCCGTTCCAAACAGGATGCGGCCAATCAGCATGCGGCCAAACAGGATGCAGCCAAACAGGATGTGCAGGAGCCGCTGTAGCAGTTCAACGATGCTGAAACTTTCTTTGAACCGGAACCGGGTTGAGGAATTATACAGTGTCACCAACGCGAAACAGGCATGATGACCATGACGAAGAAGCAAAAGCTCGAACATTCCGATTTTTCCGGCGAATTCACCGAAGACGACATCACCGTGCTGGTCGATATCTTCCGCACGGAAGGCAGCACCGGCGGCTGGACGATGGAAGTGATCGATCAGGACGAAGGCCTGACCGTCTGGGAAGAGCCCTTCGCCACCGACAAGGAAGCCTTCGAGGAGTTTTTGGCCACCGTCGAACGCGACGGGATCGAATCGTTCCTGGAAGAGCCGGAGACGGATATTTCGGTTCATTGAAGGCAGATGGCCAGTCTCCCATACAACGCAGAATAAACACTTAGAGCTATCAGCACGTCTTCAGGTCGACCGATCGGCAATTCCCTGTATATTATGAATTACTCATATATAGGCTTGGCTGTGGAGGGTGAGATGGCCGTTGTCAGTGGTGGGACTGCATTTCCAATTAAATTCGACATGCTGCAGGTTGATGGCCTGTACGACTACGATCTATCGGCGGTCTCGCCGGTATCGGCGAAATATTTCGACAATGCGAAGAATTACACGCTGTTCAAGGGCAGCGGCTTCACCTTTGATGCGTCTGACGTGCCGACCGGCGGCACTGTTTCGTCGGTGCGATATGTGGTCAACGGCAGCACCGCGCTGCTGGTGACAGGGCTGAACATTGCCGCCACCGACGTTCACCAGTACGCGTCGCAAAACAACACGCAAGGGCTCCTGAGCCTTGCCTTGAACGGTGACGACACGCTGAACGGGACGCCGCTCGCCGACGTTCTTTCCGGTTTCGGCGGCAACGATATCCTCAAGGGCGCTGGCGGCAAGGATGTGCTTGACGGCGGTGCGGGCATCGACACGGCGCTCTATACCGACAAGACCGGGTCCGTCGTTGTTACCCTCAAGGGCGCGGCCAATACAACGGTCACGGTCGGCGGGATCGCTGAAGACACGATCCGCAATATCGAGAATATCACCGGTGGGTCGGGGGCCGACAAGTTGACCGGCAATGGCGGTGCCAATGTCCTGAATGGTGGCGCTGGCAACGATACGATCAAGGGCGGCGGCGGTGCCGACACGCTGATCGGCGGCCGGGGCAATGACAACCTGAATGGCAATTCCGGCTCGGATACCGTCGATTACAGCCGCGATGCTGCTAGCGGCGGCACGCGCGGCGTCACCGTCAATCTGCTTGGCAATGGAAAGCAGGGCGGCCTGGCAGCCGATACCGCCAAGGACGGGTTTGGAAATACCGACACAGTGAAGAACATACCGAATGTCATCGGAACCAAGTTCAACGATCAGATCTTTGGCGGCAACCATGCCAACGACCTGTCGGGCGGCGCGGGCAACGATTTGATCGGTGGCGGCCTTGGAAACGATGTCTTGCGCGGCGGAACCGGCAACGATACGTTTTTCTTCAACAGCCGGCTTGGATCGGCAAATATCGACGCGATTACCGACTTCTCCGTGGCAAACGACACCATACGGCTTGAAAACGCGGTATTCACGGCCCTCAGCGTCACCGGCAAGCTTGCCGCCGCCGCCTTTCATATCGGTTCCGCAGCTGCCGACGCGTCCGACCGGATCATCTACGATTCGACAACCGGCGCCGTCAGTTACGATAAGGACGGCACAGGTGCCGCAGCAGCCGTTCAATTTGCCACGGTCGGCCATGACCTTACGATGACCAACGCCGATTTCTTCATCGTATAGCCAAGGTGCTGCGATCTGCGGCGCGTTGCGTAGCGGATTGCAGACTATCGCAGAGTGGAATGGCGGAGTGGAATTTTTACGGCAGTTTCGGCTGCCGCAGGGCCCATCCACGCTTTTTCTTCCGGTAGAAAAGAAAAGGTGACAGGTGCTGAGCTGGGAATATCAAGGAGAAAAATGGTCGGAGCGGCGGGATTCGAACCCACGACCCCTTGACCCCCAGTCAAGTGCGCTACCGGGCTGCGCTACGCTCCGAACCGAAAAGAGGCGTATATAATCGGGACTTGGCGCGCAAGTGCTGATTTTGGAAAATGCGGTAAATCGCCGGAAAAAGCGGGGAGGTTTTTTGTGGTTGGGGAAATTGCGGCAAAGGGGCGTGCCAGGCCGCAGATTTTCCCGATGCTTAAAGTTTTCGGCAATCCCTTGCCGCGATAATGCGCGGGCGAAAAGGGGATTTGGGTGATGGCGAAGACGGCGGTCAGGAAAGGTCAGAAGCGGCGCACGAGCCGCAAGCAGGCCAGGACAAGCATGTGGCCGTGGTATCTGGCCGGCGTGTTGTCGGTGGGTGCGGTGCTTGGCTATGAGCACCGGGCGCAGATATTACCGATAACTGCTCCGTTCTACACCGCGTCCATCGGCAAACAGCCGGCAGTGGAAAAACGGTCTGCCCCTGAAAGACGTGCAGAGACACCACAACACTCGGTCAGGCCTGCGCTGGCGATGCCTTCGGTGCGGCCCGTTGAGCAGCCGGCCGTCGATGTCAGCGCATTGAAGACCGTGGATGAGCCGGCAGCAGCCCGCAAGCCTGGGGCTTTTTACTTCTGCACCGAAACGCTGGAAAACTGCGTCGTCGATGGCGGCACGTTCTGGTATGGACGCAAAAAGATCCAGATCGCCGATATCCAGGCGCCCAGAATCAAACAGGCCAAATGTGACGGCGAGCGCAAGCTCGGCTCCCTGGCGAAGAAACGGCTGTGGGAAATTCTCAATGCCGGTGAGGTGCAATTGGCCGGCATCTCCGGCCAGAATGCCAAGGTGACCATCGGGCAGGGACGTTCGATCGGCGATATCCTGGTGTCCGAAGGGCTCGCCCATCCCTCCGGCGGCAAGGCAGGCTGGTGCGCGCAGGGATAGCTACGTCAACGACTGCGCCTCTGACCCCATTCCTGCATTTCGGGTTTCAGCGTTTGTGATCCGCGCAAGGTATCGCGCCGGTGCCAGATCGCGTGCCGCCCCGCGCGGGGTAACCGCCTATCTTGCTGCGGCGAGCCCGCGGTAGACGGCTTCGGTCTTGTCGATCATCTGCCCCATCGAGAAGTTCGCCATGCGTGACAGTGCCGCCTCGCTCAGCTGGCGGTAGCGGGTGGGATCCGCACTTTCCACCATGGCATTGGCGAGCTTGGCGCTGTCGCCGTCATTGGGCACGATCAAGCCGCTTTTATCCTTGTCGATGGCGGTCGAGGCGCCGCCGACATCGGTGGAAACGATCGGCTTTCCCGTCGCGGCAGCCTCCAACATGACATAGGACATCGCTTCATAGCGGCTCGGCATCACAAGGACATTGAACGCCGGAACGGCCTGCGGGCCGGTAAAGGCCGAGGTCAGGCGGATGCGTTTCTGCATGCCGCTTTCGGCGATGGCCTTGCGGACCTCCTGTTCGAGTTCGCCGGAGCCGACCATGATCAGCTCGGCGCCGGGCAGTCTGGAGGCGGCGTTGCGAAAGGCCTCGATCAGGCGCTCCGGCGCCTTTTGATAGGATAACCGGCCGACAAAGCCGAAGACGAAGGCATCCGCCGCAATGCCGAAGCTCGCACGCACCGTATGCGCCATGTCGAGCGGTGGCGGCGAAACACCGTTGATGATGACGGAGAGTTTGCGCGCCGGCATGCCGAGCGACAGCGCATGCGCATATTCATCGTCGGACACGCAGACCAGGTGATCGGTGAACAGCTTGGCCAGGATGGTTTCGATCGTGGCAAAGATCAGCCGTCCGGTTCGCCCAAGCGTCGGGTCCATCGTGCGGAAGGCATGCGGGGTGTAAACGCGCGGCGCATGGACGCCGGGTAGGCGAAGGCGCGTCAGCGCGCCGGCCTTCGAGCTGTGCCCGTGCACGATGTCGAAGGGGATGCCGCCGCCGATGATGCGGCGCAAGGCGCGATGGGCGGCGAAATCCGATAGTCCGGGCGAGCGCTTCATGGCAACGGCGTGCACGGCAGGCAAGGCAAGCGATTTCAATTCGCGCACGAAAGCCTCTTCAGCCCTCAGCGGCGAATACACAGCCTCGACATGGTGGCCGCGCTGCTTCAGGCCGCGGCAGAGATCGAGAAAATGGCGGCCTGAACCGCCGCCGCTCGGCTCCAGCACCTGAAGGATGCGAAGGCCGTTTTCAACGCCGGAGTTGAAGGGGTCGATATTCATTCTGACAATCCGCCGCCGGTCCCGATATGGAGCCGATCCGTTGCTGTCTGTGTACAGGATTGACGTTAACGCAGGGTTGGCGCTGCGGCCGTGCGGCGCAATTGCGCCCGCTTGAGGCTGTTGCGATGGCGGTATTCGAGCGCGCCGCACCCCCAGATGATGCCGAGCAGCAGGAAAAAATGCCGCCAGTGATCGGTATCGATGACATTGCCGATCGCCGCATGACCGATCAGCACGATCCAGGCGATCATCAGATAGGGCTGCCAGGGGCGGTCGAGCAGCAGGAAGCGGAAGCCCATCGATACCGTCCAGATGATCAGCGTGACATAGGAGATGAAACCCAGCCAGCCGTAGGAGGTCAGCGATTTCAGCCAGATATTGTGCTCGTCCTCGGGAAACATCGTGCTGAACACCATCGGCCCGATGCCGAGCGGTTTTTCCATCGACATCAGGAAGCCAATCTTGTGGCGGTCGAAACGGCCGAGATGGCCGCCGTCATACTCCTGCACCAGCTGGGTGCGGCTGGAAAACAGATCGGCGACCTGCGGGATCTGCAGGGCAATACCGAGCGCCACGACCATCAGCAAGGCGCCGCTGAGTGTCAGGACCAGGATTTTCAGCCGGAAGGCGCCGGTGCGTTCCTTCAGCAGCATGACGAGGACGAGCGCGCAGGCGCAAAACAGATAAAGCGCCCAGGCGGCGCGCGAGAAAGAGAGGAACAGCCCGAGCGCCATGATTAAAATGGCGATGGCCTTGAGCGGCGCGGTGGCGATCCGGTCGCTCAACAGCCGGTACATGAGATAGAGCGACGGCGCGACGAGGAAGGGGCCAAAGACATTGGGATCCTGGAACGCGCCCTTGGCACGATCGTAGAGGGTGAAATTCGCAGCCCCCGGAATGGCGCCGAAATAGCCGAGAATACCCAGCAGCGAGGTGATGACGCCGGCAGCCACCCAGGCATCGAAGATCAGCTTCAGCCGTTCATGACGGGCTTCGATGATGGCGGCATAAAAGACCGAGGTGAGGCAGAGGAAGCCCGATACCGCCATATACATCGGCGCCGTGGCCAGATCGCTCATGACCGTGAGCGACAGAATGCCGCCGGTCATGAACAGGATGAGAAGAGCCAGAAGCGGCGCGACGGACCGCGAGATTTTCAGTCCGAACAGAAACCACAGGCCGATCAGCGCGACCATGAAGAGTTCGTAAGGGGCGGGCTCGGCAATGACGAAGCCAGACAGGAAGACGCCAAAGGTCACCATGGCCGAGCCGAGGATGGCAACGGCGGCCAGCTGCGGGCGAAACCCCACGGTAGACGTGGCGGCTGGCGTGCTCAATAGGCATTTTCCGTATTGAGCAGCCGGATCGGCGTCAGGAACAGGATCTTCAGGTCCAGCCACAGCGACCAGTTTTCGATATAGTAGAGATCGAAGGCGGTGCGGAACTTGATCTTCTCGTCATTGTCGATCTCGCCGCGCCAGCCGTTAATCTGCGCCCAGCCGGTAACGCCGGGCTTGACCCGGTGGCGGGCAAAATATCCTTCAACGACATCGGAATAGGTGCGGTCGGCGGTCTGGGCAAGAACTGCGTGCGGACGCGGGCCGACCAGCGAGAGCTGGCCGCGCAGCACGTTGAAGATTTGCGGCAGTTCGTCGATCGAGGATTTGCGCAGGAAACGGCCGACGCGGGTGACGCGCGGATCGCCCTTGGTGACGGCATTGCGGGCGGTCGGGTCGCTCATATCGGTGTACATCGAGCGGAACTTGTAGACGTCGATCGTCTCGTTGTTGAAGCCGTGGCGCTTCTGCTTGAAGATGATCGGGCCAGGCGAGCTCACCTTGACGGCGATTGCGGCGCCGATGAAGACCGGCCAGAGTACCACCAGGGCAACGATGCTGAAGAACACGTCGAAGATGCGCTTGGCGACCGAATCCCAGTCGGCGATCGGCTTATCGAAAATATCGAGCATCGGCACCTGGCCGACATGCGAATAGCTGCGCGGCCGAAACCGCAGATTGTTGGCATGGGCGGCAAGGCGGATGTCGGCCGGCAGGATCCACAGCTTGCGCAGCAATTCGAGAATACGCTTTTCCGCCGAGAGCGGCAGGGCGATGATTAGGATGTCGATGCGGGTGAGGCGGGCGAAATCGACGAGTTCGGCCACGGTGCCGAGCTTCGGATAGCCGGCGATGATGCCGGGCGAGCGGCGCTCGTCGCGGTCGTCGAAAATACCGCAGATGCGGATATCGTTGTCGGTCTGCTGTTCGAGCGAACGGATCAGGTCCTTGGCCGGCTGACCGCCGCCGACGATGACGGCGCGGCGCTCCATGATGCCGTTGCGGGCCCAGCGGCGGATGGAAAAGGCGATGAAGGCGCGCTCGGCGATCAGAAAGACGGCGCCCAGCACATACCAGCCGCCGAAGGACAGGCGCGAAAACGTCTCGCCGGTCTTGAGCAGGAACAGCACCAGCGTCATGGAGGCAAATGCCAGCGTCCAGCAGCCGATCAGCCGGGGGATGGCCCGTCCAGCCGAACGCAGCGTTGGCACCTGATAGCCGTCGCACAGCTGCAGGAACATCACGGTCAGCGCGGCCCCACCTGCGATCAGCCCGCAATAGCCGAGCATTTCGTCGCTTGGCGGTGCGACATAGAGCATGTGGATGGCATAGCCGATGGCAAACAGCGCGGTGAACTCGAACAGCCGCATCAGCCCGATGATCATATTGGGGGAATAGGTATCGGTGCGGAACTGTGCGGCGATCTTGCGCGCAAGCGGGTTGAGTTCACGCTTCGGCTCGTCCTCGCGTTTTTCACCGGGCGCGATGGTGCGGATCTCCGAAATCTTCTTGCGCAATGCGTCGGTATCGAAGGAATCCGGTTTATCGATCTGGTTCATCATATCCACCCGGGCCGTTGTGTCCCTTCGGGATAGCAGAAAGCCCCTAAGAAACGCTTACGGGGTCTTTGCCGCCGTTTCGCGCAAGCTGGCCTTTTCCGGCACAAGCTGGCGGTAGAGCCGCATGATGCTGGCCGACATCGTCGAGGTTGCAAAGGCGGTCTTGAAGGCTTCGGCCTCCGGCATGACTTTCGCCGCCCAATCCTTTTGCGTCATCGCAGCCGTCATCACATCGGCCAGCGACTGCGCATCGCCGGGGGTGGCAAGCGCGGCACTGTCTGCGCCGAGCACTTCCGGTATGCCGCCGACGCGCGAAGCAATCACCGGTTTGCGGGCGGCCAGGGCCTCCAGGACGATATAGGGCATGGATTCAGCGCGCGAGGGCACGACCACGTTGCGGGTAAAGGCAAAGGCGTCGCGCGCCTTCATGGCCGGCAGCATCTCGATGCGGCGGCCGAGGCCGCGTTCCAGCATCATCTGTTCGTAATCGTCCTTCTGCGGCCCGTCGCCAATCATCATCGCCGAAAGCGGCCTGCCGATATTGCGCTCGGTCCGTGCAAAGGCATCGATGAAGAGGTCCGGGCCCTTCAGATCGCGCAGCATGCCGATGTAGAGAAAATCCACGGCATCGGGCCGGGCATAGACGGTGTCGAAATCGCGGTCGTCGATGCCGTTATAGATGCGCTCGCTGCGGATGCGCGGCTTGCCGACCTTGTGCTCATAGGTCCGGCGCTCGAAGTCACAGACGAAGACGATCGCATCCGTCAGATATTCCTGCAGGCGCTCCAGCAGGAAGACGATCTTTCCCGACGGCTTCTTGCCGTTATAGTGCAGGCTGCCGCCATGCGGCGAATAGAGGCGGGCAACGCGATACTTGTTCACCCGCAAGGCTGAGCCGATGATCCGGGCCAGAGCGCCGCCTTTGGCGCCATGACCGTGCAGGATATCCGGCTGCAAACTTCTAATTTCCTTGTAGCTTTTCCAAAGGGCCGCAAGATCCGCCGGACCGATGGAGCGGCGGATTGGCAGGCGCACGAGACCGAGCGCCAGGAAGGGCCTGATCTCGTCGAAAAGCGCATCCTCGTAGCTTCCGCCCGTGGTGCTGTCGCAGACGATGCCGACCTCGTGGCCCTGCCGCGCATGCGCTTCCGCCAGATCGCGCACATGCCGGAAAATTCCCCCGATAGGCGACCTGAAACAGTGAATGATGCGCAGCGGCTCGGGATCCGGCATGCCGTCAGAACAGCCGCTCACGGACATAGATCGTGTCGCCGGCCATGATCGGGTCGGAGATCGACACGCGGCCGGTCAGAATACGGCCATTGATCTTGCGGGTGACGTCGACATTGGCCTGGTTGGCGCGTGGCGAATAACCGCCGGCCACGGCAATGGCGTTTTGAACCGTCATGCCCGGCACATAGGAATATTGCCCGGCCTGGCCGACTTCGCCCATGATGAAGACGGAGCGGTAGCGATCGACCTCGATCGTCACGTCCGGATCGCGCAGATAGCCTTCGCGCAGCTTGCTGGCGATGGTCTTTTCCATTTCCGGCAGGGTATGGCCGCGCGACGGTACGGCACCGATCAGCGGGAAGGCGACATAGCCGGCCTGATCGACCGTGTAGCTGCCGGTGAGCCCTGCCTGTTCAAAGACGCTGATGCGCAGCCTGTCGCCGCTATCGACGCGATAGGGCTGGATGGTGGCTTCATGGAAAGCCTTGGGCGCCGGCTGGTAGCTGCTGCACCCTGAAATTGCAAGGCACAACGAGAGTGCGGCCAACACAGGGCCTGTTTTCATGCGTGCGGATGTCATCGGGCTCTCGCGTTCCAGAAACCAGTTCATGGCCTGATGTTATCAATCCATTAAGGTTAATAGCCGGTAAAGGCCGCGAAGAATTTCGCGGTAGGGCTGCAAGTCGATAAAGCGTCAAATGAAGTGCACCGTCGCAGGGGCATTAACGGTTGCGTTACCATGTTTGTTTACGGTGGCGCGAAGTTGTGAAGGTTCGAGGTAAAGCGCATGCCGGGCGTCAACGACGGTCATCAGGATGTAGATATCGATCTCGGCGGGCTTTTCCGCGCCATCTGGCGCCGGCGGGGCAGGGTGCTGTTGGCGACTGTTGCGTTTGGCGGCCTGGCCTTTATCGGCGCCAGTCTGATGAGCCCGGAATATCAGGGCGAGGCCCGGCTTCTGATCGAATCGCGCCAGGCCGAATTCAGCGGCGCCAACCAGGCGCAGCCGCAGACCGGCGACAGTCAATTCGACGAATCCGGTATTTCCAGCCAGGTTCAGGTGTTGCGCTCGGCCGACCTGATCAAGCAGGTCGCCCGCGACATGAAGCTGTACGAATTGCCGGAATTCGATCCGACCACCAACCCGTCGGCGATCTCCGACGTGCTTGTCATGCTCGGCATCAAGAAGAACCCGCTCGACCTTCCCCCCGAAGAGCGCGTCCTGAAAGAGTTCCAGAAGAAGCTGCAGGTCTATCAGGTGGAAAAATCGCGGGTGATTGCAATGCAATTCACCTCGGAAGATCCGAAACTGGCCGCCGCGATCCCCAATGCCATGGCGAAGGTCTTCCTGTCGCTGCAAAGCGGTGCCAAGCTCGATTCCAACTCCGAGGCCAGCCGCTGGCTGGAGCCGGAAATTGCCAATCTGCGCGAAAAGGTTCGCGACGCCGAGGCCAAGGTTGCGGACTACCGCTCGTCATCCGATCTGCTGCTGACAGGCGAAACCGGCGGCACCTTTGCGACCAAGCAGCTGAACGATATCTCGACCGAGCTTGCCCGCGTGCGCGGCGAGCGGGCCAATGCCGAAGCGCGGGCGGAAAACGTGCGCACCGCGCTTGCCAGCGGCCGGGCCGTCGATACGCTGAACGATGTCGTTGCCTCGCCGATGATCCAGCGGCTGAAGGAAACCGAATCCAACATCCAGGGCCAGATTGCCGATCTCTCGACCACGCTTCTTGATGGCCATCCGCGCCTGAAGGGACTGAAATCCCAGCTTCAGGGCATCCGGACGCAGATCATCAGCGAAACCCGGAAAATCCTCGGCAGCCTGGAAAACGAGGCGAATGTCTCGCAGTTGCGCGAGCGCCAATTGATGGCGCAGCTCAATACGTTGAAGGCGAATTCGGCGAAGGCCGGCGAAGATGAGGTCGGCCTGCGGGCGCTGGAGCGGGAAGCAACCGCGCAGCGCCAACTGCTCGAAACCTATCTGGCACGCTACCGCGAGGCGACATCGCGCAGCGGGGAGAATGCAGCGCCGGCCGATGCGCGCGTCATATCGCAGGCGGTCGAGCCAACCGAAGTCAGCTTCCCCAAGGTCCTGCCGATCACCATCGTTGCTGGCTTTGCAGCCTTTCTCGTCAGCTGCGTGATCATCATGCTTTCCGAGCTCTTCAGCGGCCGGGCCCTGCGCCCCGTTGGCCGCCGGGAGGACGAGGTTTTCGACGAAGAGCCAGTGGAGTTCCAGCCGGTCCAGCCGGTTGCCGAACCCTTGATCCGTCCGGTCCCCGTGGAAGCGGCGCCTGCCGTTGCCCGCGCACCCGTCATGGCGGCGCCGATCGAATCGAAACCGGAGCCGGAACCGGCAGAGCCTGAATTTGACGCGCCGGAAGAGGACGATTTTTCGATTGCTTCGGTTGCCGATCACCTGAGCGCCGACGATGTGCGCGTCGCCATCTCCGTGTCGCCGGCGGGCGACGAGGGCTCGGTCAATGCGGTGGCACTAGCGCGGCTGGTCTCTGAAGAGGGACGCAAGATCGTCCTGATCGACCTCACCGGGTCGGCATGCCCGACACGGCTGATGACCGAGACGGCCGATCTCGCCGGGATTACCAACCTTCTGGCTGGCGAAGTTCCCTTCACGGAAACGATCCATGCCGACCGGCTGTCGGACGCGCATATCATTCCGCAGGGCGATGCCGATCCGGTGCTGGCCATGCGCGGCATCGAGCGGCTGCAGATGATCATCGATGCTTTGGCGAATGCCTATGACACGGTGCTCATCGAATGCGGCCCTGCCGATGCCGGTGCCATCAGCCGGGTGACGCGTGCGCGCGATACCAAGATCATCATCTCGGCACCATCCGTCGCCAACGAGGAGATCATCGAACTTATCACCGGTTTTGGCGAAGCGGGCTTTGGCGAGATCGTGCTGATGACGGGAACAGGCTATCCGCAGCCGGGCAATTCAGGCCGCCGGGCAGCTTGATACCGCCGGCGTTTCAGTCGCTGTCCGTTTCCGCAACGGCCACCGCACCGGGCGCCTGCCGGCGCTGGCGCAGCCGCTGGACGAAGGCATAGGCTTTCTTGTTCTTCTTGATGCCGGATTTCAGCCGGACGGCGGCGCGATGCACCGATGCCGCCAGGCGTCCGCGCAGCGTCAAGGGAAGGACGATATCCCGCTGGACCGTCTCCACCGTGCACCAGGAGCGCTTGTAGCCCTGATCGCCGATGCCGAAATCGAACAGCTTCACGCCTTCAGCGTTGCATTTGCGGATGATCAGGTAAAACAAAAGCTCGCCGGGGCTGGCATCCGCCGCAATATCGTCGTCGATCGATCCGAACTGGCAGATGACGTGATCGCCCTTGCGCGACAGACCGGCAATGGCAACGATACGGCCGTTCTGATCACCGCGCAGACGGATCGCATTGAGTTCGAGCGGCTGGCCTTCACGAGCCGGTTCCACGGCTGATAGAGCATGGAAGAACGCTTGCGTTTCCTCGTCCTGAAAGACGTTGGGGAGGCCGAGCGCCTTGAAGCGGGTGGCCTTCTGCTCGAAGAACCGCTTGAGGATCTGCTGGCGTTCTTCGCATGTGGTGGCAATTACATGGTCGTAACCACCGAGCGCTTCCAGCCGTTTTTCCGAAATGCGGAATTTCTTGCGCCGCCGCTTGGCGTTGAGCTGGGCGAGCGTCGCTTCGAACGTCTCCAGAAGCGGCAGCTGATAGGATGCGTTTTGGTTGCGCACGGCCGGAAACGAGGAAAGAGCATGGCGCGTCCCATGCCAGTCGAACGGCATCTTTTCCAGCGTCACGATATCGGCGACGCGCGAGAGCTTGGCCGAGAGATCGGCAATCAGCTCTTCGGCGAACTTCGAGCAGGTGACCGGATCGAAATCATCCGCGAACAGCCCGGTGTTGAGATTGCTGTGCGGCGAGCCGATGAACCGGGCCGTGCGGAAGAGGCGGCCGCGAACGAGTTCCAGCGGCAGGATGAAGACCGTCTTCTCGCCGATCCGGCCGCGCACCAGAAGCAGCTGGTTGGCATGGGTTTGCGCCCAGGCCGAGCACCAGTCAAAGCCCTGATGAAGCGAGGTAGCAGGCAAAGCTTCCAGCGCGCGCCAGTCCGCTTCCAGCGCCTGCATGTTGACATGCACGCTCAGCGTCAGCCCTTCCGCACGCGCGATATCGCGCACCTGATCGCGCTGGCCGAGCCAAACATGGCGGCGAGCCTTGCGAACGGGCATGATATTGAAGTCCACGTCGGTCATGATCGCTGGCGGTTCCGGGAACGGGATGACGTCTCATCTAAGCCGAGCATGCCCTTATTTTCATTTAAATGGCACAGGCGCCGCCCGGCGGGACGCCGATTTCATCAAATGCGGTTACCGAATGGATAAGACCATCCGGCTTTCAAAGGAAAGGCCGGGCGGGCGGCACAGGTGGATTCCGGACGCAATTCTTGCTATGCCGGGCATCTGTTTTCAGGGAGAGACCGATGCGCCACTGAACAAGGTCCGGACAATTCGCGGCAAGTCCCGCGCGTTTCCAGGCCGCTCTATGTCACCAAGACCCTTGGACATAAAGGTGGAGTCTTCCCATGCCTGTTTCTAAAATCGCGCCGGATTCCGGTGCCGTGACCCCTGTCGCCGCCTTTCCGCAGATCGGCTTTCTGAAGAATCTCGTGCGCTCGCCGCTGATCACGGCCGGCGATTTCAGCTATTACGACGATCCTGATGGCCCTGAGCATTTCGAGAAGAAATGCGTGCTCTATCATTTTGATTTCATCGGCGACCGGTTGCAGATCGGCCGCTATTGCGCGCTGGCGCAGGGTGTTGCGTTCATCATGAACGGCGCCAATCATGCCATGCAGGGCTTTTCGACCTATCCGTTCGGCATCTTTCCCGGCGCATGGCGCGACGGGTTCGACCCCGCTGCCTATGCCAGCGGCTACCGGGGCGACACGACGGTGGGCAACGACGTCTGGATCGGCACCAAGGCGACGATCCTGCCGGGCGTGACGATCGGCGACGGCGCCATCATTGGCGCCCATGCCGTCGTGGCGAGCGATGTGCCGCCCTACAGCGTTGTGGCGGGAAACCCGGGCAGGGTGATGAAGCAGCGTTTCAGCGATGATGTCGTGAAGCGCCTCTCGGCCATCGCCTGGTGGAACTGGCCGGTGGACAAGGTCACCCGCCATATCGCCGCGATCACCGGCGCCGATATCGAGGCGCTCGAAGGGGCTAAGTGATCTAGGTGGCGATCCAACCAGTGGCGAGCGCGCTCGCCCATTCCTTGTTTCCGCGTTCCTGCGCCAGCCGCGACATCGCCATGTGGTCGTAGGCGACGCGCCGGAAGGTCACGTCCCAGCGGCCGTCTGCCTTTTCAAGGATGGCGTAGGCGGCATCCGGCGATCCGGTTTCCACCTTGTGGAAGACCGGTTCGTCATCGTCATAGCCAGGGCAGCCGACGCTGCCGGGATTAACGACAATCCGCCCGTCAGAAAGGCGGACCGCGCGGGGAATATGGGTGTGGCCGCACAGGATGACGGGATAGTCGATACCTTCGGCGAAACGCTCGATCCGCTGGCGGGCCGACATGTGGACGACGCCGTCAGCCGTCAGGTCTTCCAGCCAATAGGTGAGATCGTCCTGCGGAATGCCGTGGCAGAGAAACAGTTGCTCGCGGTGAACGAGCGTCGGCGGCAGGGTGCGCAGCCAGTCGAGATGGTGCGGCTGCAATTCGTCATGCGCGGCGCGGTCCCACTGGCCCATTGCGGCCGGTTCCTTCGTGGTCAGCCAGCGGTCGTGATTTCCCCGGATCGACGGGAAATTGCGGGCCATCAGGATATCGGCGGTGCGCGCCGCGTTGAGCGGGCCGCTGAGGTGGTCGCCAAGATTGACGACGTCGTCGATTCCGTGCGCCGCAATATCGGCAAGCACGGCTTCAAGGGCCAGGTCGTTGCCGTGGATATCGGCGATCACTGCAATTTTCATATACCTGTCCTTAGGCTTAACCCTGCTTTTCGGCTCAACGCGGCTTTGCGGGTTTCTCCATCCACTTGATGATCAGCATGGCGGGCAGGATCCACAACAGGCCGGTGAAGAAGAAATAGGCCAGATGCACCCACCACGGCGAGGTGCCAAGCAGAAGCGAGGCAAAGGTGGTGGCCGCCAGCGCATAGACGATGACGAGGATGATGATCAGGACGGTGCCGATCAGTTTTCTCAGGCGTACGGGCATTGATGTCTTTCCGGTTGGCGTTTTCGCCGGACAAATTGCCGCGACGGCATGCCGCAAAGGGGTAAGCCTTGTTTTGCATGCTGCTCTGGTGCAAATCAACGGCTTTGATGCATGCGCCCCCGGACAATTCGCCTTGCGAAGGTATGGGGCCTTGCGTTTCGACGATGGAGGCTTCGATGGCAAGCACGGATTTGGCGACGCAGCAGCGTCTCATGCGCGAGATCGATACGGTCAGCCGCAACCGGACCCAGATCAGGATCTGGCTGGGCATCGTTGTCTTGGTTCTGTTCGGGCTGGTGCTGGTCGGCGGCGCGACGCGTCTGACGGAATCCGGCCTGTCAATTACCCAGTGGAAACCGATCCACGGCGTGATCCCGCCGCTCAATGCTGCCGAGTGGCAGGAGGAGTTCGAGCTCTACAAGCAGATCCCGCAATATGAGCAGCTGAACAGCGACATGACGGTGGAAGGATTCAAGACCATCTTCTGGTGGGAATGGGCGCACCGGCTTTTGGCCCGCTCGATCGGCCTGATCTTTGCCGTGCCGCTGGCCTTCTTCTGGATTCGCGGCCAGATCGAGCCCCGTTTGAAGCTGCCGCTGCTCGGCATTCTGGCGCTCGGCGGTTTTCAGGGCTTCATCGGCTGGTGGATGGTCTCTTCCGGCCTTGCCGATCGCACCGAGGTCAGCCAGTACCGCCTAGCCACCCATCTTATCATCGCCTGTCTGATCTTCGTCTCCTGCATCTGGATCGGCAGGGGGCTGGCGCCGCATGCCAATGATCCGGCGCCGACCAAAAGCTCGAAGAAAATGGCTGCGATCATCGCCTGCATGGCGCTGTTTCAGATCTATCTCGGTGCGCTGGTCGCCGGCCTCGATGCGGGCTTTTCCTACAATACCTGGCCCTTGATGGACGGCGCATGGGTCCCCGGCGACCTGTTCATCCAAAAACCGTTCTGGATCAACCTGTTCGAAAATCCGAAAACCGTGCAGTTCGTCCACCGGATCGGCGCCTATGTGCTGTTTGCCTTCGTGGCGATGCACATGATCGCCTCGCTGCGTAACGCGCCGGAAACGACGCATGCGCGGCGCTCCATTCTTTTGTTCATGCTGGTAACGATCCAGGCGCTGATCGGGATTGCGACGCTGATCCTGCAGGTTCCGGTCGGCTGGGGTGTCGCCCATCAGGGCGGCGCGCTCGTCGTGCTCGGCTTTGCCGTCGCGCATTGGCGGGCTTTTTCGGGCGAATATCCGCGTCCGCTGGAAATCGCGGTCCGGAACTGATCAGCGCATCAGTCCATCGAGGGCGGGCATGCCGAGAAGGGCGGAGGCACCGATCAGCACATAGCAGATGGTCCGGAACGTCGATGGTCTTGCCAGTCCAAAGAGGCGCGAACCGGCGTAGAGGCCGCTGGCATAGAGCGGCACGATGACCAATGTCAGCGCAAAGACCTGTTCGACGAACAGCCCGCCAATCACATAGGTAACTGCCGTCAGCGCCGAGGAAACAACGAAATAGAGCATCAGATTGGAACGGATCACCAGCACGTCGGTCGCGCCGCTCAGCCAGTAGGCGACCACCGGTGGGCCGCCCAGCTGAGCCGCGCCGCTGAAAACGCCGGCGATGCCGCCGACACCGGCCGTCAGCGCGGCGCGCGGCTGTCCCTGATAGCGCCAGCCCGAAACGAGCAGGATCAGCATCAGCGCCCCAAGAACTGTGATCGCCCAGCGCAGATACAAGGGATCAGCCAGGGCAAGAGCCGTGGTGCCGAGCGGCACGCCGATCAGGGCGCCGGAGGCCATGGTGAAGACTTCGCGCCGGTTGGCTGAGCGCCATGCGGCAGGCAGCATGCCTGCGGCAGCGATCGTGTCGATCAGCAGAAGCACCGGCGAAATAATCTTCGGGCCAACGATCGATCCGCCGATGGGGATAAGGATAAGAGCGGCGCCAAAGCCGGAAAACCCGCGCGCCATGCCGGCAATGAAGCTGCAGGCCAGCAGCGCATGGAGGCCATGCTCCGGCAACGCGGCTGCGACCCTTGCCAGAAGGGCCGCGAAGAAACCTGTGTCGCCCATGTCAGGTCCCTGTCTTTGAACGATTGCGGCCGTACGGCCGGGCGGGGACGGACCGTCCCAGCCGGAGATTTCATCACGCCGACAGCATGAGATCCATGTTCTGTACCGCAGCGCCCGATGCGCCCTTGCCGAGATTGTCGAGCAGGGCGACGAGATTGACCTGTTCGCCGCCGCTTGAGCCGAACACGTAGAGCTTCATCGTGTCCTTGCCGGCCAGTTCGACGGCATCGACGCGCGAAAGTTTGGCGCTGACATCGAGCGGCACGACCTCGACGATCGACTGTCCTGCATAATGGGCAGAGAGCGCCGCATGGATGGTCTCAAGCGTTGCGCCATTCTCGAGCTGATCGAGGAACAGTGGCACCTGGACGATCATCCCCTGCGGGAAGCGGCCGACCGAAGGCGAGAAGATTGGCGCGCGATCCAGCATGCCGTGGGTCTGCATTTCCGGCACATGCTTGTGCTTGAGCGTCAGGCTGTAGAGGAAATTGGGCGAATCGATAGGGTCCGGATTGGCCGGGTCTTCCATCTGCGCAATCATCTGCTTGCCGCCGCCGGTATAGCCGGAAACCGCATTGACCGTGACTGGATAGCTCTGCGGCAGGATACCGGCCTGGCGCAGCGGCCGGATGAGGCCGATGGCGCCGGTCGGATAGCAGCCTGGATTGGCGACGAGGCGGGCCTCGCGGATTTTCGCCGCTTGCGCCGCATCCATTTCGGCAAAGCCATAGGCCCAGTCCGGCGCGACGCGATAGGCCGTCGAAGTGTCGATGATGCGCACCTTGTTGTTGCCTTCGAGCATCGAGACAGCCTGCTTGGAGGCGTCGTCCGGCAGGCAGAGGATGGCGATATCGGCGCTGTTCAAAAGATCTTCGCGAATGGCGGCATTGCGGCGTTCTGCTTCCGGAATGGACAGCAGCTCCACATCGGAACGGCCCGCCATGCGGGTGCGGATCTGCAGGCCCGTTGTGCCGTGCTCGCCATCGATGAAAATCTTCGGTTTCATGGTTTTATCCTGTCCTGCCAAGGAATTATCGGAGTGTCCGGAATCACTTTGGCATGCAATTGAATCAGTTTGACAACACAGCGGGGCAGGCCTTTATCCGCGCCGCTCCGCCAGCTGTTCGGCATGAAGGCCGAGCATATACATCGCGATGGTTGAGCCCGCAATGGCGGTGATATCGGCGTGGTCATAGGCGGGCGCCACCTCGACCACATCGGCGCCCTTGATGACCAGCGCACCGAGCTTGCGGATGACCGACAGGATCTTTGCCGAAGATGGGCCACCTGCGACCGGCGTTCCGGTCCCCGGTGCGTAGGCCGGGTCCAGGCAATCGATATCGAAGGTGAGATAGGCCGGGCGGTCGCCGACATGATGCAGGATCACATCGGCAATCTCGCCGGCGCTCATCTCCTCGAGATCGTAGCCATAGAGGATGCGGATGCCACAATCGTCGGGCGCATGCGTGCGGATGCCAAGCTGGATCGAGCTTGCGGTATCGATCAGGCCTTCGCGTGCGGCGCGCCCCACGAAGGAGCCGTGGTCGATGCGGCCTTTCTCGTCGGCCCAGGTATCCTGATGCGCATCAAATTGGACGAGGGCAAGCGGGCCATGAACTGCGGCATGGGCGCGCAACAGCGGCAAGGTGACGAAATGATCCCCACCCAGCGTCAACAGGAAGGCACCAGCCTTCAGGATCTTCGCCGCCTCGCGCTCGATGGTTGCCGGGGTGCGGCTGTGATTGCCATAGTCGAGCAGGCAGTCGCCGTAATCGATCGTCGCCATGTCGGCAAAGAGATCGCGGTCGAACGGATATTGCGGATCATTGTCGAAAATCGCCGAGGCGCGGCGGATCGCCTGTGGCCCGAAACGGGCGCCGGGGCGGTTTGAGGTCGCGGCATCAAACGGGATGCCCCAGACGACGGCATCGACGCCCTTCAGGCTCTTGGTGTACCGGCGCCGCATGAACGACAGAATGCCGGCATGGGTCGGGTCGGTGGCCGCACTTTTCAGCGATGTGGCGGTGATGGCGTGGTCTATCGTCTTGTTGGCCATGATCGGTTCCGTCTGTTGAGTGCCAGACGTTGAACAATCGGCGGCTGGAAGGCAAGACCCTGCAGAGGACTGCAACCGGATAATCTTGGCGTCATGAGGCTTTGGCTTCAAAGGCCGGGGCAAAGTCGCCCAGCGATTTGGCCTTGTCGATCATGCCGCCAATATCCTGCCCGACGATTGCTTCGAGATCGGCAAAGCTGTCGATGACATAATAGATCGGCTGCACGATATCGATGCGGTAGGGGGTTCTGAGAACACTCATCAGGTCGAATGGCCGGAATTCGCACGCGGTGCCGTCCATTGCAGCTTTCGCTTCGCTTGGCGACGAGACGATGCCCGCACCAAAACAGCGGCGACCCTGCGGCGTGTTGATCAGGCCGAATTCGACGGTGAACCAGAAGATGCGGAACAGGTGCCAGGAATAGCCCTTGCCAAGACGGACGGCCGCTTCGCCGAAATGGCGCACGAAATTGGCATAGCTCTGGTTGGTGAGCAGCGGGCAATGGCCGAAGACTTCGTGAAACAGATCCGGTTCCTCGATATAGTCGATATGCTCGCGGCGGCGCAGGAAAGTGGCCAGCGGAAACTTGCCCTGCGACAGCAATTCGTAAAAGCGCGAGGGAGGAATGAGAGCGGGCACGCCTTCGACGCCGAAACCGGTCGTCTCCTGCAAACGTCGATCGACATCGCCAAGCTGCGGCACCCTGTCCGGCCGCAGTCCGAGTATCTTCACTCCATCGAGATAGTCCCGGCAAGCCATGTTGGCGAGCAGCGCCATCTGCCGGTCATAGAGTTCGCCCCAGATGGCGTCTTCCTCGGCCGTATAGGGATAGACCCCATCGGGGCCTGGCAGTTTGGCGGTATAGCTGCTTTCCTTGGTCATCGCGCCGATCCTCCCAGATGCGTAACTCCTCGCAATTATGCTTCAGAAATGGAGGATTTTTCTTTCTTTCGAACGCGATAACGCCATAATCACGGCAGGATTTTTCGGGGATTGATAAGATCATGAAAGAATCTGGGAGTTTCCATCGCAAGCTTCTGCAGCTCGTCCAGGCCGATGGCAGCCTGTCGCTGGCGGAACTGGCGGAAAAGGCCGGCATGTCGCAGAGTTCGGCATGGCGCAAGGTCCAGGAGCTGGAAGCCGATGGCGTCATCCGCAAGCGCGTGACGCTGCTCGATCCCGGAAAGCTCGATCTGAAACTCTGCGTCATCGCGCATGTGACGCTGGAGGATCACCACGAGGAGGCGGTGGCCTCGTTCGCCGCCGTTGTCTCGGAGCGGCCGGAGATCATGGAGTGTTATGCGTTATCAGGCGCCTTCGACTATATGCTGAAAATCCGGGCGAGCGATGTGGAAAGCTACGAGGCTTTCATGACGCGCCATCTGATGCGCAACCCGCATGTGCGCACGGTCGTGTCGAGCTTCGTGCTGCGGGAACTGAAGTTTTCAACCGAGTTGCCCCTGTAGGGCAGGCCGCCTTGAAGCGGCGGCAAAGAAAAAGGCGGGACAAAGCCCGCCTTTTCCAAATCGAAATTTTCGAAACGATCAACGCTTCGAGAACTGGAACGAACGGCGGGCCTTGGCCTTACCGTACTTCTTACGCTCGACGACGCGGCTATCGCGGGTCAGGAAGCCACCCTTTTTCAGAACCGTGCGCAGGCCCGGTTCGAAATAGGTGAGAGCCTTCGAGATGCCGTGACGAACGGCACCGGCCTGGCCGGAAAGACCGCCGCCTGCAACCGTTGCATCGATATCGAACTGGCCGTCACGGGCAGCAGCGAAGATCGGCTGGCGCAGGATCATCTGCAGAACCGGACGTGCGAAATAAGCCGCAAATTCCTTGCCGTTGACGGTGATCTTGCCGGAGCCCGGCTTGACCCAGACGCGGGCAACGGCGTTCTTGCGCTTGCCGGTCGCGTAGGAGCGGCCCTGGGCGTCGACCTTGCGGACATGGACCGGAGCCGAAGCGGTTGCTTCAGTCGCCGTGCCGAGGTCTTTCAGAGAAGAGAGATCAGCCACGATTAGGCGCTCCTTGTGTTCTTGCTGTTCAGCGCTGCGACGTCGAGCGTCACCGGCTGCTGTGCTTCATGCGGATGGTTTGTGCCTGCGTATACGCGCAGGTTCTTCATCTGGCGACGGCCAAGCGGGCCACGCGGAACCATGCGCTCGACAGCCTTCTCGAGAACGCGCTCCGGAAAGCGGCCTTCGATGATCTGGCGCGCGGTGCGCTCCTTGATGCCGCCCGGATAACCGGTGTGCCAGTAGTACTTCTTGTCGGTGTACTTCTTGCCGGTCAGGACAGCCTTCTCAGCGTTGATCACGATGACATTGTCACCATCGTCAACGTGGGGCGTGTAGGTGACTTTATTCTTGCCGCGCAGGATGTTGGCGATGATGGAAGCGACGCGACCAACAACGAGGCCTTCGGCGTCGATGAGGATCCACTTCTTCTCCACCTCTGCAGGCTTCTGAACGAAGGTTGACATGTTGAAACTCTTTCGTTTGAACCCGATGCGTTGCCGCCGGGCGTTTCTTGTTGCTTGAATTGGCAAGCGTGAAGCCGGCCAAAAATGAAAGCGGCCCCAAGGGACCGCGATCTGGTGCGGCTTATACGCAAAGGATGAAATGCGGTCAAGATTGCCGGTCTGACCGTCTTGAAAAATTACCCATTAAAAACAAAGGCTTAATAATGTGGTATTTTAATACCACAAATTACTTCGGCGGAATCGAATAGGTTGCCGTGGCATGGGCGACCATGTCATCGCCATCAAGCTCCGAAATCGCGGCGTCGAGCACCGCGAGCCGCTTGCCGAGCTTCAGGATGCGGCAGGTGCAATTCAGCGGCCCGAGCTCGGGTTTCCGGAGAAAGTTGATGTTGAGATTGGTGGTGACGGCGAGAGCCACCGGGCCAATATGGGCAAGCAGCGTGATATAGGCGGTCACGTCAGCGAGCGCGAACAATGTTGGCCCTGAAACGGTGCCGCCGGGGCGCAGGTGCTTCTCTTGTGGATCGAGCCGCATCGTAGCCGAGCCCGGACCCGTTGCGATCACCTCGAAGATCTTGCCATCGGTATGAACTTCGGAAAAATCCGTTTCGAGGAAGCGATTGAGATCGGCGACGGTAAGGATCGGCTCCAGAGGCATGGTTCACTCCCAATATAGAGTCCTTTTAGCGGTCCTCCAGTCATGGCAGCAAGCCGGACGAAAGTCCTATCGGCCGCTTGAAACGGCGTCTGCGGCAGCGTACCAAGCGGTGATCCGGACAAGCCGTGACGACAGTTGAGACGAAGGAGAAGAGAGATGGCGGATATCGTTCCCCTGCACAAGGAAGAACAAAAAGGCCCGGTGCTCAGCGAGATCTCCGGCAATGTCCTGCGGCTGACGCTCAACAATCCTCCGGCCAACGTCCTGTCCATCGCATTGCTTGAAGCGCTGATTGCGGAGCTGGATGCGGTTGCCCCATCCGAAGACATCCGGGTTGTGATCCTGGCTGCTTCCGGCTCGTTGTTTAGTGCCGGTCATGACCTGAAAGAGTTGACGGCGCATCGCGCGGATGAGGACCAGGGCAGGGCTCTCTTCGAAAAATCGCTGCGGCTCTGCGCTGATCTCATGCTGAAAATCAACCGGTTGCCGCAGCCGGTCATCGCCGAGATCGACGGCCTGTCAACCGCGGCCGGCTGCCAGCTGGTCGCAAGCTGCGATCTGGCGATCTGCACCGACAGTTCGACCTTCTGCACGCCCGGCGTCAATATCGGCCTGTTCTGCTCGACGCCAATGGTTGCGGTATCCCGTGCCGCCCATCCCAAGCAGGCAATGGAAATGCTGTTGACCGGCGAAACCATCGACGCTTCGACCGCCAAGGATTTCGGCCTCGTCAACCGCATCGTGCCGAAACAGTATCTGCAGCAGGTGGTCAACAAATACGCCGCCGTCATCGCCTCGAAATCGCCGCAAGCGCTGAGGATCGGCAAGCGGGCATTTTATCAGCAGGCCGAGATGAGCATCACCGAGGCCTATGATTTTGCGACAGGCGTCATGGTGGACAATCTGCTGAAGTCTGACGCGAAGGAGGGGATCGACGCCGTGCTTGGCAAGCGGACGCCGGAGTGGAGGCGGGATTAACGCAGCGCGCTGCACGATAGACATGCATCGTAACGCGTAGTATCTTTGATCGATGATCAAATCGATCGCCAATACCGCGACACGGCAATTTACAGAGAGCGGAAAATCAAAGTTTTCAGGCTTGGATGCCGGCAAGGCAAAAATGCGGCTGGTCATGTTGCAGAATGCCCGGTCGCTTGACGATCTGGCTCCTCTGAAATCGGTTGGTTTGCATAAGTTGTCGGGCGATCGAAAAAACCAATGGGCCATGACCATCAATGGGCCTTGGCGGCTGTGTTTCCGATTTGAAGATGGGCACGCTTATGACGTGGAAATCGTCGATTACCACTGAAGGAGACTGGAATGTTTGAGGTTCACCCAGGCGCGATGCTAAGAGAAGAATTGGATGCGCGCAGCATGACAGGCAACGCGTTGGCCCTCGCGTTGCGCATAAACTCCGGCCGGATTTCCGAAATTCTGACTGGAAAACGGGCTATTTCCGCCGATACCGCTTTGAGGCTCGGTCAGTTCTTTGGAAATGATCCTCAGTTCTGGCTCGGACTTCAGGCCACGTATGATCTCGCGGTCGCGTCGCGGCAAAACGGGGATCGGATCAAGGCCGAAGTTCTTCCTGCAAAATCTGCCGCCTGAACTTGGCGTCAATCATCGCTCAAGCCAGCTTCAGCATCAGTGCCCCCAGCGCAATGAGGCAGGCAGCAACGATGCGGAAGATGCTGACGCGTTCCTTCAGGAAGACGATCGAGATGACGATGGCAAACAGGATCGATGTTTCGCGCAACGCCGCCACCGTTGCCACCGGCGCTTTTGTCATGGCCCACAGCGCCAGGCCATAGGCGCCGATCGAGCCGCCGCCGCCGATCAGACCGCGCCACCATTGATGGCGTACGTGGAAGAGCACCGGCGCAAAGCCGCGTTTTGCAAAAGCCCATGTAAACAGAAGCACCGGTGGCAGGAGCGCCATCCACAGCGTGTAGGAGATGGGATTGAGCGCCAGCCGCGCACCGATCCCATCGACATAGGTATAGCAGGCAATCACCACGGCATTGGCCAGCGCCAGCAGGATGGCGCGCTTGCCGCCCTTGCGCGCTTCGAAGGCGAGCGTCAGCACGCCGGTCGAGATCGTCAGGACGCCGGCAATCGCGCCGCTCGACAGGTTTTCGCCGATGATCGCCCCACTTGTCGCCGCCACTAGCAACGGTGCCACGCCGCGCATCAGCGGATAGACGAGGCCGATATCGCCGGCGCGGTAGGCAGCGGCGACAAGCTGGAAATAGGCGAACTGGAACAGCGCCGAAACCAGAATGAACGGCCAGGCATCCGGATGCGGCAGCGGCATGAAGGGGAGGAAGGGCAGGGCGACGACGGCGGCACCCAGCGCAATCATCGCCGCATCGAGCGACTTTTCCGATCCGGCCTTGACCAGTGCATTCCAAGTCGCATGCAGGAGCGCTCCAAACAGAACGAGAGCGATGACGTCGAGAGGCACGGGAAACCTTTGGAAATACGAGAAAGGGTCGGCTGAGAAAACGGTGCAGCGTCCGAGTTTTGCGGCGGCAATAGCCGAAAAGCAATCCGATTTTCCAGCAAGGCCGGATGAAGGCCAGATTTGGTGACATCCTAGCCATTTTATAAGCCGCTGATTTACATGCAGCCGCGAACGTGATCGGTTGAAACCTTAAAAGGCCGTCCCATGTATCGGCACACAGAGTATAGAGGCCGGAATTCAACAATGAATCATGATGTCTATCCCGACTATTATCTCTCCGATATTTTGCGCGCGACGAAAACAATTGCCCTGGTCGGCGCATCGCCCAATGCGGAGCGGCCGAGCTACCGCGTGATGGCGTTCCTGCTGCGCAAGGGCTACACGGTTTTCCCGGTCAATCCGGGCCAGGCGGGCAAGGAAATCCACGGCCAGACGGTTTACGCCACGCTTGCCGATATTCCCGAACCGGTCGATATGGTCGATGTGTTCCGCGCCGCAGATGCGCTTCCGGCCCTGGTCGATGAAATCCTCGCCTTGAAAAACCAGCCCCAATTCATCTGGACGCAACTGGCCGTGCGCGACGACCAAGCTGCGGCAAAGGCTGAGGAAAACGGCATCAAGGTGGTGATGGACCGCTGCCCGGCGATCGAGTATCCGCGGCTGGTCGGCTGATTTTGCAACCGTGGGCTCAAGGATTTGGAATTCCTTGCTCGCGCGGCCTGCAAATCAGGCAAAACAGTCTTTGACCGCACGGTACTGCCTCTGAAATAGTGCGCCGAACTTGACCAAGGGAGGACACATCCATGACCAACAAACCCGGTTTCAACACGCTTGCGATCCACGCAGGAGCAGCGCCGGACCCGACGACGGGCGCGCGGGCAACGCCGATCTACCAGACGACCAGCTTCGTTTTCAACGACACCGACCACGCCGCCTCGCTGTTCGGCCTGCAGGCGTTCGGCAATATCTACACGCGAATCATGAACCCGACCCAGGCGGTGCTCGAAGAGCGCGTCGCGGCCCTTGAAGGCGGCACGGCAGCGCTTGCTGTCGCCTCCGGCCATGCCGCGCAGCTTCTGGTCTTCCACGCCATCATGAGCCCCGGCGACAACTTCCTTGCAGCCCGCCAGCTCTACGGCGGCTCGGTGAACCAGTTCGGCAATGCCTTCAAGTCGTTCGACTGGCAGGTGCGCTGGGTGGATACCAACGATATCGCCTCGTTCGAAAGTCAGATCGATGACCGCACCAAGGCGATCTTCATCGAGAGCCTCGCCAATCCCGGCGGCACTTTTGTCGACATCGCCGCCATTTCCGCCGTCGCCAAGAAGCATGGCCTGCCGCTGATCGTCGATAACACGATGGCAACGCCCTATCTGATCCAGCCGATCGAGCACGGTGCCGATATCATCGTGCATTCGCTGACCAAGTTCATGGGCGGCCATGGCAATTCGATGGGTGGCGTGATTGTCGATGGCGGCACGTTCGACTGGTCGAAATCCGGCAAATACCCGATCCTGTCGGAACCGCGCCCGGAATATGCCGGCATGGTGCTGCATGCGACCTTCGGCAATTTCGCCTTCGCTATCGCCTGCCGGGTTCTGGGCCTGCGCGATTTCGGCCCGGCTATTTCGCCGTTCAACGCCTTCCTGCTCCTGACCGGCATTGAGACGCTGCCGCTCAGAATGCAGCGCCATTGCGACAATGCGCTGGCGGTTGCCACATGGCTGAGCAGCCATGACAAGGTGGCCTGGGTGAAATATGCCGGTCTTGAAAGTGACGCCAATCACGGACTGCAGCAGAAATATTCCAAGCGTGGTGCCGGCGCCGTCTTCACCTTCGGCCTGAAAGATGGATACGAGGCCGGAAAGCGCTTTGTCGAGGGCCTGGAAATGGTCTCGCATCTCGCCAATATCGGCGACACACGCTCGCTGGTGATCCACCCTGCTTCGACCACGCACCGGCAGTTGACGCCGGAACAGCAGACGGCGGCCGGCGCTGGCCCGGAAGTCGTGCGCCTGTCGGTCGGGATCGAGGATGTTGCTGATATCATCGCCGATCTCGAACAGTCGCTGGCGAAAGCCTGATCCCTTCAAAGATGGCCGGTTCGCCGGCCATCTCCTTGTTCATGCGGAGCATCCATGACCAACGCGCTGATTTTCGATCCTGCATCTCTCGAGCCCGAGGCGGGCGCGCCGGCGCCTGACCGCTTGATTTCCGGCACGCCGCAATTCCGGACCTGGAATTTCGAGGAAACTGACGGCGGCATTTATGCCGGCATCTGGGAGGCAACGCCGGGCAAGTGGCGGATCGTCTATGACGAGTGGGAATATTTCCACATCCTGTCCGGCCTTTCGATCGTGACGGAAGACGGCGGTGCCGAAACGCACTTGAAGGCCGGCGACAGCATGATCCTCAGACCTGGCTTCAAGGGAACCTGGGAAGTGATTGAAACGACTCGCAAGGATTATGTCATCCGGGTCTAGTATTCCCGCCCGGGTGGATGACGTCTCTCATACTGCACACTTCATATTGTCGAATATTGTCGAATATTTTTCAGGAGAAATCTCATGTCCCACGCCGATAAACCCGTCTGGTTCATCACCGGTTGCTCAACCGGTTTTGGCCGGCAACTGGCACAGCAGACACTCTCGCTCGGTTACCCGACCGTCGTGACCGCCCGCAATCCGGCGCAGGTCGAAGACCTTGTTACCGGCAACGAGGACAAGGCTCTGGCCTTGCAGCTCGACGTCACCAAGCCGGATGAGGTCGAGGCTGCAGTCCAGGCGGCACTCGCCGGTTTCGGCCGCATCGACGTCCTCGTCAACAATGCCGGTATTGGCTATTTCGGCTCGGTCGAGGAAAGCGAGATGGACGAAGTCCGCCGCATGTTCGAAATCAACGTCTGGGGTCTTGCCGCCGTCACGCGGGCGGTTCTGCCTGCCATGCGCCAGCAGCGGTCCGGCACCGTCGTCAACATATCCTCCATCGGCGGCATTCGCGGCGGCCCGGCCGTCGGCTTCTACAACGCCACCAAATTCGCCGTCGAAGGCCTGTCCGAGGCTCTGTCGCTTGAGACAGCGCCGCTCGGCATCAAGGTCCTTCTGGTGGAGCCCAGCGGTTTCAGAACCGATTGGGCCGGACGCTCGGCCAATGAAGCGCCGCAGACGATCGACGACTACAGCGGCACGGCCGGCAAGAATGCCGCGGGCATCCGCGAACGCAATGGCAAGCAGCCGGGCGATCCGGAGCGGGCCGTGAAGGCGATCATCAAGGCCGTCGAAGCCGAAAACCCACCGCTGCGTCTGCTCCTGGGCAAGGCGGCGCTGGCTGGCGGGCGCGGCAAGATCGACACGTTGCGCCGCGATTTCGAGGCCTGGGCCGACGTTACCGAAGCGGCGGATTTTCCGGAGTGAGGAAAAGGCTCGGCGCAGCTCGAATGCTGCGCCGTCCGTTCTACCATTCCAGCTCCAGCCGCTCCAGCCCGTGGAAATGATAGCTGTCCTTGACCTGTGGTTCGGCCGCAAGCCGCAGGCCGGGCAGCCTTTCGAACAGGATCGGCAGCGATAGTTTCAGTTCCAGCCGTGCCAAGGGCGCTCCGATGCAGAAATGCAGTCCTGCACCGAAGGATACGTGTGCGCCTTCGTTGCGGCCGGGACGGAAGGTGAGGGGATCGGAGAATTTCTTCGGATCGACATTGGCAGCTCCAAGCAACAGCCCGATCTTGTCGCCCTTCTTCAGGGTGATGCCGTCTTCGAGCTCAATGTCGGACAGGGCATAGCGCTGGAAGATATGCAGCGGCGCGGCATAGCGCATCGTCTCCTCGATGGTCCGTTCGGTGGTGGTATCGCTGGAAAACACGTCCTTTGGCGATGTGCCGGTTTCCAGCAGGGTGTGCACGGCATTGCCGAGCTGATGCACGGTGGCCTCATGTCCGGCGTTCAAGAGAAGCACAACCGTAGAAATCAGCTCGTCGTCGGACAGCCGCTCGCCGTCCTTTTCCGTGGTGATCATATGGGTCAGGAGATCGTCGGCCGGATTTTGCCGCTTCCAGCCGATAATCCCCTTCAGGTATTCGGCAAACTCGGCCGACGCCTGGTTTGCATCCTGTTCGGTCTCCAGCGACGGATTGAACACATACATTTTCACCATGCGGTGCGACCAGTCGAGCAGTTTGGGCGCCATGTCTGTGGGCACGCCGAGCATCCGGGCGATCACGGTCACCGGCACGATCTCGGCGTAAGCTTTCAACAGCTCCACATGCCCATCCTTCTTAAAACCGTCGATAAGGGAATGGGAAAGGGCGGCAATATCCGGCTTCAGCTGTTCGATCTGGCGCGAAACAAAGGCGCGGTTGACCAGCGTGCGCAGCCGCGTATGGGCGGGTGGTTCAAGCTCCAGCAGCGAATGGGCTTCCAGACGGTCGAAATCTGCAAGATGCGGCTTGGGCTCGGGCAGGCCCAGCTCCTCGCGGGTTGCCACATGCAGGATCTGCCGGCCGAAACGCCGGTCGCGCAACAGGCTGTTCACCTGATCGT
Organism: Pararhizobium qamdonense; assembly: GCF_029277445.1. Lineage (NCBI taxonomy): Bacteria > Pseudomonadati > Pseudomonadota > Alphaproteobacteria > Hyphomicrobiales > Rhizobiaceae > Pararhizobium > Pararhizobium qamdonense. Next base: position 3,160,038 of record NZ_CP119566.1, on the reverse strand, counting down.
AGCCCGCAAAATACCATTGCTGCTGTTCCTCCCAGAAGAAGGACGGACATTGGGCATGCAGGGCGGCGTAGGCGGAAAGCGGGTTCGTGTAGAAAGCGGGATCGCGCACGTCGATATGGGCGGTTCGCGTGTCCGGCTGGATGGTAATGGCTGAAGGTATCGGCATTGTGCATTCTCACTGGATGAAACGGCGTCTGGCGCTTGTGATTTATGGCGAGTGCTGCGAACCCGACAAGCAGATTGTCATGCTGCTGCTAGATTTCCCCACCCGCAAAATCGCATCTCATCCCGTGAAATGCGCCGATCTGGCGGATGCCGTCTTGCCTTGCGGTGCGACATGTCTATGTCTTGCTTGGTGAACGGCAACGACCAGAGAGAGACTATGGCTTCGTCGCATACCAGCCTGTCAGCGGGCATTCTGGCCGCCATCCGCGGAAAACGCGTATCCCTGGCGGGCAGGGATCCGGCAGGCGACCGCGGCGATACCGTCATTGCCTCCTACAATATCCACAAATGCGTCGGTACCGACAATCGTTTCGACCCCGGCCGCATCACCGATGTGATCAGCGAAATCGGCGCCGATATCATCGCGCTGCAGGAGGCCGACCAGCGGTTTGGCGAGCGCGCGGGCCTGCTTGATCTTGAGCGGCTGCACCGCGACTGTCACCTGATCGCGGTGCCGATCGCAGCCTTTTCCGCCAAGGGCCATGGCTGGCACGGCAATGTGCTGCTGTTGCGCGAAGGCGCGGTCGCCAAGGTCCATCAGCTGAAACTGCCGGGTGTCGAGCCGCGCGGCGCGCTGGTTGTGGATCTCGACTTGAAGGCCGGACCGCTCCGGATCATTGCCGCGCATTTTGGCCTGCTGCGGCATTCCCGCGCCCGCCAGGCGGCGGCGATCATCGCTGCCATCAGCGAGGCGGAAGAGCGGCCGACGCTGTTGATCGGCGATCTCAACGAGTGGCGGATGGGCCGCCGCTCGGCGCTGAGTTCGCTGAGCCCGATCTTTGATCACGCCGCAACCGCCGTGCCGAGTTTTCCCTCGCGCTTTCCGCTATTGGCCCTCGACCGGGTGATGGGAAGCCCGCACAATCTGGTGACCGCCGTCGAGGTCCATAACACGCCGCTGTCGCGCGTCGCCTCCGATCACCTGCCGATCAAGGCCTATATCGATCTGAAGGCCGCGCTGGGCGAGGCAAAGCCGGCGCAAGCGGTCTCCGCCGCGCAACCATGACCAACAGGCCGTCCTAGCATGCGTGCCCATATCGTCGCTCTGTCAGTTTCCGTGTTCGCTCTTCTGGCGCTGGTTGCCGTCTATGCCTATGGCCGTTTCGGGCGCCGCCTTCAGGGGCCGGCATCGGCAGCCTTGCAGCCGCAGGAGGGGGAGACGGAGCTGGACCGGCTGGCGCAACCGTTGCTTGGCGAAAACCCGGGCCTCAACGGCATTTCGCTGGTCTCCGACAATATGGCTGCTTTTGCGTTGCGGGCGATATCGGCGCGCAGGGCAGGGCGCAGCCTCGATCTGCAATATTACTACTGGAAGAACGATCTGACCGGGCGGATGCTGATCCGCGAGGTGCTGGCCGCTGCTGATCGCGGCGTCAAGGTGCGGCTTCTGTTGGATGATATCAATGCCGGGCTGCACGACCGCATGTGCCTGTCGCTGGATGGCCATGCCAATATCGAGGTACGGCTGTTCAATCCAAGCCGGGCGCGCACCGACCGTTTGAAGCGCGGGCTGGAAATGATGATGCGGCCTTTCCGGGCCACGCGGCGCATGCACAACAAGCAGTGGATCGCCGATGGCCGGGTCGTGATCGCCGGCGGGCGCAATATCGGCGACGCCTATTTCGATGCCGATGAGCTGTCGAATTTCCGCGATCTCGATGTCTGGATGCTGGGGCCGGTCGCCGACGAGGCCGCAACGGTTTTTGACCGCTACTGGAACAGTTCCGTGGTGGTGCCGATCGGGTCGTTGCGCACGCCGCGCGCCCATTATCTGCCGGCGTTCCGGACGAAGCTGGAGAAAATCGCTCAAACGCCGGGTGGACGGCACTATCTGGCCCATGCCGGCAAGGCGATACCCGACGGTACCCTTTTGCCGGATGGCGCGGTCCTGCATTGGACGAGCGCCGCCATGCTGGTGTCTGATCCCCCCGAAAAAGCGTTTCTGCAGAAGCGCAACAACTGGGTGATGCGGGAACTGATGCCGGCGCTGACCTCGGCGCAGCATGGCGTGCGGGTAATTTCCCCCTATTTCATTCCCGGCGCGCAGGGCATTGCCGAGATCACGCGGCTGGTCGAGCGGCATGTCAAGGTCGAGGTTTTGACCAATTCGCTCGCCGCAACCGACGTCGCTGCCGTTCACGGCGCCTATGCCAATTACCGCAAGGCTCTGCTGAGGGGCGGGGCGGTGCTGTTCGAGCTGAAGGCGACGCATGAACCGGGCGATCCGCAGCGGATGTCGCTGTTCGGCTCGCGCGGCGCAAGCCTTCACACCAAGGCCTTCACGGTCGATGGAAAAACCGGCTTTGTCGGCTCTATGAATTTCGACCCACGCTCGGCATCGCTGAATACGGAAATGGGCGTGCTCTTTACCCACCCCGCTCTGGTGCGGGAGGTGGAGGCGATCTTCGATGCGGAAACCAGCCCGGACAACAGCTTCCGCCTGTCGCTCGACGGCGGCCGGCTGCGCTGGCACGACCGCTTGGGCGATGAGGCGCGGGTGCTTCGCCGCGAGCCGGAAGCCGGCTTCTGGCGCCGCCTGATTGCCGGCGTTATCGGCGTCCTGCCGATTGAATCGCAACTGTGACCCGCATTTACCGATTTTTCACTCAGAATGCGCCAAAGCCTGTGTGGAACAGCATAAATCCCCGATTGCCCCTATCACGCCCGTTCGCAGCCGCTAAAGGGTAGGGCGGGCGCTTGACGTGGCAAGGTTGCGGTTCAAAACGTGTATTAACGTTATGAAGACTTCGCGACTTGAAGTGGGGTACTTGGACACTCTATGTATGGACAAGAGATATTCCCGATGATTCCCGGTGCGCGAAAGGGTTTGCGCGCCAGATAGACAAAGGTTTGACATGAGAAATCCCGTTGATACCGCTATGGCTCTGGTGCCGATGGTCGTTGAACAGACCAATCGCGGCGAGCGCTCCTACGATATCTTTTCGCGTCTCCTGAAAGAGCGCATCATCTTTCTGACGGGTCCGGTGGAAGACCACATGGCAACGCTGATCTGCGCGCAGTTGCTGTTCCTGGAGGCTGAAAACCCGAAGAAGGAAATCGCCCTCTACATCAATTCGCCGGGTGGCGTCGTCACCGCCGGCATGGCGATCTACGATACGATGCAGTTCATCAAGCCGGCCGTCTCGACGCTGTGCATCGGCCAGGCCGCGTCCATGGGCTCGCTGCTTCTGGCGGCCGGCCACAAGGATATGCGTTTTGCGACGCCGAACGCCCGCATCATGGTTCACCAGCCGTCTGGCGGCTTCCAGGGCCAGGCATCCGACATCGAACGGCATGCCCGCGACATCCTGAAAATGAAGCGCCGTTTGAACGAAGTTTACGTCAAGCACACCGGCCGCACCTTGGAAGAGGTTGAACAGACGCTTGATCGTGACCACTTTATGACTGCTGATGAAGCGCTCAGCTGGGGTGTCGTCGACAAGGTCATCACCTCGCGTGAGGCCATGGAAGCCGCGTCAGAAGCGTGAAAACAAGCTTTTGTGTGCGGATAGATGCATTTGTGACACAATTGTAACCGTCATGGGGCTTTATCCGCAGGCCAAAGCCGTTAATATCGACCGTTAATGCTATGTTGAAGTTTGAAGTCCTAGCATTCGGTATTCGGTGGGAGATTCGTTGCTGCCGGACATCAAACGTGGTTGTTTGAAGCCGGTTCGTACTCCCGAGAGCGCCGTGATTTTGCGCCATCAAAGCGGAAAATGTGCGGAGCGGGTTGAGTAGTCCGTTTCACCTTCTCTCAAGGTGTCCGGCGTGCTGGAAGGAAAGTGATATGAGCAAGGTCAGCGGTAGCAACGGCGGTGACTCCAAGAATACCCTATACTGCTCCTTCTGCGGGAAGAGCCAGCACGAGGTCCGCAAGCTGATTGCCGGACCGACAGTGTTCATCTGCGATGAATGCGTCGAATTGTGCATGGACATCATCCGCGAAGAGAACAAGACATCGATGGTCAAGTCCCGCGATGGCGTTCCGACGCCGCAGGAGATCATCAAGGTTCTCGACGAATACGTCATTGGCCAGCAACAGGCCAAGCGCATCCTGTCGGTTGCCGTCCACAACCATTACAAGCGCCTGGCCCATGCCGCCAAGGGCACCGACGTTGAGTTGGCGAAATCCAACATCATGCTCGTCGGCCCGACCGGTTGCGGCAAGACCTATCTGGCGCAGACCTTGGCCCGCATCATCGACGTGCCGTTCACCATGGCCGATGCCACGACGCTCACGGAAGCCGGTTATGTCGGCGAGGATGTCGAAAACATCATCCTGAAGCTCCTGCAGTCGGCCGACTATAATGTCGAGCGTGCGCAGCGCGGCATCGTCTATATCGACGAAGTCGACAAGATTTCGCGCAAGTCCGACAATCCGTCGATCACGAGGGACGTTTCGGGCGAGGGTGTGCAGCAGGCGCTGCTGAAGATCATGGAAGGCACGGTCGCATCCGTTCCTCCGCAGGGCGGCCGCAAGCATCCGCAGCAGGAGTTCCTGCAGGTTGACACGACCAACATCCTGTTCATCTGCGGCGGCGCATTTGCCGGCCTCGACAAGATCATCTCGGCGCGCGGCGAAAAGACCTCGATCGGCTTTGGTGCTTCGGTGAAGTCGCCGGAAGACCGCCGCGTCGGCGAAGTGCTGCGCGAACTGGAGCCGGAAGATCTGGTGAAGTTCGGCCTCATCCCGGAATTCATCGGCCGTCTGCCTGTCCTGGCGACGCTGGAGGATCTCGACGAGCCGGCTCTGATCCAGATCCTGTCGGAACCGAAGAACGCGCTGATCAAGCAGTACCAGCGGCTGTTCGAGATGGAAGACGTCGAGTTGACGTTCCATGAGGACGCGCTGCGCGAAATCGCCAAGCGGGCGATCATCCGCAAGACCGGTGCCCGTGGCCTGCGCTCGATCATGGAGAAGATCCTGCTCGACACCATGTTCGAACTGCCGACGCTGGAAGGCGTTCGCGAAGTGGTCATCTCCGACGAGGTGGTCAAGGGCTCCGCCCGCCCGCTCTACATCTATTCGGAGCGCTCGGAAGAGAAGGCCAACGTTTCGGCCTGACCTGACTTCGGCCAGACCTGATTTTGGCTTGACCTGATTCGGCTTGACCGGAGGACATCGATATCCAGAGCAAGGCCCGCCATGTGCGGGCCTTTTTCATGTCGGATGATGACGGATATCCGTGTTGTACCTCCAAATCGGGAGAGGCGGTGCCGAAGGTGCAGGGCAGCCCTGCGCATTTTGCATCGCGGCGCGCTGACGGCCTTCCCAAGGGAGGTTGCGGCAGAACCGTTAATCCGTCGAATCAGCGATTGCTAAAAGCGAGCAACAACGCGATTATGTTACGATTCTGTGTCGGCGTGTCCCGGCACGAAGCGTGTGCGTTAACTCCCGCGGCAAGGTCCGCGACAGTCAGATGCCGTTTACTATCCGACTACGCCGCCTCCCAGGTCTGTAGTCGGCAAAGGGTTGAAAACAGACGTCACACACTCCACCTGACAGTGGAAAGAATGAGGACCCGATGCGCTCTTGAACGCTTCGGGTAACGGGCCCGGAAACGGGACGGAAAGGAAATGACATGACGAGCAAAACGTCTCCGGCAATCGAGAGCGCGACCTATCCGGTTCTGCCGCTGCGCGATATCGTGGTGTTCCCGCATATGATCGTGCCGCTCTTTGTTGGCCGTGAAAAGTCGATCCGTGCGCTGGAAGAAGTGATGGGTACCGACAAGCAGATCATGCTTGCCACCCAGATCAACGCCAGCGACGACGATCCGGAACCGGCTGCCATCTATCAGATCGGCACCATCGCCAATGTGCTGCAGCTGCTGAAGCTGCCCGACGGGACCGTCAAGGTTCTGGTCGAAGGCCGTGCGCGCGCCGAGATCGACGGCTATACCGGCCGTGAAGAATTCTATGAGGCCATGGCCCATCCGCTTTCCGAGCCGGAAGAAGACCCGGTTGAGATCGAGGCGCTCAGCCGTTCGGTCGTCTCGGAGTTCGAGAGCTATGTGAAGCTCAACAAGAAAATCTCTCCGGAAGTCGTCGGCGCTGCCAGCCAGATCGAAGACTATTCGAAGCTGGCCGACACCGTTGCCTCGCATCTGTCCATCAAGATCGTCGAAAAGCAGGAAATGCTGGAGACGACCAGCGTCAAGCTGCGCCTTGAAAAGGCGCTCGGCTTCATGGAAGGCGAGATTTCGGTTCTACAGGTCGAAAAGCGCATCCGCTCGCGCGTCAAGCGCCAGATGGAAAAGACTCAGCGCGAGTATTACCTGAACGAGCAGATGAAGGCGATCCAGAAGGAGCTCGGCGACGGCGAGGAAGGCCGCGACGAGATGGCCGAGCTGGAAGACCGCATCACCAAGACCAAGCTCTCCAAGGAAGCCCGTGAAAAGGCCGATGCGGAAGTCAAGAAGCTGCGCCAGATGAGCCCGATGTCGGCGGAAGCCACCGTCGTGCGCAACTATCTGGACTGGCTGCTGGGCATTCCGTGGTCGAAGAAGTCGAAGGTCAAGACCGATCTCAACCACGCAGAAAAAGTGTTGGAACTGGATCATTTCGGCCTCGACAAGGTCAAGGAACGGATCATCGAGTATCTGGCGGTCCAGGCACGTTCGCAAAAGATCAAGGGGCCGATCCTGTGCCTCGTCGGCCCTCCGGGCGTCGGCAAGACCTCGCTTGCCAAGTCGATCGCCAAGGCGACAGGCCGCGAATATATCCGCATGGCACTTGGCGGCGTTCGTGACGAAGCCGAAATCCGCGGTCACCGCCGTACCTATATCGGCTCGATGCCCGGCAAGGTCATCCAGTCGATGAAGAAGGCAAAGAAGTCCAACCCGCTCTTCCTGCTCGACGAGATCGACAAGATGGGCCAGGATTTCCGTGGCGATCCGTCGTCGGCTCTGCTTGAGGTGCTGGATCCGGAACAGAACTCGACGTTCATGGACCACTATCTGGAGGTCGAATATGACCTCTCGAACGTGATGTTCATCACGACGGCCAATACGCTCAACATCCCGGCGCCCTTGATGGACCGCATGGAAGTGATCCGTATTGCCGGCTACACGGAAGAAGAAAAGCTGGAAATTGCCAAGCGGCACCTGTTGCCGAAGGCCATTGCCGATCACGCGCTTCAGCCGAAGGAGTTCTCGATTACCGACGGTGCGTTGTCGGCGATCATCCAGACCTATACCCGCGAAGCCGGTGTGCGTAGCCTTGAGCGCGAGCTGATGAAGGTCGCCCGCAAGGCCGTCACCGAAATCCTGAAGGGCCGTACCGGCAAGGTCGAGGTGACTGCCGAGAATATCAACGACTATCTTGGTGTTCCGCGCTACCGCCACGGCGAAGCCGAGCGTACCGACCAGGTCGGTGTCGTCACCGGTCTTGCCTGGACGGAAGTCGGCGGCGAGCTTCTGACGATCGAAGGCGTCATGATGCCCGGCAAGGGCCGCATGACGGTGACCGGCAACCTGCGCGACGTGATGAAGGAATCGATTTCGGCTGCGGCATCATACGTCCGCTCGCGCGCGATCGACTTCGGCATCGAGCCGCCGCTGTTCGACAAGAGCGATATCCACGTGCACGTGCCGGAAGGCGCGACACCCAAGGACGGTCCGTCCGCCGGTGTGGCCATGGCGACCGCGATCGTGTCGATCATGACGGGTATTGCCGTCAACAAGGACGTGGCGATGACGGGTGAAATCACCCTGCGCGGCCGTGTGCTGCCGATCGGTGGCCTGAAGGAAAAGCTGCTCGCAGCGCTTCGCGGCGGCATCAAGAAGGTGCTGATCCCGGAAGAAAACGCCAAGGATCTGGCGGATATTCCAGACAACGTGAAGAACAATATGGAGATCATTCCGGTCTCGCATATTGGCGAGGTTCTGCAGCATGCGTTGCTGCGGGTGCCCGTCGCAATCGAGTGGGATCCGGCCAAGCAGGCCGTGCCGATCGCAGCTGCCGACCCGGTTGACGAGGCCGGAACGGCGATTGCTCACTAATCGCTTGACTTGAGCGCAAACTGGTGCCCTTCGCAGGTTGTGCACTGATTTGCAGCGGAAACAGTGGAAGACCGGCATTTTTGCCGGTCTTTTTTATGTAAAACCCTGCGCAAAGCCTTGCATTCCATGGGATTCGGAGCGATTGGGTTTGCCAAGGCGAGGGCGGCGCGTATGCTGCTCCCGGCTTGAAAATTGAGTCGTTTCGAACCAGTATTGAAAGGGGTGGAAACATGAACAAGAATGAGCTCGTGTCCGCAGTTGCCGAAAAGGCCGGACTCTCGAAGACAGATGCATCTTCTGCAGTTGACGCAATCTTCGACGTTATCCAGGCAGAACTGAAGAACGGCGGCGACGTTCGTCTCGTCGGCTTCGGCAATTTCTCGGTCAGCCGCCGCGAAGCATCCAAGGGCCGTAACCCGTCCACTGGCGCAGAAGTTGATATCCCAGCCCGCAACGTGCCGAAGTTCTCGGCCGGCAAGGGTCTCAAGGACGCCGTGAACTAAGTTTCATGTTTTGTCTGCAGCACCGTGGCGAAGACGCCAACGGTTCGAAAGCAGGTTGATTTGAGGCCCGGGTTTTCCCGGGCCTCTTTTCGTTTGCGGGCTTTGCCAGGCCGCGTTCTGGCCACCGAATTCTAATATGCACCGGCTGTCATGCGGGTGTTACACAGCGCGATCAAAACCCCCTGCGTATTCATTCACCAGGAGGGACATCCCGTGAAGACATTTTCGCTCACCGCAGCACTCGCTGCCGTGCTGGCTGCCTCAACCGCCTCGGCGGTCAGCGCAGAGCCCGTATTCAATCGCATCGCCTCCTTCGCCGTCGCCGGCAATCTGCCTGAAGGGGCGGATGCCAAGTCCGTCACCTCGGCTGAAATCATCGCCGCGAGCGAAGACGGCAACACGCTGATCTATTCCGACAGCCCGAACAAGGCGATCGGCATCATCGATATCACCGATGCCAAGGCCCCGAAGGCCGGTGGCTCCATCGCGTTCGACGGCGAGCCGACCTCGGTGACCATCGCCGCCGGCAGGGCGCTCGTCGCGATCAACACGCGCGAAAGCTTCGTCAAGCCATCCGGCATCCTGGCCCAGGTCGATATCGCCTCCAAGGCCGTCGATACGACCTGCGATCTCGGCGGTCAGCCGGACTCCATCGCCCTGAACAAGGACAAGACGATCGCCGCGATCGCGATCGAAAACGAGCGCGACGAGGACGTCAATGACGGTGACCTGCCGCAGCTGCCGGCAGGCAACCTCGTCATCCTGTCGCTCAAGGACGGCGTTGTCGATTGCGGCTCGATCAAGCACGTCACCCTGACCGGTCTTGCCGATGTCGCAGGCGATGATCCGGAGCCGGAATTCGTCGCCTTCAATGGCCAGGACGAGATCGCGCTGACGCTTCAGGAAAACAACTATATCGTCATCATCGATGGCAAGACCGGCACCGTGAAGAGCCATTTCTCCGCCGGTACCGTCAGCCTCGAAGGCATCGACACCAAGAAGGACGGCGCGCTGAAATTTACCGGCGAGCTGAAGGACGTCGCCCGCGAGCCGGATGCGGTGAAATGGCTGGACGACAATCGTCTCGTCGTTGCCAATGAAGGCGACTGGAAGGGCGGCGCGCGCGGCTTTACCATCTTCGACAAGACCGGCAAGGTTCTCTATGAGAACGGAGCGGCCTTCGAGCGCGAGATTGCCAAGATCGGTCACTATCCGGATGCCCGTAACAAGAAGGGCGTCGAGCCGGAAGGTCTGGAAGCCGCCAAGTTCGGCGAGGACAACCTGTTCTTCGTGCTGGCCGAGCGCGCATCCATCGTCGGCGTCTACAAGGATACCGGCGCTGAACCGCAGCTTCTGCAACTGCTGCCGTCCGGCATCGGTCCGGAAGGCGCCGTCGCCATTCCCGGCCGCAACCTGTTCGTGACCGCCAACGAAACCGACCTCGTCGAAGATGGCGGTGCCCGGTCGCACGTCATGATCTATGAGCGCGCGGAAGGCGAGGCCGCCTATCCGCAGATCGTCTCCACCGAAAAGGATGGCGAGCTGATCGGCTTCGGCGCCCTCTCGGGTCTGGCACCCGTCAAGGACCAGGCAGGCCATCTCTACGCGGTCAACGATTCGGTCTATGCGTCGCAGCCGACGATCTTCACGATCGATGCCACTGCAAAGCCAGCGAGGATCACCGACGCTCTGCGCATCACGCGTGCGGGTGCCGCAGCCCAGAAGCTCGACATCGAAGGCCTGGTGCCGGATGGTGAAGGCGGCTTCTGGCTGGCGTCCGAAGGCGATGCCGACAAGCTCTACAGCCACGCCATCATTCACGTGAACGAAAAGGGCGCAATCGAAAAAGAAATCGCCATCCCCGCCGAGCTGCGTGCCGGCGAGAAGCGTTTCGGCTTCGAGGGCATCACCAGCGTTGGCGAAGGCGATGACAAGGTTCTGTGGATGGCCGTGCAGCGCGAATGGGGCGACGACGAAAAGGGCTTTGTGAAGCTCGTTTCCTACAAGCCCTCCTCGAAGGAATGGGGCGCCGTGCGCTATCCGCTCGAAAAGACGGATGCGGGCTGGGTCGGCCTTTCCGAAATCACCGTCAGCGGCGAGCACGCCTATATCATCGAGCGCGACAACCTGATCGGCGATGCGGCCAAGCTGAAGAAGCTCTACCGCGTCGCACTCGCCGACCTGAAGCCGGCCAAGCTCGGCGGCGAACTGCCTGTGGTCAAGAAGGAAGAGGTCCGCGACCTCATTCCTGACCTGAAGTCAGCCACCAACGGTTACGTCGTTGACAAGGTCGAAGGCTTCACCATCGATGCCGCCGGAAACGGCTACATCGTCACCGACAATGACGGTGTCGATGGTTCCTCGGGCGAAACGCTGTTCTTCTCGATCGGTACGATGAACGCAATGTAATTGCGGCGGTACTGGTAACGGAAAAGGCCGGGATATGATGTCCCGGCCTTTTCTATCTGAACTTGTTGCAAGCAGAGAAAAACGCGCTACCCGGCGGACGTGCCGCTGTTTGCCTCGTTTTCCTTGCGCGTGCGGATTTCATCGGCCTTGGCCACCAGCCGGCTGACGATATCGTGCATCTGGTCGAGCTGCTGGTCGTCGAGCGCTGAAAAAATCTCCTCGATCAGCTGCTTGCGCGGATGTTCGGCGGCTTCCAGAACCACGCGGCCGACATCGGTGATCGACACGATCTTTGCCCGGCGGTCTTCCGGATCGGGCTTGCGCATCACCAGCTTGTCGCGCTCCAGCCCGTCGATGGCTTCCGTCACCGTGCGTGGCGCGAAATTCAGCGCACCGGCAATATCGGTCGATCGGCAGGGGCCGAGCTTGCTGAGGAAAAACAGGAACTTGCTGCGTGCCAAAGACACGCCTTCCTCCGTCATCGATTCGTTAATGAGGCGGTGAACGCGATGATAGAGCTCAAAGAGCTTGTCGGAGACTTCGAATGTGGATTTCATGATGTCTCATATGGATATTATGAGGTGCCATGTCAAATGACGGTATTGTTGACGGTGCCGTCAAGTCTAATTCGCCTGCCTTGCGTCGAGGTGCTGCACGTCCCCAATAATGTTGCTGGACCGAAAGGTCTGAATAGACCTTGGAGCAGGTGATCGGCGGCATTGACGCGGGGGCGGACGCCGGGCCATGGTCGGCCATGCCCTTTCGTTTCGTCCATACCGCCGACCTTCATCTCGATTCCCCCTTGCGCAGTCTTGCGCTGAAAAATCCGGAACTCGCCGATCTCGTGCGAGGCGCGACCCGGACGGCGCTGGCACGCATCGTCGACCTGTGTCTTGCGGAAAATGTCGATGCGCTGCTGATCGCCGGCGACCTCTATGACGGCTCGCAGACCTCGATGAACACGGCGCTCTATCTCTCCGGCGAATTGCGGCGTCTGGAAGCGGCCGGGATTGGGGTGTTCCTGATCCGCGGCAACCATGATTCGCAATCGGCGATGACGCGCGAGCTGACATTCCCCGCCAATGTCCATGTGTTTGCCGGCCGGGCGAAACCGGTTCTGGCCAAGGCGCTCGGCGATGGCCGCGGCGTCCATATCCACGGCATCAGCTTTGCCAACCCGCATGCGCCCGACAGTCTTTTGCCATCGTTCCATCCGCCGGTTGCCGATGCCGTCAATATCGGCATGCTGCATACCAGTCTGGCGGGGACACCGGGCCACGACCCCTATGCGCCCACCAGCGTGGCGGAACTTTCACGGCACGGGTTCGACTATTGGGCGCTCGGCCATGTGCACCTACGCCAGGTTCATGCGCAGGCGCCGCTAATCGTCATGCCCGGCATGCCGCAGGGGCGCGATATCAACGAGGCCGGGCCAAAGACGGTGACACTGGTCACCATTGACGACGATGGGACGTTCGTTCATCGCGAACATCCCATCGGACAGGCGGTGTTCGAGCGCTTGGCCATCGACCTTACCGGCGCGCAGGACTGGCGCCAGATGCTGGAAAAAGTGGGTGAAGCTCTGGCATCTCTGCGAAACGAGGCGGGCGCCGATCATCTGATTCTGAGAATTGCGCTGACCGGCACGACGCCGCTCGCCTGGAAACTCCGGCGCGATCCCGATTTTCTTCTGGCGGAAATCACCAATCTCGCCGCCGGCCTCAACGGCTGCTGGGTCGAGAAGATCGATATTGCCTGCCGGGGTGTTGAAACGGGCACGGCTTTGACCGGTCCGGATCCCGTGGAGGAACTGGCAGACCTGATCCGCACCGACGTGTTGGCCTCCCACGCCTTTCGCCTGGAAGCGGCCGCCCTGGTCGATGAGCTGTTGCTGCAGCTGCCGCGCGAATTGCGCGACAGTCTCGCCGGCGATGAGCAGGCGGCCGGGGTTCTCATGCAAGCCTTGGCGCTGGCCGGCAGCGATGATGTCCTGGCCTATCTGCATGGCGGTGATGCGGAGGCGGATCGCTGATGCGCCTCAATCGTCTCGATCTCATCCGCTATGGCAAATTCACCGGACGCAGCCTGGATTTTGGCGAGGCACGTCCCGGCCGGGCGGATTTCCACCTCGTCTATGGTCCGAACGAAGCGGGAAAATCGACGCTGTTTTCGGCTTTTCTCGATCTCTTGTTCGGTATCGAGCGGCTGAGCGGCTACGGCTTCCTGCACCCCTACGCGACGATGCGGGTGGGGGGCGTCATCGAGACTGGCGGCAAGGTGCATTCCGTCTCGCGCGTCAAGCGCAATCAGAACTCCCTTCTGGGGGCGGATGACCAGCCGCTGCCGGACAACCTGTTTTCCGCAGCCCTCGGCTCGATTGACCGGGCGACCTACCAGATGATGTTCTCGCTCGATGATGACAGCATCGAAAAGGGCGGCGAAAGCATCCTGAAGAGCGAGGGGGAGCTGGGCGCTCTCCTGTTTTCGGCAAGTTCCGGCCTGCCGGACAGCAGCGCCATCCTGTCCGGGTTGAAAGCGCAGGCGGATGCCTTCTACAAGCCGCAGGGACGCAAGCACAAGCTGGCGGAACTCAAGGCCGAATTGGATGTGCTAAAGGACGAAAAGGCGGCTATCGACATCAACGCGCGCGAGTTTTCAAGCTTGCGCAAGCTGCGCGACGCCGCTGCCGAGCGCCATCAGTCGGCGGAAACCGCACGGGCCGGGTTGCGTGTGTCCTTCGATCAGGCGCGCGACCGGATCGAGGCTTTGCCGCTTCTGGCGCGGTTGCGCGGCCTGCGCACCGAGCTTGCCGGTTTCGCCGACCTGCCGGAGCCACCGGCCGACTGGCATGCGCTGCTGCCGCAGTTGCAGCGCGAGGAAACCGCTATCGATGCCCGACTAGTGCAGCTGGATGCCGATATCGACCGCAGAGCCACCGAAATCGCCGCCATCGAGCGGGATGTGGTTGCGCTGGCGATTTCAGCCGATATCCGCGATCTCGACCATTCGGGCCTCGAAGCCCGCCACCGCACCGCTGCCAGCGATATGCCCAATCGGCTCGACGAGCGGGCCAAGATCGCTGCGGATATTGCCGTGCGCGTCGCCCGCCTTGGCCGGACTGCCGAGACCGAGGCGACCACCCTCATCCTGCCCGCTGCTTTGACCGGCCGGCTGCAGGATCTCGCCCAGAAGCATGCCGCCCTGAAGGAGCGCCTGGATGCGGCGCTGCGCGAAAAGACGCTGGCCGAGTCCGAGACCGCCGAGGCGTTGCGGATACAGGCGGCACTTGCCAGCGAAGGCTCCGCGCATACAGCCGATCCGGCGCCGCTTGCCGACAGGCTGCGTACCCTGCGCCAGAATGATTGCCTGTTGCGGCAGCAAACGGCAGATCGACAGATGGCTACGCTCAGCGACCTGATGGCCGACAAGCTTGCAACGCTGTCGCCGGCGAAGCTCGATGCGGACAGTGTGGCAGCGGTGTCCATTCCGGATGAGGCCGACATTGCCGAGTGGACGGCGCGGCGCACGGCGCTGACGGAACAGCTGAAACGGCTGGATGACAAGATTGCCGAGGAAACGGCGCTGACTGCCGCCGAAGAGGCCAAGCTGGAGGAACTGACGCGCACCGGCGGCTTTGCCGCCGATGATGCCGCCTTGACGTTGCGCGCGCAGCGCGACCAGGCCTGGCAGGCGCATGTGGCGCAACTGGACAGCGATAGTGCCAGTGCGTTCGAAACCGTGCTTAGGACAGATGACGCGGCGACGGCGCTGCGGCTGGCGCGCGCGCAGGACCTTGCACAGGCAAGAGGGCTTTCGCTCTCCATCGCGGAGCGCAACGGCAAGCTTTCTGTAATGCGCCAGCAGCATGAGGCAACGCTTGCAGCCATCGCCACCCTTCGCGCGGAGATTTCGGCCTCGGCCATCGATTGCGGCTTGCCTGCGGAGACCAAGCTCAACCAGCTGGTTTCATGGCTTGGGCGCAGGCTGGCTGCGCTGGAGGTTCGAAACCAGCTTCGATCGGCACAGCAGGATGCGCGGCTCGCTGCAGCCGATGAAACCAAGGCTCTGGAACGTCTGACGCAGACGCTGGCAGAGAGCGGCGTTTCGAACGGCGTGCCCGCGCGGCTGGAAGATGCCCTGGCCTTTGCCGAGCGCATCATCGAGACCTTGCAGGCGGCCCACCGGGCACATGCCACGGCTGCGGGAGCGGTGGAACGGGCGCAGACGCTTCTGCGCACGCGCACGGCCGCATGGTCGTCGGCCGATGCGGAGATGGCGCAGTGGACCGGACACTGGCAGGAGGCGATCGGCACGACGTGGCTGGCGGAGGCTGCAACGCCGTTGTCGCCGCAGGAAATAGCCCCCGTTTTGATCATCCTTCAGGATCTCGACAAGCTGATCCAGCGCAAGGCGGATCTCGATCATCGCATCGATGGCATGCGCAAGGACCAGCTCGCCTTTGCCGCGATGATCGACATGCTCACTGAGCGCCTTGCCATGACCGGCGCGGACGAGCCACTGCTTGCCGCGCAGACGATTCGCGACCGGCTGGCGGCTGGCGAACGGCAGGAAGCGCTGTTCCGGCGCCTTTCGGACGAGAACGATGCCCGCATCGCGGAACGGCGTGCACTCAGCGAGGCGCGCGAGCGCCATGATGCGCAAAAACGCGGTATGCTTGATCTCTTTGAAAGCAGCGCGCTGCTGGAGGTCGCAGCCCATCTGGAAACGGTGAAGGCGCGGCAGCGTCTGCGCGAGCGGATTGCCGAGGTCGAAGCCGATCTGGCAGCCCGCCTTGGCGTCGGCCGGGCCGAGGAAGCGGAAATGCTGTTGAGCGCCGTCGATGCCGACGGACTGCGCCTGGACGTAGCCTCGCTCCAATCCCGGCTTGAGCAAGCCGAGGGGGAGGGCGCCGAATTGCATGCCGAACGGCGCGATGCGGAAAAGGCGCTCGCCGCCATCGGCGGCAGCGATGCCGCAGCCCATATCGAGGAAAAGCGCCGCACTGTTCTGGCTGATATCGAGGAGCGGGCCACCGCCTATCTGCGGCTGCGCATGGGTATCCTTGCCGGGGAGACGGCACTTCGCCTGTATCGCGAGCGGCATCGCAGCGCCATGATGCGCCGGGCCTCGACAGCGTTCAGCATCATCAGCGGCGGCGATTACCAGGGGCTGGCGACGCAGGCCGAAAAGGGCGAGGAATTCCTGATCGCCAATGCCGCCGGCGGCGGATCGAAACTGGCGCGGGATCTCTCCAAGGGCACGCGGTTCCAGCTTTATCTGGCGCTGCGCATGGCCGGCTATCATGAGATCGCCGCCACCCGCGAATCGCTGCCCTTCATCGCCGACGACATCATGGAAACCTTCGATGATGGCCGCGCCGAACATGCCTTTTCCCTGATGGCCGATATGGCCGGGGTCGGACAGGTGATTTATCTCACCCACCACCAGCATCTCTGCGATATCGCGCGCAAGGCCTGCCCGGATGTGACCGTTCATACGCTGTGATCTCCGGGCCAGCCTGAGCCCGGTTCTTGACGGCGGGGGAGACATCCGGCTGCAACGCGCTATGGTGCCGTTATGACGGCCGCTCTGTTGGCGGCAGATATCAGGGAGAATTGCCATGGACATCAAGGCCTGTGGATCACGTCCATCCGTCCGCCCGCCTGCGGAATATTTTACCGGCACCGTGCGCCAGGACCCGATACATGACGCGCCGGAGCCCGCGCGGATACGGTGCGTCTCGGTCACCTTCGAGCCCGGCGCCCGCACGGCCTGGCACACCCATCCGCTTGGCCAGACCCTGATCGTCACCGCCGGCTGCGGCCTGGCACAGGTGTGGGGTGAACCGGCCGTTGAAATCAGGGCAGGGGATACCGTCTGGTTTCCGCCGGGCGAAAAGCACTGGCACGGCGCATCCAGCACGACATCGATGACCCATATCGCCATTCAGGAAGCGCTTGACGGCAAGGCGGTGGATTGGCTGGAACAGGTGAGCGAAGCGCAATACCAGGCGAAATAGCTGCCCCGCACCCGCCGGACAAGAAAACGGTGCATGATTCCTGCCGTTTCCTCGTTGCAATGGGTGGGGGAACATCGCTATCTGACGTTACGAGCATTCCGGCAAAGCGCGGTGCGGTTTTCTGTCCGGAAGAGCCTGAAACAAGAAGATCAAGGGTTTTCGCTGTTTGCGGACATGCGAAAATGGTCGTCCGCCCCGGAAGGTCTGGCCGGGGACTGCCGCGTAAGGGTTTTGCCGATGTATAATTTTCATGTTGGGCAGAAAGTCGTCTGCATCGACGACAAGTTCAAGAACGTCTCGATCGATCAGGGCATCCGCAAGGGGCAGATCTACACGATCCGCTGGGTCGGCCCTTACAAGCACTATATCGACGGCGAGTTCATCGGCGTGAAGCTGGCCGAGATCGACCGCGGCAATGATGACGGCCCGGAAGGCTACGGCGCAGCCGACATGCCCTATCGCGCCACGCGTTTCCGCCCGCTTTTGAAGGATCGTCTGTCGGCACTGAAAAATCTTCTCGCTCCCACACCAAAGGGCGAAAAGCCCTACGCGCCGGAGGCTCCGGAAGAGCCCAAGCGCAAGGCGCCGGTCCGCAAGAAGGAAGAGGTCTAACCGCGAGGGCTTATGCGTCATTGATGACGCGGCGGCCCCCGTGCACTCAACATCCCGTTAACTGGACCCCGTCACTGTCCGCCGGCGGGGTCAGCTGGGATCGCTGACCGTTTCCCGGCGCACAAGCCGCAAGGAGCGGTCGGGCTGGATGATATAGGTTTCCTCGGCCGGCTTGCCGTATTGGTCTTTCAACTGATGATGAACGACGCTGCCGACCGGCGCCTTTGTCAGTTTGGTTGCCGGTTGGCCGCCATAGGTGATGCTGCCGGGGATCGGGCTTATTTCCGGAATGGCGTTACAGGCGGCAAGGCCTGCGGCAAGCGTGGCCGCCAGAATGACTTTCCTCATATGCTATGTCCTTCACCCCGATCGCCAGTGCCGGTTCTCTTCCTTGAAGCCGGGTTGGCCGTTTTTGCTCGCAGACAGATGGCAACGGCCTTGTGCAATGACAAGAGCCTTCAATGCCGCTGTTTAAGGAAGCGTGCAAAAACCCTCAATATCGGGGTATGATTTCAACAATCACGTGAGGGATAAGTGGTGGGCGATGAGAGACTCGAACTCCCGACATCCTCGGTGTAAACGAGGCGCTCTACCAACTGAGCTAATCGCCCTTCGCGAAGCAGAAGCGTTGTCTGCCGCGTCGGTGGCCGTGATCTATGCGTATCGGCAGAAAACCGCAAGAGCGGAATGGAAGATTTTTTCGATTTTTTTTCCAAACTCCCGGCATCGCCGGATGCCGCCCGGCAAATCGGATGTGGAAAACCTTGGGGTCCGTGGCGGGAGGCAAAGGAGAGGGCGGATGGGGCAGAATATGGTGGAAGCGGAAGCACTTCCCCGGCATGCCGGAATTTTTCAAGGGCGCTTTTTCCAGCCTGTGGAAACAATTCGATGGCTGTCACGGATTTGTCTCCAAACCTGCTTGACACCCAAAGACGAACCTCGTAGTTAGCCGCTCATCGAAACGGCCTAGCCGGTTCGAGCGGATGCAAAAGCATCTGGACGACTTGAAATGAAATGCGCGGGTGTAGCTCAGTTGGTTAGAGTGCCGGCCTGTCACGCCGGAGGTCGCGGGTTCGAGCCCCGTCACTCGCGCCATTTCAAGAACAGCAGTTTATGCTGATGTCCGGACGGTTTGTAACATAATGCGCGGGTGTAGCTCAGTTGGTTAGAGTGCCGGCCTGTCACGCCGGAGGTCGCGGGTTCGAGCCCCGTCACTCGCGCCATTTTCCGCTAAGATTTCAAATGCAAGTGTGATTTGAAAGCCGGCAGGACCCTAGGTCCCAGCCGGTTCTTGCCGTTTTCCTCGGCCGCGCTCGCCCGTGTCAGATGCGGATGGCGCGCGTCTTGACGTAGATATGCGCCTCGATCGCCGCTGCAATCAGATCCTGGCGGGCGAGTTCCGGCGGCTGTTTGCCCCGGAAGGAATCGAGGCAGGTCATCACCGCCAGCTTGTAGCTCGGGCCACGTTTCTTCGGCCATCCGTTCAAAAGCAGATCGGCAGCCTCCAGCGAGCTGGAAATGGTGATCACGTCTTGGCGATCGTTCATCTCGAGTAAAACACTCTCGTGCCAAACAATATTATCCATGAAATATGCCCTCTATTAGAAACACATTACACAACCAAGCTTGCGTGAAGGTTGTGATTGTTCTTCAGGGTTGCAGATCGAACGGAAGACAGCCTTCGGTGTCGCGCTACCCGTGTTTGAATATTCGGGAAGGAGCGGGGTGGGGATGCCTCACCCATGCAAAAGCCGGATAGGGGCCATGCAGTCTTGTTGCAGCTCGAGTTTGCCGGCCGGGGGCGCCCGCGTCCTCGTCCTGCGCGCATCTGGCGTCAAGGTTTCAATCGATTTGACGAGGCGCGACCTTATGTCCCCGGCATTGCCGCATAGGGGTTTGCCGGTCAGCCCTGCATGCCCCGGCCGGGATTCCACGGCATTTGCGCCTGCCTGCCGGAGATGCTAGCTTTTGGCGTGTCTTCATTCCCGCCACACGAGGGGGTGAAAACCGTTCTGAAGGCTTGCACAGCGGCGCTGGCTGCGCTAACCACTCTGGCGTTGCAACATATTTTTCGGCCTGTGAGCCTTTGTTTTGCGCTTCTCCAGCGCGCCTCGCAGGCAGGGACGGATACAATGACAGACCTTCTCGGCTCCTACATTCCGATCGCGATTTTCATCGGCATTTCGCTGGTTATCGGGCTGGCGCTGCTGATTGCGCCGTTCGCCGTCGCCTACAAGGCGCCCGACGATGAAAAGCTTTCGGCCTATGAGTGCGGCTTCAACGCTTTCGACGATGCCCGCATGAAATTCGACATTCGATTCTACCTCGTGTCGATTCTCTTCATCATCTTCGACCTCGAAGTGGCGTTCCTGTTCCCCTGGGCGGTGTCGTTCAAGGATATGGGCTGGTTCGGCTTCTTCTCGATGATGTCGTTCCTCGGCGTGCTGACAATCGGCTTTATCTATGAATGGAAGAAGGGAGCGCTGGAATGGAACTGACATCCAGCACGACGCTCGTCGCGGCAAAGCCGAAGGGGATCGTCGATCCCGCAACCGGCCAGCTGATCGGCAGCAATGACAAATATTTCGGCGAGATCAACAATGAGCTCGCCGACAAGGGTTTTCTGGTCACCTCGACCGACGAGCTGATCAATTGGGCCCGCACCGGCTCGCTGATGTGGATGACCTTTGGCCTCGCCTGCTGCGCCGTGGAAATGATGCAGATGTCGATGCCGCGTTACGACGCCGAGCGTTTCGGCTTTGCACCGCGCGCCTCACCGCGCCAGTCCGACGTGATGATCGTCGCCGGTACGCTGACCAACAAGATGGCTCCGGCTCTGCGCAAGGTCTATGACCAGATGCCTGAGCCGCGCTACGTCATCTCGATGGGCTCCTGCGCCAATGGCGGCGGCTACTATCACTATTCCTACTCGGTGGTGCGCGGCTGTGACCGCGTCGTGCCGGTTGATATCTATGTGCCGGGCTGTCCTCCCACGGCAGAAGCGCTCCTTTACGGTGTGCTCCTGCTGCAGAAGAAGATCCGCCGCACAGGCACGATCGAACGGTAAGGGCAGGGGACTTGAACATGAGTGAAGCCCTGAACGGACTTGCGACCTATATCCGCGAAACGCGCGGCGCGCTGATTTCGGATGCCGTGATCAGCTATGGCGAGCTGACGCTGACATCGACGGCGGACAACCTGATTGCGCTCCTGACGTTCCTGCGTGATGACGCCCGCTGCGGCTTCATCAACTTTACGGATATTTGCGGCGTCGACTGGCCGCAGCGTCCCGAGCGTTTCGACGTCGTCTATCACATGCTGTCGCCGAAGCAGAACCTGCGCATCCGCGTCAAGGTCGCAACCGGCGAAGACCAGCCCGTGCCGTCGGCCTGCGCCGTCTATCCCGGCGCCGACTGGTTCGAGCGGGAAGCCTACGACATGTACGGCATCCTCTTCACTGGCCATCCGGACCTGCGCCGCATCCTGACCGACTATGGTTTCGAAGGCTATCCGCTGCGCAAGGACTTCCCGACAACCGGTTTCGTCGAGGTTCGCTACAATGACGAAGTCAAACGCGTCGTCTATGAGCCCGTCGAACTGAAACAGGAATTCCGCAATTTCGACTTCATGTCGCCCTGGGAAGGAACGGATTATGTTCTGCCGGGGGATGAAAAGGCGAAACAGAGTTGAACGAGCGAGTAGCGAATAGCGAATAGTTATCGAACAGAACAAAGGAGAGGCAGACGATAAACTCTTACAAGGAGCTCAAAGTCTGGCAATCGGCAATCGAACTCGCCGTCATTTGCTACGAGACGACCGGAGAGTTCCCTAAGGATGAGTTGTACGGTCTCACGTCTCAGATGCGCAGAGCAGCGGTTTCAATTGCTGCAAATATCGCTGAAGGTCACGGGCGTGAAAGTACGGGCAGCTTCGTTCAGTTTTTGAGGGTCTCTCAAGGGTCGTTGAAGGAGTTTGAGACACATTTGGTCATCGCACATCGTGTGGGTATCTTGCCCGCAGAGCAATTTCAAAAGCTGATCCGTCATTCAGATGAAATTGGAAAAATGATACGAGCTTTGATCAGACGTCTGCAGGAAAAATCATGAAGACATTGAACATGAACATTCGCTATTCGCTATTCGCTATTCCCTTCAAGCGCGGAGCGCGCCGGTCATGAACGAACATAACGTCCGGAATTTCAACATCAATTTCGGCCCGCAGCATCCTGCGGCGCACGGCGTGTTGCGGCTTGTGCTCGAACTCGACGGGGAAATCGTCGAGCGGGTCGATCCGCATATCGGGCTTCTGCATCGCGGCACTGAAAAGCTGATCGAGACCAAGACCTATCTGCAGGCCGTGCCCTATTTCGACCGTCTCGACTATGTCGCGCCGATGAACCAGGAGCATGCCTATGCGCTGGCCGTCGAGAAGTTGACGGCGACCGAGGTGCCGATCCGTGGCCAGTTGATCCGCGTGCTCTATTCGGAAATCGGCCGCATCCTGTCGCATCTTTTGAACGTCACGACGCAGGCCATGGACGTCGGCGCGCTGACGCCGCCGCTCTGGGGTTTTGAAGAGCGCGAAAAGCTGATGGTGTTTTACGAGCGGGCCTGTGGCGCGCGCATGCACTCGGCCTATTTCCGTCCGGGCGGCGTTCACCAGGACCTGCCGCATGAACTGGTCGAAGACATCGGCAAGTGGATCGATCCGTTCCTGAAGACCGTCGATGATATCGACGAGCTTCTGACCGGCAACCGCATCTTCAAGCAGCGCAATGTCGATATCGGCGTGGTCACGCTGGACGATGCCTGGGCCTGGGGCTTTTCCGGCGTCATGGTGCGTGGTTCGGGGGCAGCCTGGGACCTGCGCAAGTCGCAGCCCTATGAATGCTATGCCGACATGGATTTCGATATTCCGATCGGCAAGAACGGCGATTGCTTCGACCGGTATCTGATCCGCATGATCGAAATGCGGGAATCGGCCAAGATCATGCGCCAATGCGTCAATCGCCTCTTGGGCGACGCCAAGATCGGCCCGGTCTCCTCGCTCGACGGCAAGATCGTGCCGCCCAAGCGTGGCGAGATGAAGCGCTCGATGGAAGCCCTGATCCACCATTTCAAGCTCTATACCGAAGGCTATCATGTGCCCGAGGGTGAAGTTTATGCGGCTGTCGAAGCGCCGAAGGGCGAGTTCGGCGTCTACCTGATCTCCGACGGCACCAACAAGCCGTATCGCTGCAAGATCCGCGCGCCGGGCTACGCCCATCTCCAGGCCATGGATTATATCTGTCGCGGGCATCAGCTGGCGGACGTCTCCGCCATTCTGGGTTCGCTCGATATCGTGTTCGGCGAGGTGGATCGTTGATGCGCAGGATGGTCCTGACACTCTTGGCCCTGATGCTTGCTGGAGCGCCTGCCTTTGCGCAGGAAACCGCGCCGGCGGCAGGTGATCCCGCGATGAGCAATTCATCGGGCAGCGGCATGGGCCGGCTCTTGAGCCAGGGTTATGAGATCAGGGCCGCAGTGCCGAACGGCACGCGCTACATCGTATTTTTGCAAAAAGACCAGTCAGCCTATGCCTGCGAATTCGTCACCCTGACGACATCGCGGTGCGGTTCGATTAACTGATAAGGTGCGGGAAGAATGTCCGTTCGTCGACTAGCCGAAGAAAATGTCCAGCCAGCGGCCTTTGCTTTCAGCAAGGACAATGCCGCTTGGGCACAGGCCACCATCCAGAAATATCCGAAGGGCCGCGAGCAATCCGCTGTCATTCCGCTGTTGATGCGGGCGCAGGAGCAGGATGGCTGGGTCACCAAGGCGGCGATCGAAGGGATCGCCGACATGCTGGACATGCCCTATATCCGCGTGCTCGAAGTGGCGACATTCTATACCCAGTTTCAGCTGAAGCCGGTCGGCACGCGCGCCCATGTCCAGGTCTGCGGCACGACGCCTTGCATGCTGCGCGGTTCGGAAGAGCTGATCAGCCTGTGCAAGAAGCGCATTCATCCCAATCCGCTGACGCCGAACGAAGCCGGGACGCTGTCCTGGGAAGAGGTCGAGTGTCAGGGGACGTGCGTCAACGCACCCATGGTGATGATCTTCAAGGATACCTATGAGGATCTGACCGTTCCGCAGCTGGAATATATCATTGACAGTTTCGAGGCCGGCAAGGGCGCCGAGGTCAAGCCCGGCCCGCAAATCGACCGGATTTTCTCGGCGCCGGAAGGCGGCTTGACCACGCTGCTGACCGAAGTCAAGAAACCCGCTGCACCGCGTGCCGAACAGGCGAGCAACGGCGCGGCTGTCAGCACGCCACCGTCGAATGCCGGACGCGCCAAGACAGACGCACCGGAAACCGATCCGGCCTTGAAGACCCCTGTCACGGCAAAGTCCGAATCCGCTGCAAACGACAAGGTTGCGGGCGAGACCAAGGTTGAGGGCGGCGCGGACGCAAAGCCTGCTTCCGCCAGCGCAAAGCCGTCGCTCGAGGACAAGAACCGTCCGGCCGGCATCGCCAAGCCAGACGCTGTCGATGACCTGAAGCTGATTTCCGGCGTTGGCCCGAAGATCGAAGGCACGCTGCACGAACTCGGCATCTTCACCTTCGCGCAGGTCGCGGGCTGGAGTGGCGCGGAGCGCGATTGGGTGGACGGCTATCTGAATTTCAAGGGCCGCATCGACCGCGACGATTGGGTCAAGCAGGCTGAAGCGCTGGCCAAGGGCGGCGAAGCCGAATACATCAAAGTTTTCGGCAAGAAGCCGCGATAAGTTAGGTGAACCATGCTCGACGATAAAGATCGCATTTTTACCAATATCTACGGCATCCATGACAAGTCGCTCAAGGGCGCCATGGGCCGTGGCCACTGGGATGGCACCAAGCAGATCCTGGAAAAGGGCCGTGACTGGATCATCAACGAGATGAAGGCTTCCGGCCTTCGTGGGCGTGGCGGCGCCGGCTTCCCGACGGGCCTGAAATGGTCCTTCATGCCGAAGGAAAGCGACGGCCGGCCGCATTATCTCGTCGTCAATGCCGACGAATCCGAGCCCGGTACCTGCAAGGACCGCGACATCATGCGCCACGATCCGCATACGCTGATCGAAGGCTGCGTGATCGCGAGCTTCGCCATGGGCGCGCATGTCGCCTATATCTATGTGCGCGGCGAATATATCCGCGAACGCGAAGCGCTGCAGGCGGCGATCGACGAATGCTATGACGCCGGTCTTCTCGGCATCAACAACAAGCTTGGCTGGGACATGGACATCTATGTCCATCACGGCGCCGGCGCTTATATTTGCGGCGAGGAAACAGCGCTGCTGGAAAGCCTCGAAGGCAAGAAGGGCCAGCCGCGCCTGAAGCCGCCATTCCCGGCCAATATGGGCCTTTATGGCTGCCCGACGACGGTCAACAACGTCGAATCGATCGCCGTTGCCCCGACCATCCTGCGCCGTGGCGCGTCCTGGTTTTCGGCCATCGGCCGTCCGAACAATGTCGGCACCAAGCTGTTCATGGTGTCCGGCCATGTCAACAAGCCGTGCACGTTCGAAGACGCGATGGGCACGCCCTTCCGCGAGATGATCGAGCGCCATTGCGGCGGCATCCGCGGCGGCTGGGACAATCTTCTGGCCGTCATTCCCGGCGGTTCGTCCTGTCCGGTGGTGAAAGCCGAGGACATTATCGATGCACCGATGGATTTCGACGGCATGCGCGACGTCAAGTCGTCGTTCGGCACGGCTGCGATCATCGTCATGGATCGCTCCACCGACATCATCAAGGCCATCTGGCGTCTGGCTGCCTTCTACAAGCACGAGAGCTGCGGCCAGTGCACGCCATGCCGCGAAGGCACGGGCTGGATGATGCGTGTCATGGAGCGCATGGTCCAGGGCCGCGCCCAGAAGCGTGAAATCGACATGCTGTTCGATGTCACCAAGCAGGTCGAAGGCCACACCATCTGCGCGCTCGGCGATGCCGCTGCATGGCCGATCCAGGGCCTGATCCGCAATTTCCGTCCCGAGATGGAAGCGCGTATCGACGAATATACCCGCAATTCCTCATCGCATGGCGCGGTGCTGGCAGCGGCGGAGTAATCGGCATGGCTGGACCGGGAAACGAAACGGGCAAGGGCACGCAGACAGGATCTGCCGGATCCTCGGCCGTGCCTCCGGCCGGCAACGATCCGTTCGGCGTTGCCGAATGGTTGAAGGATATGCCCAAGGTTCCCCTGCATCCGCTGATGCAGCATCCGGCGGCAGCCATGGCAGCTGCAACGGCGATCGGTTTCGGCGTGACCAGCCAGATCGCCGGCTTCATGCTCGGCGCGATGCAGGGATTGGCGCAAACGGCGCAGAAGACCGGCATTGCCGCAGATGAAAACCAGGCCGGAACGGTTTCCCAGCCGGTGGAAACACCGGTCGCGGCCGTCAAGCCGCAGCCGGTCGTGAAATCGGCGGCGCCGGCAAAGGCTAAGGTCAAGGCTGTGGCCAAGGTCAAGGTTGCGGCAAAGACCCCGCCGGTCGCGGAAACGCCGGCGGTGGCAGAGCTGGTTGCTGTTGCGCCGGTCAAGGCCGAAAAGCCGAAGCGGCAGAAGGCCGCCCACGTTGCTGAAACGCAGGCGGATGATCTGAAGCGGATTTCCGGCATCGGACCGAAGCTGGAACAGGTTTTGAATGGAATGGGCGTGCGGCGTTATGCCGATGTCGCTTTGTGGAGCGATAAGGACGTGCAGCGTTTCGACGACGCGCTCGGTTTTGCCGGCCGCATCGCCCGCGACGGCTGGGTCGAGCAGGCAAAGGCCCTGATCAAGGGTTGAGATTTGAGTTTCGGGCGGGGCCGGTGGTGTTCGCTCAACAGGTTAGCGTGCCTTTATAATATCTGTTCGCCGCTTTGGCTGGCGAATGAACGACAGGATTGAGTGCGAAGATGGCAAAGCTGAAAGTCGACGGAAAAGAGATCGAGGTCCCGGATCATTTCACGCTGCTGCAGGCGTGCGAAGAGGCCGGCGCCGAGGTTCCGCGCTTCTGTTTCCACGAGCGGCTGTCGGTCGCCGGAAACTGCCGCATGTGTCTGATCGAGGTGAAGGGAGGGCCGCCGAAGCCGGCAGCCTCCTGCGCCATGGGCGTGCGCGACCTGCGCCCCGGCCCGAACGGCGAAGCGCCGGAAGTCTTCACGACCACGCCCATGGTCAAGAAGGCCCGCGAAGGCGTGATGGAATTCCTGTTGATCAACCATCCGCTGGATTGCCCGATCTGCGACCAGGGTGGCGAATGCGACCTGCAGGACCAGGCAATGGCGTTCGGCGTCGACTCGACCCGCTACAACGAGAACAAGCGCGCTGTCGAAGACAAGTATATTGGCCCGCTGGTCAAGACGGTGATGAACCGCTGCATTCACTGCACGCGCTGCGTCCGCTTCACCACGGAAGTCGCAGGCATTGCCGAACTCGGCCTGATCGGCCGTGGAGAGGACGCCGAGATCACCACCTATCTTGAGCAGGCGATGACGTCGGAACTTCAGGGCAATGTCGTCGATCTCTGCCCGGTCGGCGCTCTGACCTCCAAACCCTACGCCTTCAACGCCCGTCCTTGGGAACTCGGCAAGACCGAATCGATCGACGTCATGGACGCCGTCGGCTCGGCCATCCGCGTCGATACGCGCGGCCGCGAAGTCATGCGCGTCATGCCGCGCGTCAATGAAGAGATCAACGAAGAATGGATCTCCGACAAGACCCGCTTCATCTGGGATGGCCTGAAGACGCAGCGTCTCGACCGCCCCTATGTAAAGAAGGACGGCCGTTTGCAGCCTGCCAGCTGGAACGAAGCCTTCGCCGCCATCAAGTCGGCGGTTTCCAGAACCAGCGGTGAGAAGATTGGCGCGATTGCCGGCGATCTGGCCTCGGTCGAGGAAATGTTCGCGCTGAAGGCGCTGATCTCCTCGCTCGGCTCGGCCAATATCGATTGCCGCCAGGATGGCGCCGCCCTCGATCCGGCCTCCGGCCGCTCGAGCTACCTCTTCAACCCCACGATCCAGGGCATCGAAAGCGCCGACGCGCTGTTGATCATCGGCTCGAACCCGCGCTTTGAAGCCTCTGTCTTGAATGCCCGTATCCGCAAGCGGTTCCGGATGGCCAATTTCCCGATCGGCGTGATCGGCGAACAGGCCGAGCTGCGTTATAGCTACGACTATCTCGGCGCAGGCACAGATACGCTGTCCGAACTGGTGTCCGGCAAGGGCAAGTTCTTCAGCGTTCTGCAAAATGCCAAGCGCCCGATGATCATCATCGGTCAGGGCGCGATCTCCGGCGGCAACGGCGCGTCGGTTCTGGCGTCTGCCGCAAAGCTTGCGGGCGCCATCGGCGCCGTCACCGAAGACTGGAACGGTTTTGCAGTCCTCCACACTGCCGCCTCGCGCGTCGGTGGTCTCGATCTCGGCTTCGTGCCGGGTGAGGGGGGCAAGACTGCCGCTGAAATGTTGACCGGCACCGACGTGCTGTTCCTGCTCGGCGCCGATGAAATGGATTTCTCCGGCAAGACCGCCGGCTTCACCGTCTATATCGGCTCGCATGGCGACGAAGGTGCCCATGGTGCCGACGTCATCCTGCCGGGTGCGACCTATACCGAAAAGTCGGGTCTCTGGGTCAATACCGAAGGCCGCGTCCAGATGGGCAACCGGGCCGGTTTCGCGCCGGGCGATGCCCGCGAGGACTGGGCGATCATCCGGGCGCTGTCCGACGTGCTCGGCAAGAAGCTGCCGTTTGATTCGCTTGCAGAATTGCGCGGCAAGCTCTACGCGGCACACCCGCATTTCGCTGCGATCGACATGATCGAGACGGGTGTTAGCGGTGAAATTGCCGCACTTGCACAAAAAGCCGGTGAGATGGCCAAATCGGCGTTTGCGTCTCCGGTGAAAGACTTCTATTTGACGAACCCGATAGCACGCGCTTCCGCCGTCATGGCTGAATGTTCGGCTTTGGCACGCAACAACTTCAAAGCTGCGGCGGAATGAGCGCGAAGGAATAAGACGAAAATGGACGCTTTCATTTCGACCTATGTCTGGCCAACGGCCATCATGATCGGCCAGTCGCTGCTGCTTCTGGTCGCGCTTTTGATCTTTATCGCCTACATCCTTTTGGCTGACCGCAAGATCTGGGCAGCGGTGCAGATGCGCCGTGGACCGAATGTGGTAGGCCCGTGGGGACTTTTCCAGTCCTTCGCCGATCTTTTGAAGTTCGTCTTCAAGGAACCGGTCATTCCAGCCGGTTCGAACAAGGTTCTGTTTCTGCTCGCGCCGCTGGTTTCCGTGACCTTGGCGCTCGCAGCCTGGGCGGTTATCCCGCTCAATGCCAACTGGGTGATGGCCAATATCAACGTCGGCATCCTCTATGTCTTCGCCATTTCCTCGCTAGAGGTTTACGGCGTCATCATCGGCGGCTGGGCATCGAACTCGAAATATCCATTCCTCTCGGCACTGCGCTCGGCAGCCCAGATGGTGTCCTACGAAGTCTCGATCGGCTTCGTCATCGTGACCGTGCTGCTTTGCGCCGGTTCGCTGAATCTCACCGATATCGTCGATTCGCAGCGCGATGGTTTGGGCACGATGATGGGCCTGCCGGGTTCGTTCCTGGACTGGTACTGGCTGCCGCTGTTTCCGATGTTCATCATCTTCTTCATCTCGGCGCTGGCTGAAACCAACCGTCCGCCCTTCGATCTCGTCGAAGCGGAATCGGAACTGGTCGCCGGCTTCATGGTCGAGTATGGCTCGACCCCATACATGATGTTCATGCTCGGCGAATATGCCGCCATCTGCCTGATGTGCGCGCTGACGACGATCCTCTTCCTCGGCGGCTGGCTGCCTCCGGTCGATGTATGGTTCCTCAACTGGGTTCCGGGCATCATCTGGTTCATCCTGAAGTCTTCGATGGTGTTCTTCATGTTCGCCATGGTCAAAGCCTTCGTGCCGCGCTACCGCTACGACCAGCTGATGCGTCTCGGCTGGAAGGTCTTCCTTCCGCTGTCGCTCGCCATGGTCTTCATTGTTGCAGTCACGTTGAAACTGGTGGTGTGGGCCTGATGCCGATGTCCCGTTTCGCAAAATCAGCCGGCGCCTCCCAGGCCGGCATGTTTGGAGGTTGATGATGGCAAGTCTGTCGCAAGCCGTCAGTTCGCTGTTCCTCAAGGAATTCGTCAACGCGTTTTTCCTGTCGATGCGCTATTTCTTCGCGCCGAAGGCAACGCTGAACTATCCGTTTGAAAAAGGGCCGATCAGCCCGCGTTTCCGGGGTGAGCATGCGCTGCGCCGGTATCCGAATGGCGAGGAACGTTGCATCGCCTGCAAGCTGTGCGAGGCGATCTGTCCTGCCCAGGCGATCACCATCGAAGCCGGCCCGCGCCGCAACGACGGCACGCGCCGCACGGTCCGGTACGATATCGACATGGTGAAGTGCATCTATTGCGGTTTCTGCCAGGAAGCCTGTCCGGTGGACGCGATCGTCGAAGGTCCGAACTTCGAGTTCGCCACCGAGACGCGCGAAGAGCTCTACTACGACAAGGACCGGCTGCTTTCCAACGGCGACCGTTGGGAGCGCGAAATTGCCCGCAACATCGCAATGGACTCGCCGTACCGGTAAGACCTTGCGAAGGGGACTGCGCCGGCCGTTCAAGGCAGGCGTCACACTGATCTTGGGCGTGGCCGGCATGAACCGGTGCGCCAGTGGGAAGGATGGCATTTGGCCATGCCTGCCCGGGGAAGACGAAAAAGGCACCGATCATGGGTCTGCAGGCTCTTTTTTTCTATCTTTTTTCATTCGTCGCGGTTGCGTCGGCGTTCATGGTGATTTCTGCGCGGAACCCAGTTTATTCCGTGCTGTTCCTCATTTTGACGTTCTTCAACGCGGCCGGCCTGTTCCTTCTGACGGGCGCCGAGTTTCTGGCGATGATCCTGCTGGTCGTTTATATCGGCGCGGTTGCGGTTCTCTTCCTCTTCGTGGTGATGATGCTCGACATCGACTTCACCCAGCTGAGGTCGGGCGTTTTGGAATATGCGCCGGTCGGTGCGCTGATCGGCCTCATTCTGGCCGCTGAGCTGATCATCGTGGTCGGCGGCAGCTCGTTCTCGCCTGAAATCGCCAAGTCGATCTCGATGCCGATCCCGGCAATCGCCGATCGCTCCAACACAGCCGCACTCGGCGACGTGCTCTATACGCACTACGTCTATTTCTTCCAGATTGCCGGCCTGGTTCTTCTGGTCGCCATGATCGGCGCCATCGTCTTGACGCTGCGCCATCGCGACAACATCAAGCGCCAGGATATTCCCACACAGGTTGCCCGTTCGCCCAAGACCGCTGTCGAAGTGGTCAAGGTGAAGTCGGGGCAGGGCCTTTAAGACGGACGCGAGGTCAAGGAACACATCATGGAAATCGGTATTTCCCACTATCTGACCGTCAGCGCCATCCTGTTCACGCTGGGCGTCTTCGGCATCTTCCTCAACCGGAAGAACGTCATCATCATCCTGATGTCGGTGGAACTCATCCTGCTTGCAGTCAACATCAACATGGTCGCCTTCTCGTCGTTCCTCAACGACATTACCGGCCAGGTGTTCGCCCTGTTCATTCTGACCGTCGCGGCCGCGGAAGCCGCCATCGGTCTTGCAATTCTCGTCGTCTTCTACCGCAACCGCGGCTCCATCGCCGTGGAAGACGTCAACATGATGAAGGGCTGAGCGGCCAATGAATACGATTATTCAAGCCATCGTCTTCCTGCCGCTGATCGGCTTCCTGATCGCGGGTCTTTTCGGCACCTCGATCGGCGCCAAGGCATCGGAATACGTGACCACCGGCTTCATGATTATTGTCGCTGTCCTGTCCTGGGTCGTGTTCTTCCACGTCGCGCTCGGCGAGACGGAGATGATCAAGGTCACCGTGATGCGCTGGATCCAGTCCGGCAGCTTCGATGCGGAATGGGCCTTCCGGGTCGATACGCTGACGGCCGTGATGTTCGTCGTGGTCAACACCGTGTCCTGCCTGGTCCACCTCTATTCGATCGGCTACATGCATCACGATCCGCATCGGCCGCGCTTCTTTGCCTATCTGTCGCTGTTCACCTTCGCCATGCTGATGCTGGTCACCTCGGACAACCTGTTGCAGATGTTCTTCGGCTGGGAAGGCGTGGGTCTGGCGTCCTATCTGTTGATCGGCTTCTGGTACAAGAAGCCGTCGGCATCGGCTGCGGCAATGAAGGCGTTCATCGTCAACCGCGTCGGTGACTTCGGTTTTGCGCTCGGCATTTTCGGCGTCTTCGTGCTGTTCGGCTCGATCAGCTTTGAAACCATCTTTGCCGCCGCTGCCAGCTACCTGCCGGCTGAAGGCGCTGCTGAGGGTGGCGAGGCTGTCATCAACCTGTTCGGCATGCATCTCGACAAAGCCAGCGCGATCACCGGCGTCTGCCTGCTGCTCTTCATGGGCGCGATGGGCAAGTCGGCGCAGTTCCTGCTGCACACCTGGCTTCCCGACGCCATGGAAGGCCCAACGCCTGTGTCGGCGCTGATCCATGCCGCAACCATGGTGACGGCCGGTGTTTTCCTCGTCGCCCGCATGTCGCCGCTGTTTGAACTGTCCCACACGGCTTTGATGGTCGTCACCGTCATCGGCGCGATCACGGCATTCTTTGCGGCAACCGTTGGTCTCGTCCAGAACGATATCAAGCGCGTCATCGCCTATTCGACCTGCTCGCAGCTCGGCTACATGTTCGTGGCGCTGGGAACGGGCGCCTATGGCGCTGCGATCTTCCATCTGTTCACGCATGCCTTCTTCAAGGCTCTGCTGTTCCTGTGCGCCGGCTCGGTCATCCATGCTGTCGATGGCGAGCAGGACATGCGCCACATGGGCGGGCTTCGTCCGCATATCAAGGTGACCTTCGCCATGATGCTCATCGGCACGCTTGCCATCACCGGCGTCGGCATTCCGTTCACCTCGTTCGGTTTCGCGGGCTTCTTCTCGAAGGACGTGATCATCGAGGCGGCCTATGCATCGCATTCGCCGGTCGGCGGTTTCGCCTTCACTCTTCTGGTGATTGCGGCCCTGTTCACGAGCTTCTACTCGTGGCGCCTGATGTTCCTCACCTTCTTCGGCAAGCCGCGCGCCTCGCATGAGGTCATGCACCACGTCCACGAATCGCCGCAGGTCATGCTGATCCCGCTCTACATCCTGGCCTTCGGCGCCGTCGTGGCCGGTTTCCTCGGCGAGGGCTATTTCTATGGCCACGAATATGCCGAATTCTGGCAGGGCGCGTTGTTCACGCTGCCGGGCAACGAACTGGTCGATGAGTTCCACCACGTTCCGGCCCTGGTTGCGCTCAGCCCGTTCATTGCGATGATCCTCGGCTTCGTCACCGCCTGGTACATGTATATCCGCTCGCCGGAGACTCCGAAGTACCTGGCCGAGCAGCATCGCGGCCTCTACCAGTTCCTGCTCAACAAATGGTATTTCGACGAACTCTACGATTTCCTGTTCGTTCGTCCCGCCAAGCGCATCGGCACCTTCCTGTGGAAGGAAGGCGATGGCCGGATCATCGACGGCTACGGCCCGAACGGCATTGCCGCGCGCGTCATGGATGTGACTGACCGCGTCGTCCGCCTGCAGACCGGTTACCTCTATCACTATGCCTTCGTGATGCTCATCGGCATCGCGGCGCTCGTTACCTGGATGATGCTCGGGAGCTCCTTCTGATGACCGATTGGCCCATTCTCTCCGCGGTCACCTTCCTGCCGCTGGCTGGCGTTGCTCTTCTGCTTCTGACGCGTGAAGACAGTGCCTCCGGCCGCCGCAATATCCTGAACATCTCGTTGCTGACGACGATCGTGACGTTTCTCGTCTCCTGCTGGATCTGGTGGAATTTCGACAATTCGAACCCCGGCTTCCAGATGGTCGAAAAGCACGCGTGGCTCGGCACCGGTATTTCCTACCATCTCGGCATTGACGGCATTTCCATGCTGTTCGTCGTGCTCTCGGCGTTTCTGATGCCGTTCTGCGTGGTGGCCAGCTGGCTTTCGGTCGAAAAGCGCCTGAAGCAATACATGATCGCCTTCCTGCTTTTGGAAGTGTTCATGATCGGCGTCTTCGTGTCGCTCGATATCGTGCTGTTCTACGTGTTCTTCGAAGCCGGCCTGATCCCGATGTTCATCATCATCGGCGTCTGGGGCGGCAAGGACCGCGTCTACGCCTCCTACAAGTTCTTCCTCTACACGCTGCTCGGTTCGGTTCTGATGCTGCTCGCCATCATGGCGATGTACTGGCAGGCCGGTACGACCGATATCGCCGAATTGCTCGCCTATCAGTTCCCGCGCCAGATGCAGACATGGTTATGGCTCGCCTTCTTCGCGTCATTTGCAGTGAAGATGCCGATGTGGCCGGTCCATACCTGGCTTCCCGACGCGCACGTTCAAGCGCCAACGGCGGGTTCGGTCATCCTGGCCGGCGTTCTCCTGAAGCTTGGCGGTTACGGCTTCCTGCGCTTCTCGCTGCCGATGTTCCCGCTGGCGTCGGAATATTTCGCGCCCTTCGTCTTCACGCTCTCGGTCGTCGCGATCATCTACACCTCGCTGGTGGCGATGATGCAGTCCGACATCAAGAAGCTGATCGCCTATTCATCGGTTGCCCATATGGGCTACGTGACCATGGGTATCTTTGCCGCCAATACTCAAGGCGTGCAGGGCGCGATCTTCCAGATGCTGTCGCATGGCCTGGTGTCCGGCGCGCTGTTCCTCTGTGTTGGCGTGGTCTATGACCGCACCCACACCCGCGAGATCAGCGCTTACGGCGGCCTCGTCAACAACATGCCGAAATATGCGGTTGCCTTCATGGTCTTCACCATGGCCAATGTCGGCCTGCCGGGCACGTCCGGGTTTGTCGGTGAAATCACCGTGCTGCTGGGTGCATTCCGTGCCAATACCTGGGTCGCGTTCTTCGCCACGACAGGTGTCATCCTCTCGGCGTGTTATGCTCTGTGGCTCTACCGCCGGGTGATCTTCGGCACATTGGACAAGGACAGCCTGAAATCGCTGCTGGATCTTTCCGGCCGTGAAAAGGCGCTGCTCTATCCGCTGATCGTGCTGACCATTTTCTTCGGCGTCTATCCGGCTCCCGTGTTCGATGCGACGGCAGCCTCGGTGGACGTGCTTATCAACAACTACACTGCGGCCGTGCAGGCAGCGCATGACGTTGCGCTTTCGGCGAAATGACGACAGGACGGGATTGAAATGACTGCTGAAACATTCCTCGCTAGCCTGCACCTGTCGACGCCCGAGCTGATCCTTGCGGTTGGCGCCATGGTGTTGTTGATGATCGGCGTCTTTTCCGGCGAGAAATCGTCCGGTTTGGTGACGTGGCTCGCCGTTGGCCTGCTCGCCATTTCGGGCGTGTGGCTGGTTTGGCAGACCGGCGACGGTCAGGCCTATAACGGCGCGTTCCTCTCCGATCCCTTCGGCAAGTTTATGAAGGTGCTGACGCTGTTCGGCTCCATGGTGGCGCTGATCATGTCGGCGGGCGAGGCGCGTTCGACGGGCATCGACCGGTTCGAATTCCCGGTCCTGATCGTGCTGGCAACGCTCGGCATGCTGCTGATGATCTCGGCCAACGACCTGATCTCGGTCTATCTGGCGCTCGAACTGCAGTCGCTGGCGCTCTATGTCGTTGCCGCCATGAACCGCGACAACCTGCGTTCCACGGAAGCGGGCCTCAAATATTTCGTGCTCGGCGCCCTGTCGTCCGGCATGCTGCTTTACGGCATGTCGCTGGTCTATGGCTTTACCGGCCATACCGGCTTCGACGGCATTGCCGCTGCCTTGTCGGCAGAAGGCCGTTCGCTTGGCCTCATCTTCGGCCTCGTCTTTATCCTGGCTGGTGTTGCCTTCAAGATCTCCGCCGTTCCGTTCCATATGTGGACGCCGGACGTCTATGAAGGTGCCCCGACCCCGGTGACGGCCTTCTTCGCCGCCGCGCCGAAGGTTGCGGCCATGGCGATGCTGATCCGGCTGGTCATCATGCCGTTCGAACCGATCGTCACCGACTGGCAGCAGATCATCGTCTTCATTTCGATTGCCTCGATGCTGCTCGGCTCGTTTGCCGCCATCGGCCAGAAGAACATCAAGCGGCTGATGGCCTATTCGTCGATCGGCCATATGGGCTATGCGCTCGTGGGTCTGTCCAGCGGCTCGATGGCCGGGGTGCGCGGCGTGTTGATTTACATGCTGGTCTATATGGTGATGACGCTCGGCACCTTTGCCTGCATCATGGCGATGAAGCGCAAGGACGGAAATCACGTCGAAAGCGTCGATGATCTCGCCGGCCTGTCGCAGACCAATCCGCTGATGGCAACCGTGCTGACGGTGATGATGTTCTCGCTCGCCGGCATTCCGCCGCTTGCAGGCTTCTTTGCCAAGTATTTCGTGTTCATGGCCGCAATCGAAGCGCATCTCTATGCCTTGGCAATCATCGGCGTTCTCGCCTCCGTCGTTGGCGCCTACTATTATCTGCGCGTCATCAAGCTGATGTGGTTTGATGATCCGAAGGGCGAATTTGCGCGTCCGTCGGGCATCTTGCGCCTGGTCTACGGCCTTTCCGGCCTGTTCGTTCTCGCCTATGTTCTGATCGGTGGACCGATCGGCACGGCGGCCGAAGTTGCAGCGCGGACATTCTTTTGACAGGACAGGACCGGATCGGCAGGGTTTCGCTCGATAATTTCCGCCATACCGCTCTGGGCGATGTCGGATCGACGAATACCGAATGCCTGATCCGGGCGCGTGCCGGTGATCCGGGCCTGCACTGGATCACC
The DNA here is from genome assembly GCF_029277445.1 of Pararhizobium qamdonense. Lineage (NCBI taxonomy): Bacteria > Pseudomonadati > Pseudomonadota > Alphaproteobacteria > Hyphomicrobiales > Rhizobiaceae > Pararhizobium > Pararhizobium qamdonense. The sequence goes on along the minus strand of NZ_CP119566.1, from coordinate 3,123,446 downwards.
GCCGCGCGGCAGATATCCGGCCGCGGCCGCCGGGGCCGCCAATGGGCGTCGGAACCGGGCAATCTGTATGCGTCGCTGCTTCTGATCGATCCGGCGCCGATGGAAAAGCTGCAATCGCTGCCGCTCGCGGTGGCTGTTGCCGTCCACAGGGCGATCCAGGCGGTGATGCCGTCTGGCTCCAATCCGGTCTCGATCAAATGGCCGAACGATATTCTGATTGCGGGCAAGAAGTGCTGCGGTATCCTCTTGGAAGGCGAGGGTTTGCCGGATGGGCATCACGCGCTGGTCATCGGCTGCGGCATCAATGTCGCGCTGGTGCCGGAGCAGGGGCTTTATCCGGTCACCAGCCTGCAGGCGGAAGGGTCTGCCGTTTCGCCGGATGAACTGTTTGCCCATCTGTTCCGCAGCATGGCCGATGCGTTGAACACCTGGAACTGCGGCGACGGCATTGCAGAAATTATCGCACAATGGCGGTCCGCAGCAGGCGGTATCGGCCAGAAGATTACAGTCAACCTGCCGGATCGCTCGCTTTCCGGACGGTTCGAAGGCATAGATGAAGACGGCCGGCTGATGCTCGATCTGGGAGCAGGCACGGTTCAACGCATCGCCGCAGGCGATGTATTTTTTGGATAGACCCCATTTTGGGTGGCATAAGGCGCAATCAATCAATGAGCAAACAAGACGAACTCGTCTTCCTGCCGCTGGGCGGAGTGGGGGAAATCGGCATGAACCTGGCCCTTTACGGCTATGGTTCGCCCGCCCACCGCCAGTGGATCATGGTCGATTGCGGCGTGACCTTCCCGGGCCTCGATCTGCCCGGCGTCGATCTGGTGCTGCCCGATATCCGGTTCCTTGCCGAAGAGCGCAAGAACCTCAAGGGCATCATCATCACCCATGCCCATGAGGATCACTATGGCGCGCTGGCCGATCTGTGGCCGGGCCTCAATGTCCCGGTTTATGCCTCGCCGTTCACGGCCGGCATGCTGGAAGCCAAGCGCTCCTACGAGCGCAGCCGCGCCCAGGTGCCGATCACCATCTTCAAGGAAGGCGACCGCATCAATGTCGGGCCTTTCGAAATCGAAGCCGTCGGCGTCAACCATTCGATCCCCGAGCCGATGTCGCTGATCATCCGCACGCCGCTCGGCAATGTCGTGCATACCGGCGACTGGAAGATCGACCATGCTCCGTCGCTCGGGCCCTTTACCGATGAAGCGCGGTTCCGCGCGATCGGCGATGAAGGTGTTCTGGCGCTGATGTGCGACAGCACCAATGCCATGCGCGATGGCGTCTCCCCCTCGGAAGAGGAGGTTTCGACCAGCCTCACCAAGATCATCGAGGACGCCAAGGGCCGCGTGGCGATCACCACGTTCTCCTCCAATGTCGGCCGTATCCGCTCGATCGCCAAGGCATCGGCTGCGGCCGGCCGCGAGGTCCTGTTGCTCGGCAGCTCGATGAAGCGGGTCTGCGACGTCGCCCGCGATGTCGGGCTGATGGAAGGGCTGAACCCCTTCATCGCAGAGGATGAGTTCGGCTATATTCCGCGCGACAAGGTCGTGGTGATCCTGACCGGCAGCCAGGGCGAATCGCGCGCCGCACTTGCCAAGATCTCGCGCGACGAGATGCGCAATGTGGCGCTGACTGCAGGCGATACCGTGGTGTTTTCCTCGCGCGCCATTCCCGGCAACGAGAAGGCGATCAACGACATCAAGAACGGCCTCGTCGAACAGGGCATCCATATCGTCACCGATAGTGAAGCGCTGGTTCACGTCTCCGGCCATCCCCGCCGCAATGAACTGCAGCAGATGTATGCCTGGACGCGCCCGCAGATGCTGGTGCCCGTTCACGGCGAAGCCGCGCATCTGACGGCACAGGCGGAACTCGGATTGCAGTCCGGCATCAAGACTGTTCCGAAGGTGCGTAACGGCGACATTCTGCGTCTGGCACCCGGACCGGCCACCGTCATTGGCGAAGCCCCGCATGGGCGGATCTACAAGGACGGCAGCCTGATCGGCGACTTCGAGGAAATGGGCATCGGCGAACGCCGCAAGCTGTCCTTTGCCGGTCACGTTGCTGTCAACGTCATTCTGGACGCGCGCTACGATTTCGCCGCCGACCCGATCGTCGTTCCGATCGGCCTGCCCGAATTCGATGACGAAGGCGAAGACATGAACGATACGCTCTATGACGCGGTTCTGGGGGCTGTCGAAAGCATTCCGCGCGGCAAGCGCAAGGACATTGCCATGGTGACGGAAGCCGTCCGCCGCGCCATTCGTGGTACGGCCAATGACGTCTGGGGCAAGAAGCCGGTCGTCACCGTGTTCATCAACAAGCTCTGACGGGTCTCCGATGCTTGGACGTGTCAACCATATCGCTCTTGCCGTGCCGGATCTTGCCGGAGCGGCGGAGCGGTACCATTCGATGCTCGGTGCCTCGGTGACCGCTCCGCAAGCGCTGCCGGAGCATGGCGTCACCGTCGTGTTCGTCACGCTTGACAATACCAAGGTCGAGCTTCTGGAGCCGCTCGGGGAGGCGTCACCGATCGCGGCTTTCCTTGCGAAAAATCCGGCCGGCGGCATGCATCATATCTGCTACGAGGTCGAGGATATCCATGCCACCCGCGACAGCCTGATTGCGGCCGGGGGCAGGGTGCTGGGCGATGGAAATCCAAAGACCGGTGCACATGGCAAGCCGGTGCTGTTTCTGCATCCGAAGGATTTCTTCGGGACGCTGATCGAACTCGAACAGGTGTGACAGAAGACCGCGTGCCGGTATTTATCGGACAGGGTGTTTGTCGGGCGTTCAGTGAGGCGCTATAAGGCGCCATGCCAGCGCGCACGAGACATGAGGCGAGACATCCATCTCCCCTCGTAACGAGAGACGACCATGCCGATCTTTTCCACCTTTGCGATCTACTTCATCATCTGGTGGCTGGCGCTGTTCATCGTCCTGCCGATCGGCTTGCGCACGCAGGCGGATGAAAACGAGGTGGTGCCGGGCAGCGTCGAAAGCGCGCCGGCGCGTTTCCGTGCGCTTCGGGTGTTTCTGATGACCTCGGTTCTGGCCGCTATTATCCATGCCGCGTGGTATGTCCTGTCCGTGCGGCTGGGCTACGGCCTGGATTCCATCCCGCAATTTGCGCCGAAGTTTTACTGAGGTTGACGCTTCCGGCAGGCGGACCGCGCGGTTGACGCTGCCACAGAATTGCCGCGATTGAGGCGGTTTCCATTTTCCGGATGAATACATCCTGTGTAAAAGTCAAAAAAAAACAAGGCTAAAAGCCTTGTTCTTTAAAGTATCGCGTGATCCTTATCCGTTGCCGGTGGCTGCGTGTAAACGCGCCTAAGATCTTATCCTCCCAAGACTTGACCGCGAAATCGACAAGAATTTAATCTCCCTGCCTCTTTTGTGGGCCAAAACTAGCCCAAACATTATGCGTTGTCATCCCATTTTTTTGCATTTTTGCTACACTTGAGTAAAATTTTTCCGTTGACAACTTCTGTCAAAATCCTGTTACTACCGTGCCTTTTTGACGCAGGTATTTTTGTTTTTTCAGTCCTTGAAATGCAGTGCCCGTCTACGCTTTCTGCCAAAAGCGATGACGGGTTTTCTTCCTGCTGCGAAGCGTCTATGAACGCGTGAGCGCGGTGCATCCTTTCTCGTGGAATCAGCTGTCCGGATCGTCGCGGCAAACAGTCAAACGGCAGTGTCCGGTTTGCGCGGCTGACGCGCGCGGGGCCTGCAGGCTCAACGTTATTTCGCCCGATTCAACCGATAGTGCGAAGTGCTTTTAACTTCTGGAACCCGTTCATGCGCCTGTCCCGCTTTTTCATGCCCATTCTGAAGGAAACCCCGAAGGAAGCGGAAATCGTCTCGCACCGGCTGATGCTGCGTGCCGGCATGGTGCGCCAGCAGTCGGCCGGCATCTATACGTGGCTGCCGCTCGGCAAACGGGTTCTCGACAAGGTCACCAAGATCATCCGCGAAGAACAGAACCGCGCCGGCGCCGTCGAGCTTTTGATGCCGACGCTGCAATCGGCCGAACTCTGGCAGGAAAGCGGCCGCTATGACGCCTATGGCGACGAAATGCTGCGGATCAAGGATCGCAACAAGCGCGACATGCTCTATGGACCGACCAACGAGGAGATGATCACGGACGTGTTCCGCTCCTACGTCAAGTCCTACAAGGACCTGCCGCTCAATCTCTATCATATCCAGCTGAAATTCCGCGACGAACGCCGTCCGCGGTTTGGCACCATGCGTTCGCGCGAGTTTCTGATGAAGGATGCCTATTCCTTCGATCTCAACCGCGAGGGCGCTGTCGACAGCTACAACCGCATGTTTGCGGCCTATCTGCGCACATTCGCGCGGCTTGGCCTGCGCGCCATTCCGATGCGGGCCGATACAGGCCCGATCGGCGGCGATCTCAGCCATGAGTTCATTATCCTGGCCGATACCGGTGAATCGGAAGTCTTCTGCCACAAGCACTTCCTCGATTTCGATATTCCTGCCGATGATACGGATTTCTGGGATGCGGCTGCGATGAAGGCGATCTTCGACAAGTGGACGTCGCTCTATGCCGCCACCTCGGAAATGCACGACGAGGCGGCCTTCAACGCGATCGACGATGCCTCAAAGGTTTCGGCGCGCGGCATCGAGGTCGGTCATATCTTCTATTTCGGCACCAAATATTCCGAAGCCATGGGCGCCAAGGTTCAGGGCCCGGACGGCAAGGAACACACGGTCCACATGGGCTCCTACGGCATCGGCCCGACCCGGCTGGTTCCCGCCATCATCGAAGCCTCGCATGACGAGAACGGCATCATCTGGCCGGCTTCGATCGCACCGTTCGACGCGGTTGTGATCAACATGAAATCCGGCGACGAAGCATGCGACGCGGCGTGCGAAACCATCTATGCTGCGCTCAACAAGGCGGGATTCGACACGCTCTACGACGACAAGGACGACCGCGCCGGCACCAAGTTTGCCACCGCCGACCTGATCGGCGTTCCCGTGCAGATCATTGCCGGTCCGCGCTCCGTCGCCAGCGGCGAAGTCGAACTCAAGGACCGCAAGACCGGCGCCCGCGAAACATTGACGATCGAGGCTGCCATCAACAAGCTGACCGCCTCGAAATAAGGGACCAAGGAATGAGCGCCGCGACGCTAGAGCAGGAAAAGGCAGCGACCGCAGAGGCGCCGTCGAGCCGTCCGTTTTCCACATTCGAGCGCATGGTGGCCTGGCGCTATCTGCGCTCGCGCCGCAAAGAAGCATTCATTTCGGTGATCGCCGGCTTTTCCTTCATCGGCATCATGCTCGGCGTGGCCACGCTGATCATTGTCATGGCCGTGATGAACGGTTTTAGAACCGAGCTGATCTCGCGCATTCTCGGCATCAACGGTCACATGATCGTCCAGCCGCTGGATGGCCCGCTCGATAATTATGCCGACCTTGCGACGAAGTTTTCCGGCGTCAAGGGCATCACCATGGCAATTCCGATGATCGAGGGGCAGACGCTCGCCTCCGGTCCGGGCGGTGCTGGCACCGGGGCGCTGGTGCGCGGCGTGCGCGCCGACGATCTCGCCAAGATGAAGTCGATTTCCGATCACATCCAGTCCGGCGATCTCGTCGGTTATGCCGCAGGTACCGGTGTTGCGATCGGTTCGCGCATGGCCCAGCAGCTCGGCATCACCGCCGGCGGCACGATCACGCTGGTGGCGCCGGAAGGTGATATTACGCCCATGGGGGTCAATCCCCGCGTCAAATCCTACACCGTCTCGGCCATCTTCGAGATCGGCATGTCGGAATATGACGCCTCGATCATCTTCATGCCTTTGGAAGAAGCCCAGCTCTATTTCAATGCCGAAGGCATCGCCCAGTCGATCGAACTGTTCGTCACCAATCCGGACCTGGTCGATGACCTGCGCCAGCCGATCGAGGATGCGGCCGGGCGACAGGTGCTGATCAGCGATTGGCGCGACCGCAACAAGACCTTCTTCTCCGCGCTCCAGGTCGAGCGCAACGTCATGTTCATGATCCTGACGCTGATCGTGCTGGTGGCGGCGCTCAATATCGTGTCCGGCCTGATCATGCTGGTCAAGGACAAGGGGGCTGACATCGCCATCCTGCGCACGATGGGCGCGTCGTCGGGCGCCATCATGCGGATCTTCTTCATGACCGGGGCGGCGATCGGCATTGTCGGAACCTTGGCAGGCGTGCTTTTGGGCGTGATCGTCTGCCTCAATGTCGAATCCATCCGGCAGTTCTTCTCCTGGATTTCGGGAACGACGTTGTTCAATCCCGAACTCTATTTCCTAAGCCAGCTTCCGGCCGATATGAACCTTGGCGAGACCACATCGGTCGTCGCCATGGCCATCGGCCTGTCCTTCCTTGCCACGATCTTTCCGGCCTGGCGCGCCTCGCGCCTCGATCCGGTTCAGGCTCTGCGCTACGAATAATTGGGGATTACATCAACGATGAATGCGCGCGTGGCATTGCAGCTTTCCGCCGTCGAACGTCATTACAGCCAGGGCGAAGAAACCCTGTCCATCCTGAAGGGCGCGGATTTTTCACTGTTTGGCGGACAGACCGTGGCGCTTGTGGCGCCGTCCGGCACCGGCAAATCGACACTTCTGCACCTGGCCGGCCTGCTGGAACGCCCGGACGCGGGCGAAGTTCTGATCAACGGCCAGTCCTGCGGCGCGCTCGGCGACGAGAAGCGCACGGCGATCCGCCGCAACGATATCGGCTTCGTCTACCAGTTCCACCATCTTTTGCCGGAATTCACCGCGATCGAAAATATCATGATGCCGCAACTGATCGCCGGCCTGAACAAGGCAGAGGCGCGCGAACGGGCGGCGGCCTTGCTGGATTACATGCGCATCGGCCACCGCGCCGAGCATCGTCCGTCGGAACTATCTGGCGGCGAACAGCAGCGCGTCGCCATCGCGCGGGCCGTTGCCAATGCACCGCTGGTGCTTCTCGCCGACGAGCCGACCGGAAACCTCGATCCGGAAACCGCCGGCTATGTCTTCGAAGCCCTGGAAGCCCTGGTGCGCCAATCCGGTCTTGCGGCCATGATCGCCACCCACAATTACGAACTGGCATCCCGCATGGACCGCCGCGTCACCATCGAGGACGGCAAGGTCGTCGAGCTCTAAGGTTGCGGTGGCCTGCCGGTTAGAGGCGGGTCCTATGCCTATTCGATACCACAGACCGTTTGGCCGCGATCGTCGGACCAATCCTTGAGCAGCACGATTTCGCCCTTGGTGGCGACGGGTTTGCCGCTGCTCTTTCCCTTGCCGGTCAAAACGTTGAAATCGCATTCCGCCGTATTGTCGGGATCGAGCGTGTCATAGGATGTGTAGGTATAGCCGGCAACGACGAAGTCGAAGTTGCGATAGGCGACCGTCAGCTTCTGTTCCCAGCGGTCCCGGCCGACGGAATCGTTGTGGGTGGTGATCAGGATCGAGCCGTTGGCAAGAGCAGTGATCGACGGTGCCCTTCCTGCCATGGTCAGATCTCCCCAGACCTTGTTCGCAACGACGGTCTTCAGTTTCAGCCGGTCGGTGTCGCCGTCGTTCAGATAGATGTAAACGGAATTGTCATCCTCGCCGCTGCCGTCTGCCGGTGCCACCAGCATGGCGAGGTCCGATGTGCCGTCCTTGTCCCAATCCCCTGTTGCAGCAAAAATGATGCGCTCGGGATCGATGGCATCGGCTGCCTGCGGGGCCGTGGCAGACAGGCTGAGACATGCCGTCATGACGGCCAGTGACATCTTCATCGATCATTCCCCGATTTGAATTGTAGGCAGACTAATAGGCGGCCCGGCCGCCGTCCAGATGCCGGATGGCTTTGCCGGCGGCTGTTCAGACATTGTTTACCATCTCCCTTTTCCTGCGGCGGCAGATTTGCAGCTGCTGCTTGACGCATGAACATAAATGGAACATTATAAGAACATAACGGAAAAGGGAGCCGACCAATGACTGACTTCATTCGTGATCTCGCCGCTTTGACCTCCATCGCCATGTTCATCGCCAGCTTTTCAATCATCGTCATGGGCATGTAAAAACGGGCGCAAGCTTTCGCCATGTCAGCGCATTCACCAGTCCGCAGCCTTGGCAGACGGCCCAACTGTGGACAAGATGGTGCAGGTTTGAAAATGCTGCCCTGAGGCGGATGAAAACTGGACATCTGCGGATGGAAACGGGATATCCTGAGGCCTTCACGGGAATCGGGGTGCACCATGGCAGATGCGGTCAACGGCAAGCAGCGGGATAGCGCCACGCAGGGCGGCGTCTCTCCCCAGTTCGTCCATCTTCGCGTTCATTCCGCCTTTTCGCTGCTCGAAGGTGCTTTGCCGATCAAGAAGATTATCGGCAAGGCTGTTGCCGACGGTCAACCGGCCATCGGCATTGCCGACACCAACAATCTGTTTGCCGCACTGGAATTCTCGCAGAAATGCATGGACGATGGCCTGCAGCCGCTGATCGGCTGCCAGTTGTCGATCGACATGGAAGATGAGGGCGAGGGCGACAAGCGCGGCCATGCCCAGCATCTGGCCAAGCTGCCGGCGATCGTGCTGATTGCCGCCACCGATGCCGGCTATGTCCGGCTCGTCGATATCGTCAGCCGGGCCTATCTCGGGGGCGAAAGCAATCAGTCGGTGCGCATCGCGCTGTCCTGGCTGCAGGAGGGCGGGGCGGAAGGCCTGATCGCGCTGACCGGCGCGTCCGGCGGTCCGGTCGATATGGCCTTGAAGTCCGGTCACCACGCGCTGGCGGAAACGCGGCTGAAGACGCTTGCCACCGTGTTTGGCGACCGCCTCTATGTGGAGCTCCAGCGTCACGGCAAATATGATCGCCGCCATGAAAACCGGGTCATCGATCTCGCTTACAAGCTCGAATTGCCGATCGTCGCAACCAACGAGCCGTTCTTCCCGTCGCCGGCCGAGTTCGAGGCGCATGATGCCCTGATGGCCGTGGCGCACAATGCGATGGTCTCGGATGACACGCGTTTTCGCCTGACGCCGGATCATTACCTGAAGAGCCGCAAGGATATGGCAACCCTGTTTGCCGACCTGCCGGAGGCGCTGGAAAACACCATCGAGGTCGCCAAGCGCTGTTCCTTCGTGTTGAAGACGCGCGGGCCGATCCTGCCGCGCTTCACCGGAGCCACGGATGATCCGGCAGAAGCCGAGCGCGCCGAGGAACTCGAACTGCGCCGCCAGGCTGTCGAGGGGCTGGAAGACCGGATGCAGAAGCTCGGACTGTCGGCCGGCTATAGCGAGAGCGATTATCGCGAGCGATTGGATTTCGAGCTCTCGGTCATCGAGAAGATGAAGTTTCCGGGCTACTTCTTGATCGTTGCCGACTTCATCAAATGGGCAAAGATGCAGGATATTCCGGTCGGGCCGGGCCGCGGCTCGGGTGCGGGCTCGCTGGTCGCCTATGCGCTGACCATCACGGACGTCGATCCCTTGCGCTTCTCGCTGCTGTTCGAACGCTTCCTCAACCCGGACCGCGTCTCGATGCCCGACTTCGACATCGACTTCTGCCAGGACCGGCGCGAAGAGGTGATCCGCTACGTCCAGCGCAAATATGGCCGCGAGCAGGTGGCGCAGATCATCACCTTCGGATCGCTGCAGGCGCGCGCGGCACTGCGCGACGTCGGCCGCGTTTTGGAAATGCCCTATGGCCAGGTCGACAAGATCTGCAAGCTGGTGCCCAACAATCCGGCCAACCCGACGCCGTTGTCGAAGGCGATCGAGGAGGAGCCGCGCTTTCAGGAAGAGGTCGATAAGGAGCCGGTGATCGGCCGCCTGCTCGATATCGCCCAGAAGATCGAAGGCCTCTACCGCCATGCCTCGACCCACGCCGCCGGTATCGTCATCGGCGACCGGCCGTTGTCGCAGCTGGTGCCGATGTATCGCGATCCGCGCTCCGACATGCCGGTCACCCAGTTCAACATGAAATGGGTCGAGCAGGCCGGCCTCGTCAAATTCGACTTCCTCGGGCTGAAGACGCTGACCGTGCTGAAGGTCGCCGTCGATTTCATCCGGAAGCGCGATATCGAGGTCAAGCTCGAAGCGCTGCCGCTCGACGACCAGAAGACCTACGAAATGCTGTCCAAGGGCGACACGGTCGGCGTGTTCCAGGTGGAAAGTGCCGGCATGCGCAAGGCTCTGATCGGCATGCGGCCGGACTGCATCGAGGACATCATAGCGCTGGTGGCGCTCTACCGGCCGGGTCCGATGGAAAATATTCCGGTCTACAATGCCCGCAAGCACGGCGAGGAAGAGATCGAATCGATCCATCCGAAGATCGATTATCTCTTGAAGGAAACCCAGGGCGTTATCGTCTACCAGGAGCAGGTGATGCAGATCGCCCAGGTCCTGTCGGGCTATTCGCTCGGGGAAGCCGATCTTCTGCGCCGCGCCATGGGCAAGAAGATCAAGGAGGAGATGGACAAGCAGCGCGCCCGTTTCGTCACGGGCGCCGTCGATAACGGCGTCTCAAAACCGCAGTCCGACCTGATCTTCGATCTGCTCGCCAAGTTCGCCAATTACGGCTTCAACAAGTCGCATGCCGCAGCCTATGCCATCGTCTCCTACCAGACCGCCTATCTGAAGGCGCATTTCCCGGTCGAGTTCCTGGCGGCGTCGATGACGCTCGACATGTCGAACACCGACAAGATCAACGATTTCCGCCAGGATGCCAACCGGCTTGGCATCGAGGTCATCCCGCCCTCGGTCCAGACCTCGTTCCGCCGCTTTGAGACCGGCGAAAACCGCATCTACTACTCGCTCTCGGCCATCAAGGGCGTCGGTGAGGCCGCTGTCGATCATATCGTCGAGGTGCGCGGCGACGAGCCTTTTGCCGATCTTGAGGATTTCTGCCTGCGGATCGATCCGAAGCTGTTGAACCGGCGGGTGTTCGACAGCCTCATTTGTGCCGGGGCCTTTGATTGCTTCGGCTATGACCGGGCCGAACTGGTGGGCGGCCTCGACCGTATCTTGGGCTTTGCGCAGATTGCTCAGGCCAACAAGATCAGCGGCCAGAGCGATATGTTTGGCGCCGGCGCGGCGACGGGGCCGGAAAAGATCAACCTGCCGCCCTATGCGCCGTGGCTTGCCTCTGAAAAGCTGCACCGCGAGTTTCAGGTCCTGGGCTTCTATCTCTCGGCGCATCCGCTCGATACCTATAATGTGCTGCTCGCCAAGATCCGTGTCCAGACATTTTCCGATTTCGCGGCTTCCGTCAAAAAAGGTGCGACGGCCGGGCGCCTGGCCGGAACGGTCACCTCGAAACAGGAGCGCAAGACCCGAACCGGCAACAAGATGGGCATTATCGCCTTTTCCGATTCGACCGGCCAGTTCGAGGCCGTGCTGTTTTCGGAAGCGCTCCATCAGTACCGCGACCTGTTGGAGCCGGGCAAATCGCTCGTTATGACGGTGCAGGCCGAAGAACGGCCGGAAGGCATCGGGATGCGCATCCAGACGCTGCAATCGCTGGAAGAGCGGTCACTGCAGATGCAGAAGGCGCTGCGCGTCTATGTCCGCGACAGCGGCCCTTTGCGCTCGGTCGCGGCCCATCTGAATACCCGTGGCGATGGCCTGGTGTCGTTCATCGTCATCAAGGACAATGGCCAGCGCGAGATCGAAGTGGAACTGAACGATCGTTATCGCATCTCGCCGGAGATCGCGGCAGCGCTGAGGACAGCGCCCGGCGTCATCGACGTCGAACTGGTCTAGAGCCTCGTACGAGGCTGTAGAGCCGCATTTGTCTTGCGAGGCTCCAGCGTTTTGCAGCTTACGATTTCGAGCGGCTGCGGGTAACGGTGACGAAATCGGTACCATCTCCGGTTTCCTGGCCAAGCCCCATATCGGAAATGGTCAGGGATGAGCCTTCGGCAAGCAACTCCTCGATGCGGCTGCGCGTCTCGTCCGGCACGGTGATGCGCGCCAGCGTGCGCTTGGCGGCATTGAACGCCGCCGGGTCTTCCTCGACGGTGATGCCAAGCCGCTTTTTCATCGGCCCGGAGAGGGCGTTGTCGAGTGTCATGGCGAACCAGGCGCCTTTGCCGGTCAAGGCGTCGATATCCTGGAACTGGAAGAAATGCGTGCCGAGCGCCACGTCCGGCTGCTCGATCAGGACAGGCGTTTCAAACAACGGCTCGAAATCGCGGCGAACCAGAAGCTGGCCGTTCGGCGGCTTGCCCTTGCCCGCCTTGGCGTAGAGCGCGTCGATGAAGGCTGTCGTCGGCTTGCCGTCGATGGGCAGGTTTTCTGCTGTCTGGAACGCCTTGATGGCATCGCTGGTCTGCACGCCCGTATATCCGTCGGCAAGACCTGCGGCATAGCCAAGCTCGTTGAGCAGGTTCTGGATGTCCATGGTGATTTCACGCGAGCCGCGATGGGTGATCAGCATGCGGATCGGCGGCTGCTTCTGCGTCTCGGCCACAACAGGTTTTTCCGCTGGCGGTTCGATCGTGGCGACTTCGACAGACTCGGTATGGACCTGTGACACCCCCGGACGCAACGTTGCATCCGACAGCAGCTCCGGCTCATTTCCCTTGGGCTGGAACAGGAACGGATCGGAGATCGCGGCCGGCGTCAGCTGGCGGTCGGAAATCAGCACATGCACGCCGCGCCCGGTCATCTTGAACAGCTGTTTGGCAAAGGCATCCGGCATCCGCACGCAGCCATGCGAGGCCGGGTAGCTTGGAACGTGATTGGATGCATGCAGCGCAATGCCCGACCAGGTCAGCCGCTGCATGAACGGCATCGGCGCGTTCGAATAGATGTTGGACTTGTGAAAGCGGCGTTTTTCCAGGATCGAGAAAATCCCCGTCGGCGTCGCGTGACCGGCCTTGCCCGTCGAGACATTCGAGGTGGCCACAACGGTATCACCGTCATAGACCACCAGCGATTGCTGGTCCCTGGAAACGACGATCTGCAGGGGAGCGGGCTCGCCGGCAAAGGCGACGCTGGCAGACAGGGCGATTGCGGCGCCGAGACCGAATGTAAAACGCAAAACCATGGACAACATCCGCACGCAAGAAACAGAAGATGAGCCTAGCTTGAGAGGTTTAAGGAAACTTTGCTGTTTCGCCGGGAACACGGGACGCGTGTTATTTTCGCCGGCCCTTGCCGAACGTATAGCCGGTTTCGACCGTCGCCTTGCCGAACTTGTCGCGCAACGCGTTGATGGCGGCTTCTGCGGCGGCGCGCCGCGTGGCCTGCGTATCGATGAGATCCGGCGGATCGGCACGATCCGGATTGGAGAGATCGGAAACGCCGATCCCGATCAGGCGGAATTTCGTGCCGTCGGTTTCCTTGTCCAGAAGCTGCATGCCGGTGCGGAAGATCCGGTCGGCAAGGCGCGTCGGGCTATCGAGACGGCGGTTGCGCGTCCGGCTCTTGAAATCGGCCGTTTTCAGCTTGAGAACGACGGTCTGGCCGGCAATATCGGCCTTGCGCAGCCGGTGCGCCACCTGTTCGCTCAGCCGGCGCAGATGCGTGACCAGATCGTCATAGTCGCAGAGATCGTCGTTGAACGTGGTTTCCGAAGAGACGCTCTTGGCTTCCCCATCGATATCGACGGTGCGCTCGTCCTGGCCGCGCGACAACCGGAAAAGCCGCTGGCCCATCGTGCCGTAGCGCTTCATCAGGGTCGTTTCCTCCATCGTCTGCAACTGGCCGATGGTGCGGATGCCGTCGCGCTCGAGGGTCGCTGCAAAGGCCTTACCGACGCCCCAGATCAGCGTTACCGGCCGGTCTTTGAGAAAGTCCAGAGCCTCGGCAGCACCGATCACGGAAAAGCCGCGCGGTTTCTGCAGGTCGGACGCCACCTTGGCGAGGAACTTGCAATAGGACAGCCCGACCGAAACGGTGATCCCGACCTCCTGTTCGACCCGGCGGGCGAATTTGGCCAGTATGCGGGCAGGGGGATCATGATGCAGCCGCTCGGTGCCCTTGAGTTCCAGGAAGGCCTCGTCGATCGACAGCGGCTGAACCAGTGGCGTCAGCTCCTGCATCAGCGTGCGCACCTGGCGCCCGACCCGCACATATTTCTCCATGTCCGGCTTGATGACGACGGCTTGCGGACAGGCCTCCAGCGCCTTGAACATCGGCATGGCCGAGCGGACGCCGTGGATGCGGGCTATATAACAGGCTGTGGAAACAACGCCGCGCTTGCCGCCGCCGATAATGACAGGCTTGTCGGCAAGCTCCGGATTGTCGCGTTTTTCCACCGAGGCATAGAATGCGTCGCAGTCGATATGGGCGAGCGTCAGCTGATAGAGCTCGGCATGGAACAGCACGCGCGGACTACCACAGGCCCGGCACCGGCGAATGCCGGCAGGCTGGCCCGTCAGGCAGTCTCGGCAAAACCCCGGAAATTGCTGCGCGTCTGTTTGCATCGATCAGAACAAAAGTTGAACATTTTCACGATACGCCCTAAGCTGACGAGTCTCAAGGCATGGAAAGGCAATCTTGATGACCTTCCCAGGAAAGGTGCGCGTGGTGGGAGAGGCGGAACGTGACCAGCTTTGCGCTCAGCATCTGGCCGCGGCCAGGCGTTCACTGCAAAAGATGCGTCCGGATGATCGCGGCTACGTCTGTCCAGCTGTCGGCCTTGGTGATGCCGTCGCCCGGATCGGGCGCCATTGCCCGAAATTCGGCATTGGCCATCAGGTTGATCAGCAGGCAATCCGGCGCATGGGTCTGCACGGATTTGAGGTTGCGCAGGATATCGTCGATGAAGACCAGCGGCACATCGCGGGCATCGTGCAGGCGCTTGATGATCGGCCCCTTCGCGTCTTCGCTGGCAAGCAGAGGATAGTGCAGGCCATGACGGTCGAGCAGCGCGCGGCGCGTTGCGCTGTGGCGCGGCGGCATCGCCGTCAGGAAGATGATATCCGCGTCCTTGGAAAGCCCGGCCAGCGTATCGACGACGCAATCGGCCGGCGTCTGCCACTGGTCCTGCAGTGTGAAGAATGTTTCCAGCAGCTCGCTGGTCATCGCATCCTCGACGGGAAGACCGGTGTCGATCTCGACGATATTGCCGTTCAGGCGGAAGGAGCGGGGCAGGAGATCGCGGCCGCACGAGCGCAGGAAATTGCTGAACGGCGTCAGGAATTCGAGCACGACCTCATCGATGTCGCAGACGATCAGCGGCCGGTCCGCCAACTGGATATGGTTGAGATCGAGCATATCCGTCACGGTCAGAAATCTCCCGGATTGTCCGGGCCGGACAAGGTGAAATGCGCACGCACGACATCTTCGGGCGGCGTGCCGGTCGCTTCGCAAAAAGCCATGAGGGTCGGCTCGTGGCCCATCAGGAAATCGACGACACCGGCAAGGAAGCCGGGATCGGCGGCAGACTGGCGCAGCGACGATGGATCGGTACCCGTCAAGGCCAGGAAACGGCCAAGCAGTTCCGGCTCGTTGGCAAGCCAGCCAAGGATGGCAATCGCTGTTTCTTCGGCTGGGGTCACGTTCTCTCGTCCTTATCGCATCCGGGCAATTTTCTGCGGAATATTACCGGTTTTTCAACCAAATCGCTTTAGCTTCAAGCTTCCGGGTCAGTCAGCCCAACCGCGCCGCAACTTATAGCGATGCGGCGGCCATGCAAGCCGGAACCGTAAATCAAGGGATCGAAATGCCCAAACAGGTTATGATTGTTGAAGACAATGAGCTGAACATGAAGCTCTTTCGTGACCTGATCGAGGCATCCGGATACACGACGATCCAGACCCGGAACGGTATGGAAGCCCTTGATCTTGCACGCAAACACAAGCCGGACCTGATCCTGATGGACATTCAGCTTCCGGAGGTTTCGGGGCTTGAAGTGACCAAGTGGCTGAAGGAAGACGACGAATTGCATGTCATCCCGGTGATCGCCGTTACGGCGTTCGCGATGAAGGGCGACGAGGAGCGCATCCGGCAGGGCGGCTGCGAAGCCTATGTCTCAAAGCCCATCTCGGTGCCGAAATTTATTGAGACGATCAAGACGTATTTGGGCGATGCATGATGCAGCGCCAGGGGCTTGCGCTGCCCCTTAACGATATTCTTGCGCGGGAAACGGCCATGACAGTTGAACCGGCTGTCCGTTTCAGGCGCCTATTGGCAGGAAAGATTGCATGACTGCACGGATCCTTGTCGTCGATGACATCCCGGCCAACGTCAAGTTGCTCGAAGCGCGTCTTGTGGCCGAGTATTTTGACGTCCTGACGGCGGCCGATGGCTATGAGGCTTTGGCGATCTGCGAGAAGCAGCCGGTCGATCTCATCCTGCTTGATATCATGATGCCGGGCATCGACGGGTTCGAGGTCTGCGAGCGGCTGAAATCGAACCCGCGCACCGCGCATATTCCCGTCGTCATGGTGACGGCGCTCGATCAGCCCTCTGACCGGGTGAGGGGACTGAAAGCCGGCGCTGATGATTTCCTGACCAAGCCCGTCAACGACCTGCAACTGATGTCGCGTGTCAAAAGCCTGGTGCGGCTGAAAAACGTCAGCGACGAGCTGCGCCTTCGCGCCGAAACGGCCCATAGTGTCGGCCTGCAGGACATCACGGCGACGGACCGTCCGGATGAGTTCGGCAACGTGCTGCTTGTCGATGGCCGGGGCAGCTCGCAGGAGCGCATCATCCGCGCCCTGAAGCCGGTCGCCGACGTGACGGCGATGTCGGATCCGCAGGCCGCCCTGTTCGAGGCCGCCGAAAACAGTTTCGATCTGGTCATCGTCAATTCCAATTTTGACGACTACGATCCGTTGCGGCTCTGCTCGCAGCTCCGCTCGCTGGAGCGCACGCGTTACATTCCCCTTCTGATCATCGCAGAGCAGGGGCATGACGATATGGTGGTCCGCGCGCTCGATCTCGGCGTCACCGATTATCTGATGCGGCCCGTCGATCCCAACGAACTGGTGGCCCGCAGCCTGACGCAGATCCGCCGCAAGCACTGTAATGACCGGCTGCGCGCCAGCGTCAAGCAGACGATCGAGCTGGCGGTCACGGACGGGCTGACCGGCCTGCACAATCGCCGCTATCTCGACAACCATCTGAAGCTCCTGATCGACCGCGCTCTTGCCCGTGGCCGGCCGCTGTCGATCTGCATCACCGATATCGATCGCTTCAAGAGCGTCAACGATACCTACGGCCATGATGCCGGAGACGAGGTGTTGCGGGATTTCGCCCATCGCGTTCGCTCCACGGTGCGCGGTGCAGACCTTGCCTGCCGGTTTGGCGGCGAGGAATTCGTCGTCGTCATGCCGGACACACCGGCGGATGCGGCCGCAGCTATTGCCGAGCGCCTGCGCACCATCGTCGAAGACAGAAGTTTCGCCCTGCCGGGTTCCGATATGCCTCTGTCGATTACCGCATCGCTTGGGATCGCAACGCTTAATCCGGGCGGCGATACCGCCGAAGCTTTGCTGAAGCGCGCCGACACCGCACTGTATCAAGCCAAGAACAATGGCCGCAACCAGGTGGTCGCCGCTGCCGCCTGAACCAGATCAGGACAGCGCTTAGGTCTCCGTGCGGGTTTTTCCACAGGAAAAAAGAAAAATGTTCCCGGTTGTGTAATATGTTTACCGGTAAGCGTGTGCATGTGTTTTAGATCGTGCATGAGTAGTAAAATTACGCAATTTTGTTTGCTGTCTATACGCGAAAAATCAGTGGTTAATTCTAGTTAACTCAAATAGATCATATAATTCAGATATTTAAATATTTCGAAAATCTCATTGAAGAGTTTCGCATTGCCATTTTCCCATTCTATGAAAAAGTAACCGCACGTCGAAATGACAATTTATTGAGAATCAACCGATAGCGGGATTGACGCTGGACGGTATATTAAGCAATGGTTGATTCAACCGTGGCGCGCACCTCCCTGTGCCATAGTTGAAATTGCATTGATTTTTTTTTATTTTCGGTCAATTCTCCTTCTCAAGGGAGAAACAGCTCCCATCAGTTACCCCATGATGTCAGGTCCGCCGCATCTCCTGGGTCATGGGGTTTGTCGGCTGATCTGTTGCCAATGCGGTTCCTCGTGCCGCGGCGGCGGTCAGCCGACGCCCATTAAAACGCCGTCCCTTTCACCGGGACGGCGTTTTTTGTTTTAGGCCGCAGGCCAGGGAACCACCCTCTATTTCCATAAGGCGAACAGAAAAAAGGCGCCTGACTTTTCAGCCGGCGCCTTTTCCAATTCCATCAGGTCAACCAGATCTTACTTGATCTTGGTTTCCTTGAATTCAACGTGCTTGCGTACGACCGGGTCGTACTTGGTGAAGGACATCTTGTCCGTCTTCGTACGGCTGTTCTTCGAGGTAACGTAGAAAGTCCCTGTGTCGGCCGTCGACAGCAGCTTGATCTTGATTTTTGCAGCTTTCGCCATGGTCGTCCTGCCTTTATAAAAAAACAAAGCCGCGGACTTCCAAGGGAAGGGTCCCGGCAAACTTGGCGCGAAACTACAAATCGCGCCCGAAAAGTCAAGTCCGTTTTGGGTTGAAAACGATTCTCACCACGGAAAGTACCACATAAAGCCCGAAGAATCCGGCGATAGCCCAGGCAAAACCGTTATTCCCCGAAATATCCATGGCGGCGCCGATCGCTTGCGGTCCTGCCACCGTTCCCACCGCATAGGAGAAGATGAAGGCGGCATTGGCGGCGGCAAGGTCGGCGCCGGTGAGGCGCGAGCCAAGATGGCTGAGGCCCACCGTATAAAGGCCGGAGACGCTGCCGCCCCAGAAGAGGAGCACGATCGCCATCAGCCACCAATTGCCCTGCAGGAGCGGCAAACAGAGCGCGCCAACAAGGCCAACGACGGTCATCAGCGCCAAGAGATTGCGTCTGTCCTTCATCCGGTCGGACAGCATGCCCAGCGGAATCTGGAAGATGACATTGCCGATGCCCATGACGGTCAAAAGCAGCGCTGCCTGCGCTTCGGAAAAGCCGCTGCGGGTGCCGTAGATCGGAAACAGCGACAAGCCACCCGATTCGACCGCGCCGAAAATGAACACGGCGGCTGTGGCCGTCGGCACCAGGAAGACGTAGCGCATGAAATGCAGCTCCGGCTTCTCGTCCAGTTGCGGGCTTTCGTTGCGGGCAAGAAAGATCGGGATGGCGGCCAGAAGAATGACGCCGGCGCCGAAGGCGAAGGGCAGGATGCCCTCGCTGCCGAGAATGGAAAAGAGCAGGGGGCCGGCAGCAAAGCCGAGCGAAAGAACCGTGCCATATATGCCCAGAACAAGCCCACGGCGGCGGGGCGGGGCCGTGGCATTGATCCAGAACTCCGACAGCACGAACAGCACGGTGATGGCGCCGTGAAAGACGACGCGCAGCGGAAACCACAAGAGGAAGTTTTCGATATAGTAAAAGCCAAGCGCACTGATCGCGGCAAAGACGATGGCGAGCAGCATCGTGTTGGCAACGCCGAACCGGTGCGCAATCTTCGCCGTCACCGTTGCCGCCGCCATCGAGGCCAGGCCTGCCATGGCGGAATTCAGCCCGATCATCGTCGAGGAGATGCCGCGCTTTTCCATGATGATGCTGAGCAGCGGCAAGCCGAGGCCAATTGCGATACCAACAGCCGAGATGGCGGCAATGGCAGCGACCAGCGATGGCCAGTGTATTTCCTCAACCGGCGCAGGCGTGCCGGACGGCGGCTGTGACATGCAATGATTTTCCCTAAAGGAGGTCTCGGACAAAGCGCCCATGACGGGTGTAGTAGAACGGAACCGGTCTCCCGAAAGGCAGAGATGCGTCGGATTGAAGGCTTGCCCGCAAATCCGCAAGGATGATCCCGGTAATGTCCGGCAATCGCACCTGCGAGACATCGTTCACATCAATCCATCTCAAATCTTCGAGCTCCCGGCTGTCGCGGATATCGCGGGGATCGACGCCCGCCTCGTCCGTGAACAGGGCGAAGAAGTGGGTGTCGAACCGTCGCGGATGTCCCGGCGGCGTAATTGCCCGTGCCATATAGCGCAAGTTTGTGAGATCGGGAAGAAAAGGTAACAGAGTGTTTCCGAAGCTTTTGCTGCCGACAGCGATACTGGCCTCTTCATGCAATTCCCGAAGGGCCGCAAGCGCGATGGCGCGAAGGCGGCTTTCGGAGGCTGCGTGCCTGTAGGCCATCTTGAGACGCTCCAGCACCGCCGGATGCATGTCGCCGTCAAAGGCGAGCCGGTGATCGTCCCTGTCGCGGCGCCCGCCGGGAAAGACATGCAGGTCGGGCATGAAGACATGCGCCTTGTGCCGCCTGCCGACGAGAACCCGCACGCAATCCTGCGAGCGGTCCAAAAGCATGACCGACGCGGCCTCACGCGGCCGCAGCGATCGGGTTTTGACAATGTCTAACGGCGTGCCGCCGGCAGACCCGTTGCCGCTGGTGGTCACGCAGCCCGGTCCGGTGCCGGCAGGACGTCAGCCGGCTCGTCGTCATGATCGCCAAAGCCATGCATCTTCAAAGCCCATTGCAGGCCGACGACGGCGCCCTTGACGGGCTGCATCAACGCGAGCGAGCCGATCACGGTGATCGGCACCCAGATCGCCAGGTGCCCCCAGTTCGACAGAGGCAGGATCATTTCGGTGGCCATGAAGCCGCCGAGAACGATATGGCCCATGATGGTGACGACGATATAAGGCGGAAAGTCATCGGCGCGGTGCTGGTCCAGCTGCTGGCCGCAGGCCGAGCAGGCAGGCACGGTCTTGAGGAAGCGGCCAAACAGCTTGCCGCTGCCGCAGGCCGGGCATTTGTTCAGGAGACCGCGCTTGATCGACCGTCCGACCGGACGTTCGCTTTCGCCTGTCTGCTCGAAGCGGACGGTGTCCGGAGTGCTGCCAGTTGCCTGCATGTCCATATCCTCAATCTGTGGACGCAAGGCCGAGCCTCACATCCTCTATCGCTTGCCGCGCGGTGGTCGCGTCCCCGGCATCTTGCGAGCGCCGCTGCGATCCCGGCGGCCGGACTTGTGGAAGGAGCGTGTTGCCGTCGGCATCTTGCGTCCTTCGCTGATCATCTCGAAGCGGAGCGCGCCGGCAAGCGGCACGGCTTCCACCAGTTTGACGCGGATCTGATCGCCAAGACGATAGCCAAGTCCGGTTTTTTCGCCGGAAAGGGCCTGATGGGCCTCGTCATAGATGAAATAATCGCGTCCCAGCGTAGATATAGGCACGAACCCGTCGGCGCCATAGGCCGGAAGGGTGACAAATAGTCCCGCCTTGGTCACGCCTGATATGCGTCCATCGAATTCCTCGTTGACCCGGCCGCTGAGGTGATGGGCGATCAGCCGGTCGACCGTATCGCGCTCGGCCGCCATCGCCCGGCGCTCGAAGGTGGAAATCTCGGCGGCGATATCGTTGAGCGCGGCTTCCTCGGCCGGCGTGATGCCGCCTTCGCCCAAGCCCAGAGTGCCCACCAGCGCGCGATGCACGATCAGGTCGGCATAGCGGCGGATTGGCGAGGTGAAATGGGCGTATTTCATCAGGTTCAGGCCGAAATGGCCGATATTTTCCGGGCTGTAGATCGCCTGGCTCTGCGACCGCAGCACCATCTCGTTGACCATGGTCTCGTAGGGCTTGTCCACCGCCTGCGACAGGATGCCGTTGAAATGGTTGGACCTGAGATTGCCGCCCTTGACGAGCGACAGGTCGAGCGTCGCCAGAAACTCGCGCAGCGTCTCCTGCTTGGCCAGCGACGGCGCATCATGGACGCGGTAGACCAGCGGCTGGCGCTTGATCTCCAGCGTCTCGGCGGCCGCCACATTGGCCTGGATCATCATTTCCTCGATCAGCTTGTGGGCGTCGAGGCGGTCCGGCACGAAGACGCGGTCAACGGTGCCGTCCGATTTCAGCACGATCTTGCGTTCGGGCATGTTGAGTTCGAGCGGCTGGCGCCGGTCGCGGCCGCGCGTTAGGATCGCATAGGCGTCCCAGAGCGGCTTCAGGATCGGTTCCAGCAGCGGTCCGGTCTTGTCGTCCGGATTGCCGTCGATCGCCGCCTGCGCCTGATTGTAGGAGAGCTTGGCGGCACTTTTCATCATGATACGATGGAAGGTGTGGCCGGCTTTGCGGCCTTCCTTGGAAAAGCGCATGCGCACGGCCAGAGCCGGCCGGTCCACACCCTCTTTCAGCGAGCACAGCTCGTTGGAAATCCGCTCCGGCAGCATGGGCACGACGCGGTCGGGGAAATAGACGGAATTGCCGCGCTTGGCCGCCTCATGATCCAGCGCCGATTTCGGCCGCACATACCAGGAGACATCGGCGATCGCCACGGTGACGATGACGCCGCCTTCATTGTCGGGAGACGGATCGGGCTCGGCATGAACAGCGTCGTCATGGTCCTTGGCGTCGGCGGGATCGATGGTGATCAGCGGCAGCGCGCGCCAGTCCTCGCGATGCGACATGGTGGCGGGACCGGCGGCATCCGCTTCCTTGATGACGCCCTCGGGAAAGATATAGGGAATGCCATGCGCGTGGATGGCGATCATCGAGATCGCCTTTTCGGTGGCGACCGAACCGATCACGGTCTTGACGGCGGCGCGCGGCAGACCGAAGCGGCCGGACCGCACGATTTCCACCTCGACCAGATCGCCGTCCTTGGCGGGTCCCTGATGCTCGGCCTCGACCTGCATTTCCTCGCCGCGCTTCTCGATCGGCATGATCCGGCCGCCGCCGCCCGGCATTTCCCGGAAGACGCCCAAAGCTGCGTTGTTATTGCGCTTGCGGTCGAGCACCTTGATGATCCGCGCCGTATAGGCCGGGCCACCGCGATCCTTTGCGGGAAAGATCTTGGCCAGCACCCGGTCGCCAATACCGCCGACGGGGATCTTGCCCTTGGACTGGCCAATGCTCGACTGGCGGATGGAAACGGCCGGTGCCACGCCCGCATCCTCCGGCCATTCGGCGGGACGGCCGATCAGTTCGCCATCCTTGTCGCGGGTGGTGATGTCGAGAACGGTGACGGGGGGCAGGGCGCCCGGACGCACCAGCGAATTGCGCTTCTTTTCTAAAAGCCCGTCCTGTTCCATCTCGCGCAACAGCGCTTTCAGCTCGATGCGGGTGTCGCCCTTCAAACCGAAAGCCTTGTAGATCTCGCGTTTGGAGGCCTTGTCCGGGTTTTCCGAGATGAAGCGCATCAGTACGTCGCGCGGCGGCACGGCGCCGTGAATGATCACGGTGCCGTCTGCGGGCATGTTGACCTTCTTGCCCGCGCGTCCGATCCGGACTGCGGGTTTTCCGGGCCGTTCGGTACGATCGCGCGGGTCTCTGGTCACGGTCAGTCTTTCTTCGCTTTTGCAGCCGTCTTCGGCTTTGCCGCTGCCTTTGGCTTTGCTGCGGCTTTTGGTTTGGCCGCAGCCGTCTTCGGCTTGGCAGACTTTGCCGTGGCCGCACCGGTCTTGGCAGCAGCCTTTGGCTTAGCGGCCTTGGTTGCCTTGCCCTTGGCCGGCTTGATGCCGCCCTTGGCAATGCGTTCTGCGATCAGGAGCAACGCGTCTTCCATCGTCACCGAGACCGGATCCTTGCCCTTCGGCAGGGTCGCATTGACCTTGCCCCAATTGACGTAGGGACCGTATTTGCCGTCCTTGACCGTAATCGGTCCGCCATCGGGATGATCGCCGACTTCCTTCAGCGGAGCGGCAGAGGCGCCGCGTCCGCCGGGACCCTTGGCCTGCTTGTCGGCCAGAACCGAGACAGCACGGTTAAGGCCGATGGAAAACACATCCTCGATGCTCTCGACATTGGCATATTTGCCGTCATGCAGGATGAACGGCCCGTAGCGGCCAAGGCCCGACGAGATCATCTTGCCGCTTTCGGGATGCGCGCCGATATCGCGCGGCAGCGACAGAAGCGCCAGTGCCTTTTCGTGATCGATGCTCGCCGGTGTCCAGCCCTTGGGCAGGCTCGAGCGCTTGGCTTCCTTGCCGTCGCCGCGCTGGACATAGGGTCCGAAACGGCCGGAGCGCAGGGTGATTTCCTCGCTTGTATGCGGGTCCTTGCCCAGAGCCAGCGGCTCGCTGGAGACCGATGCCTCGTCGCCGCCATTGCTGTCGGATGAAAGCTGGCGGGTGAAGTTGCATTCCGGATAGTTCGAGCAGCCGACGAAAGCGCCGTATTTGCCGAGCTTCAGCGACAGCTTGCCGGTGCCGCAGACCTGGCAGATGCGCGGATCGCTGCCGTCCTCGCGCTTGGGGAAGACCAGCGGGGCCAGTTCCTCGTTCAGCGCGTCGAGCACGTTGGTGACGCGCAGTTCCTTGGTATCTTCGATCTGGGCGAAGAAGTCCCTCCAGAAATCGCGGAGAACGTCCTTCCAGTTCAGTTCACCCGCAGAAATCTGGTCGAGCTTTTCTTCCAGCGACGCCGTGAAATCATATTCGACATAACGCGCGAAAAAGCTTTCAAGAAACGCCGTGACCAGCCGGCCCTTGGCCTCGGGCACCAGCTTGCGCTTGTCGTTGGTGATATATTCGCGGTCGAGCAGCGTCGTCACCGTCGCCGCATAAGTGGACGGGCGGCCGATGCCGAGCTCTTCCATCTTCTTGATCAGCGATGCTTCCGAATAGCGCGGCGGCGGCTCGGTGAAGTGCTGGGTCGAGTTGATCTTCTGCTTGGCGAGGTTTTCGCGGGCATTGATCTGCGGCAGGCGGCCATCCTCGTCGCCGTCGTCGCTTTGCTCGCCATCTTCCTTCTGGTCGGTATAGGCGGCGATGAAACCATCGAACCGGATGACCGAGCCGACGGCGCGCAGGCCAGCCTTCTCGCCCTTGTTGTCGGCGGTGATCTCGGCGGTGGTCCGCTCGATTTCAGCCGACGCCATCTGGCTGGCAATGCCGCGCTTCCAGATCAGGTCGTAGAGACGCAGCTGGTCGGCATCGAGAAACTTGCGCACATGGTCGGGAATGCGGGTGAAGTCGGTCGGGCGGATCGCCTCATGCGCTTCCTGGGCGTTCTTGGCCTTGGTCGAATAGAGACGCGCCTTGTCCGGCACGTAGCGGCTGCCGAACTGATCGCCGATGGCGCTGCGCGCCGCCTCTATCGCCTCTGCCGCCATCTGCACGCCGTCGGTACGCATATAGGTGATGAGACCGACAGTCTCGCCGCCGATATCGATACCTTCGTAAAGCCTCTGGGCGACCTGCATGGTGCGCGATGCGGAGAAGCCGAGCTTGGAGGAGGCGGCCTGCTGCAGCGTCGACGTGGTGAACGGCGGCGACGGATTGCGCCTGACCGGCTTGGCTTCGATGCTTTCAACCGTATAGGCAGCGCCGTCCAGCAGGGACTTCAGCTTGCCGGCGTCTTCGCCATTGGTCACTCCACGGGGCGGCAGGCGGCTGCCGCCGGCCGAAACCAGCCGGGCCTCGAACTCGTCGCCACGCGGCGTCTTCAGGAGGGCCGAAAGGTTCCAGTATTCTTCCGAGATGAACCGTTCGATTTCAGCTTCCCGGTCGCAGACGAGACGCAGCGTCACCGATTGCACGCGGCCGGCCGAGCGGGCGCCGGGCAGCTTGCGCCACAGAACCGGCGACAGGTTGAAGCCGACGAGATAATCGAGCGCCCGGCGTGCCAGATAGGCATCCACCAGCGGGATATCGATATCACGCGGATTGGCCATCGCATCGAGCACGGCCTTCTTGGTGATGGCGTTGAACACGACGCGGCTCACCGGCTTGTCGCCGATCAGCTTCTTCTTGCGCAAGAGATCCAGCACATGCCAGGAAATCGCTTCTCCCTCGCGATCCGGGTCGGTTGCCAGAATGAGGCGGTCGGCGGATTTCAGGGCGTCGGCAATATCCTTCATGTGCTTGGCGGATTTGGTATCCACTTCCCACAGCATGGCGAAGTCGTCATCCGGCAGCACCGAGCCATCCTTGGCCGGCAAATCACGGACGTGACCGAAGGATGCGAGCACCTTGTAGCCGGGACCCAGATACTTGTTGATGGTCTTCGCCTTTGAAGGCGATTCCACGACGACGACATTCATGGTCATATTCTCAAAGCAACCGTTCAAAGCTGTGCCAGGCCGGAAAGAGGCGGCACAATGGGAAATATCGATGCCCCGACATGGACAGGGATTCGTCTGCGGTCAAGTGCTGCACCCAAAATAAGCGGTCACAACGAGATGCAACCTATGAGCGATTGCACGCATATTGCAATTAAAGATAATTGCTATAGAGTCATTGACGTGTAGTTTGCATCTCTCGGGGCATCGGCAGAAAGCGATGCTTGTGGGGCCTTATCCGAAGGTGGCGGCCAACACAACGGGGAGGGTGTTGCATGGTGTTCCGCTCGGCCAATGCTTGCATGTCAAAAGGCGGGTTCTGAATGCACCACAAGGAGAATAGATGATTCCAAGTTCAACCGGGACCGCCAAGACAGAAGCGCAGGCCCGTGAAAAGATCGCCTATATCCGGCACATGCTTGGAGAGTTGCGTGGTGTCGCCGCTAGCGAGAGTGCGGATATGCTGTGCTACCTGATCGAAATGGCCTATGTCGAGGCTGGCGACATCCTTTCAGGTAAGCGCCCATTGTCAATCTCCAATGCTGAGAGAAACAAGGCCGCCGGGATGCCGGTGAAGCCGTCCGGCAAGATCCAGTTCTAGAAGGACAAGATAGACGGCGGATGCCGCAAGCCCCGTATGGCGGATGATGTCGTCGATCTCGACCGGCGTCGGCCCGAGCGCATTGGTGATCCGCATGCGATCGTTGGCATCCGGCGGCGGTGCCATCGGCCCGCCATCATGCTCGCCCGGTTCCTCCGCCTGCGGCGGCGTGAAGAGGTCGATGCGGCTGAGAGGGGCGAGCGCCTGCAGGATATCCTGCGCCTCTGTCGTCACCGTCGCACCATCCTTCAACAGACCGTTGGTGCCCTGGCACCGGGGGTCGAGCGGCGATCCCGGCACGGCAAAGACCAGCCGTCCGAAGTCGGCGGCATAGCGCGCGGTGATCAGCGATCCCGAGCGGGCTGCGGCCTCGACCACGGCAAGCCCGAGACTGACACCGGCAATCAGCCGGTTGCGGCGCGGGAAATCACGGGCGCGCGGTTCCCAGCCGAATGGCATTTCGCTGATGGCGAGGCCATTCCCATGCGTGATCTCGTCGAGAAGGCCGATATTTTCGGGCGGGTAGGGTTGATCCAGACCACCGGCCAGCGCTGCGATCGTTCCCGTTTCCAGGCTCGCCCGGTGTGCTGCCGTATCGATGCCGCGCGCAAGCCCCGATATGATCGAATATCCGGCGCGCCCGACATCGCGCGCAATCATCGCCGCAAATTTCGTGCCGCTGATCGAGGCATTGCGCGAGCCGACAATGCCAAGCGAAGGGAGGGTGCCGGTGGCTCCGTTGCCTTTCACGGCCAGAAGCGGCGGAGCACCGTCGATCTGGCGCAGCGCCGGAGGATAATCCGGTTCGCCGATGCCGATGAAGCGGGCGCCGAAGCGATGGGCCGCAGAGAGCTCCTTTTCCGCCTCGGCAATGGAAGCCACCCGGATGGCGCGGGTGGAACCGCCGCGGCGCGACAGTTCGGGCAGCATTTCGAGCGCGGTTTCCGCAGAGCCGAAATGGTTGATGAGATCGCGAAAGGTGGCAGGACCGACATTGTCGCTGCGGATCAGCCTCAACCAGGCAATTCTTTGTCGTTCCGTCAGCGCAATTCCATTCCGTCCTGCGCTGCCATCCGACATTCTTGTCCTATCCCTTTTGCCCGATCCGGCTTTCGGTCCCCGCCAGGAGCCGCTGGATATTCGCCCGGTGCTTGATCCAGGTGATGACGCTCATCACCACGAACAGCAAACCGATCTTCCCATAGCCCGTTGCCAACAATACAACCGGAACGATCAATGTTGCAACCAGCGCAGACAACGAAGAGTAACGGGTGATTTTCGCCATCGCCAGCCAGATGGCCGCAAACAAAAGAACCATGATCGGCGCCAGACCAAGCAGCACGCCGATATAGGTCGCAATGCCCTTGCCGCCCTTGAAACCCAGCCAGACAGGATAGAGGTGACCGACGAAGGCGGCGAAACCGGCGGCAATACCCGCCTCGATCCCCCAGCGTGAGGCAATGGCCGCAGCGGCAGTTCCCTTCAGGGCATCCAGCAGCAGCGTGGCTGCGGCAAGTTTCTTGTTGCCGGTGCGCAGCACATTGGTCGCGCCGATATTGCCGGAACCGATCTTGCGGACATCGCCAAGCCCGGCCATGCGGGTGAGGATGAGGCCGAAGGGGATCGAGCCTAGCAGATAGCCGAAGATTGCAGCCCCGGCCGTCAGCGCCAGCCCGAGTTGCCAGGAAAATATGTCAGCCATGTATTGCCTCCCCGTTCGTCCCAGCGGACGTTTGCCCCTCACCCTGGCCCTCTCGCCGCAAAAGGGGCGAGGGGACGACAGAGGTGCCGTACATCCCGTCTCCCTGCTTGCGGGGAGACGGTGCCCGAGAGGGCGGATGAGGGGCAGCTCGTCGCTCAATCAGAGTGAATGAACCAGTTTTCCCGCAACATAGGTTTGAACGGCCCGGCCGGTAAAGCGGGCATTTTCGAAAGGTGTGTTTTTCGAGCGCGACACGATCGCATCCTTGCCGAACAGCCAGGGCTCTTCCAGATCGATCAGCGTGATGTCGGCCTTGGCGCCGGGCTTCAGCGTGCCGGCATCCAGCCCGAAAATCTGCGCCGGCCGCGTCGACATGGCATCGATCAGGCGCATCAACGGAACGTTGCCGCTGTGATAGAGGCGCAAAGCCGCTGCCAGCATGGTTTCCAGCCCGATCGCGCCATCTGCGGCATCGGCAAAGGGCAGGCGCTTGGTATCGACGTCCTGCGGATCGTGCGAGGAGACGATGATATCGATGGTGCCGTTGGCCAGAGCTTCCACCATCGCCACACGATCATCCTCGCCGCGCAGCGGTGGCGACAGCTTGAAGAACGTGCGGTATTCGCCGATATCGTTTTCGTTCAGCGTCAGATGGTTGATCGAGATGCCGCAGGTGACGTTAGCGCCGCGCTTGCGGGCCGTGGCGATAGCCTCGGCCGATTCGGGCAGGGAGATTTTTGCGGCATGATAGGCCCCCTTGGTCAGCCCGGCGATGCGCAGGTCGCGCTCGAGCGGGATGATCTCGGCCTCGCGCGGAACACCGGAAAGCCCCAGCCAGCTGGCGAGCAGACCTTCGTTCATGACGCCTTCGGCACCCAGATATTTGTCACGGGTTTCCAGCGAGATCACAGCCCCGAATTCGCGCGCATAGGTCATGGCGCGGCGAAGGACGAGCGTGTCGTGCACCGGGCGGCGGCCATTGGTAAAGCAGACCGCGCCTGCCTCGCGCAACAGGCCGAACTCGGTCATTTCCTCGCCGTCGAGATGCTTGGTCAGAGCGGCTGCCGGATAGACATTGATCAGCGCCTTGTCGCGCGCCGTCTTCTGCACGAACTGCACCAGCGCGATATCGTCGATGACCGGGTCGGTATCCGGCATGGTGATGATCGAGGTGACGCCGCCGGCGGCGGCCGCGCGCGATGCGGATTCGATGGTTTCGCGGTATTCGCCGCCGGGCTCGCCGACGAAGACGCGGGCATCGACCAGGCCGGGCACGGCAATCAGGCCGGTGCAATCCTTGACCTCGGCGCCTTCCGGAACCTGGGTCCCGGCAGACTGTCCGGCAGCAACGATCCGGCCGTTTTCGACCATGATGTCGCCGGTTTCATCGAGATTGCGCGAGGGGTCGATGATGCGCAGGTTCTTCAGGACGAGGTTGCTCATGTGCGCGGCCCCTGGTTCTGGGAAAGAAGAAGCGTTTCCATCACCGCCATGCGCACGGCAACCCCCATTTCGACCTGCTGCTCAATCACGCTCTGAGGACCGTCGGCGATCTCCGAGGCAATCTCGACGCCCCGGTTCATCGGACCAGGATGCATGACGAGCGCGTCGTCCTTGGCAGCTTTCAGTTTTTCGGCATCCAGCCCGTAATAGCGGAAATATTCGCGCACCGAGGGCACGAAGGAGCCGGCCATGCGCTCGCGCTGCAGGCGCAGCATCATCACCACGTCGGCGTCTTTCAGGCCTTCCTCCATCGAGTGATAGACCTCGGCCCCCATGTCGGCGATGCCGGAGGGGAGAAGCGTTGCCGGCGCAACCACACGGACGCGGGCGCCCATCTGGTTGAGGAGCAGGATATTGGAACGGGCGACGCGCGAATGCAGAACGTCGCCGCAGATCGCGACGATGATGCGCGACAGCTTGCCCTTGGCGCGGCGGATGGTGAGCGCATCGAGCAGCGCCTGTGTCGGGTGTTCGTGCTGACCGTCGCCGGCATTGACGACGGAGCAGGACACTTTTTGAGCGAGCAGCGCTGCGGCACCGGCGGAGGAGTGGCGCACGACCAGCACATCCGGGTGCATCGCGTTCAGCGTCATCGCCGTGTCGATCAGCGTTTCGCCCTTCTTCACCGAGGAATTGCTGACCGACATGTTCATCACATCGGCGCCAAGCCGCTTGCCGGCGAGTTCGAAGGAGGATTGCGTCCGGGTCGAGGCCTCAAAGAACAGGTTGATCTGCGTCAGGCCGCGCAGCGTCGAGGTCTTCTTTTCTCTCTGGCGGGAAATCTTGACGGCTTCGTCGGCCCGGTCGAGCAGGAGCGTGATGTCCTGTTCGTTCAGGCCCTTGATGCCGAGCAGGTGGCGATGCGGAAAGAAATCCATGGGGAGCCGCCTCATTTGGTAAAGTTGCGTGGGTCTATAATGACTGCAGCGCGGCCCGGCAAGGCGAAGGCCGCGCAAACCGGCCCCATCCCCACGCTTTTGTGACCCCCGCTTTATGCCCATTGGGTACCATCAGCAAATTGTTGCGGGCAGCGGCATTTATCGCGTGCCCCTCCTGTTCCTAAGGATCGGGACTTGGGTTAGAAACGCGGCATGACTCTGAACCGTACCGAACAGAAACTCGCCGATCTGAACCAGCCGAAACCCTGGTCGGGGATCAACGCTTTCCGCTCCGACCCGCTGCTGGTTGATATTGCAGCGTCGATGCCGCGTCCGCTGCGCGATGATTTCGAGACCATCGGGCGTTATGTGACCTCGCCCGAGGCGCAGGATCTGGCGCGCATGGCCAATGAAGGCCTGCCCAAGCTGCGCACCCATGGGCCGCGCGGCGAGCGGCTCGACATGGTCGAGTTCCATCCCGCCTGGCACGCGCTGATGCGCCGCTCGGTGACATCGGGCCTGCATGCCTCGGCCTGGGAAAACATCGCAGACGAGCGCGGCCGTTCGCACAAGGCACGCGCGTTGCGCTTCTATCTGACGGCGCAGCTCGAATGCGGCCATCTCTGCCCGCTGACGATGACCAGCGCCTCGGTGGCGGCGATCTCCGCGTCGCCGGCCGTGCAGAAGGAATGGGCGCCCAAAATCCTGTCGCGCAAATATGATTCGTCCAACCGGCCATGGATGCAGAAAGCCTCCGTCACCATCGGCATGGGCATGACGGAAAAGCAGGGCGGCACGGACGTGCGCGCCAATACCTCGACGGCCGAGCGGGTGGGTGAGGGCATCTACCGGCTGAACGGCCATAAATGGTTCATGTCGGCGCCGATGAGCGATGCTTTCGTGATGCTGGCGCAGACCCGTGACGGTCTCGGCTGCTTCCTCGTGCCGCGACTGCTGGAAGATGGCTCGGCAAACGGCCTGCGCTTCCAGCGCCTGAAGGACAAGCTCGGCAACCGGTCCAATGCGTCCTCCGAGGTCGAATTCTCCGATACGTTCGGCTTCGTGCTTGGCTCCCCCGATGCAGGCATCCGCACCATTCTCGACATGGTGACGCTGACGCGCCTCGATTGCGCGCTGGCCTCTGCCGGCATGATGCGGGCGTCGCTGGCTGAAGCCGTGCATCATGTGCGCGGCCGCAAGGTGTCCGGCAAGGCTTTGGTCGCGCAGCCGATGATGACGCGGGTTCTGGCCGACATGGCGCTTGATGTCGCCGCCGCCAGCGCCTTGTCGTTCCGTCTTGCCGAAGCCTTCGACCGGGCGCGCGACAGCGCCGAGGATGCGGCCTATGCGCGGATCATGACGCCGGTTGCGAAATACTGGAGCTGCAAGATTGCGCCTGCGCTGATCGCCGAGGCGATGGAATGCATCGGCGGCAGCGGCTATGTCGAAGAACGCCCGATCGCCCGGCATTACCGCGAAGCCCCGGTCAATGCGATCTGGGAAGGGTCAGGCAACGTCATGGCGCTCGACGTGCTGCGGGTTTTGACCCGTGGAAAAGACCTGTTCGAACTGCTGTTCCAGGTGATCAGCCGCGATCTCGGACCCTCCGCCAAAAAGACAGTCGATGTGCTGCGGGCGGCGATGTCGCTCTGCGAGCGCGACGAGGGGGCGGCCCGCATGCTGGTCGAACAGCTGGCGCTCGCTGCCGCCGCTGCCGAACTCTACCGGCTGGGGGCAGGGCGGATTGCCGATGCCTTCCTCGAATCGCGGCTGGCTGCCGGCTGGCGCTCCACCTATGGCATGCTCGATTCGCGCTTTGATTCCGCTTATATCGTCGATCTGCTCTATCCGGCGGCGATATAGCCGGTCACCGTCAGCACCAGCGGAATGGTAAAAAACGACACGACCGTCTGGACAGTGGCGACGGCCGCATAGAGCGGCGCGTCGCCGCCCATCTGCTTGGCAAGCAAATACCCGTTCATCGCTGTCGGCACACTGGCGCCGAGTGCGATGATCAGCAGCGCATCGCCGCGGATCCCCATGAAATAGGCGGTGCCGACCATGAAGACCGGCATGACGATCAGTTTCAGAAACACCGCGAGCAGCGCAACAAGGCTTGGCCGCAGCGCATCCGAGACCTTCAGTCCGGCCCCGACCATGACAAGCCCGAGGCTGAGCGAAGCGCTCGCCAGCATTTCGACGGCGGTCAAGACCGGGCCGTAGACCGGAACCTGAAAGAAATTCAGGACGATACCGATGACCGAGGCGACGATCAGCGGATTGGTGGCGATCTTGAAGGCAAAGAACCGCAAACCCTTCGGCCCGCCATTGAAAGCGATCAGCACGCCGACATTGTAGAGATTGATGGGAATGATCACCAAGGTCATTACCAGCGCCGTCAGGCTGAGACCGAGCGGCCCGTAAAGCTTCTGGGCGATCGCCAGCGCCATGAAACCATTCCAGCGCGTTGCCGTCTGGAAGATCGAGGTGAAGGCGGCGGACGAGACGTGACGGGTGCGCAGCAATGGTTAGAGCAGTAACAGCGCGCCCGACATCAGGGTAATGCTGCCGATCGTCGCGAGCGCGGTCGCATCGGTCTTCGTGCCTGCGAAATCGGCGGTTGCCAGCGTCGAAAAGAGCAAGGCGGGGAAAAGCACGTAATAGCCGAGCTGCTCCAGTCCTTCCCATAGGGAGAGATCGACCAGCGATGAGCGCTTCAGCCATACGCCCAGCGAAACCAGCAGGAAGATCGGCAGAATGCTTTCGAAGATGATCGTCATGGGGAGGAGGCCTGCAGCGGGAACGAGCCCACCGATAGCCGCTTGTCCACAGCCCGGCAACCGCACGGCTTGGAAATTAACCTTAACAAATGGTTTACGTTGCGCCCTCAAGGTTAACGGTCAACAGTGGGGTGAACGGGCAAGAGTGGCCCGGCAGGATTTTAACGCTTTTTGGAGTGGAGCACGTTCGGTGAGAACTGGCTTGGTCATCATCATGACGATGTTTTTTGCGAGCCTTGCGCTCGATCTGGCGGTTCCGGCTGTCATCCTCGTGAGCTTGCTCGCGCTGGACTGGATTTCCGGGCAAGCACGGCGCGGCGCATTCATGGAGGGGAGGACGGCATGAAGTGGTTCTTCATCCTCTGGGCAGGCCCGGTCATTCTTTTGACCGCCTGGTATGGCCTTTCCTATTACGACATGAGCTTCGGCTTCTTCATGCTGACGCGTCAGACGCATGACCTGGTCTTCACCATCTATGGCAACGTGCTGGGCATTCCGCCCGAAACCATTCCGCCGCTGGTGGCACGCGCCATCGCCTTCGACAGCCTGCTGGTGTTTGCCATCATCGCCTACCGCAAGCGCCGGGAAATCCGCGCCTGGTACAAGAGGCGGTTTCCGCCGGCTCAGCCGTCTGAGGCAGCAGCAGCACCCTTTGCCAAGGATGCCAATCTGTCCAGCGCGCCCTGAAGAATGAAGGATGCGGCGGCCGAATCAATCCGGTCGGCCCGCTTCTTGCGCGAAACATCCATCTCGATCAGCACCCGCTCGGCCGCAACGGTCGAGAGCCGTTCGTCCCAGTAGATGAACGGCAGGCCGGTCTTCTGCGCCATGTTGTGCACGAAAGCCCGGGTCGCCTGCGCGCGCGGACCGGCCGAGCCGTCCATGTTGATCGGCAGGCCGATGATGAAGGCGGCAATTCTCTCCTTCTCAGCCATGGCCAGCAGCGCCTGCGCATCCAGGCCGAACTTCACCCGCTTGATCACCTCGCGCGGCGTGGCAAACCGCCGTCCGAGATCCGACACCGAAATGCCGATCGTCTTGGTACCGAGGTCGAGGCCCGCGATGGCCTGGCTCGGCAGGAGAGTGGATGCAAGGTCTTCGATGCTGAGAACAGCCATGTGATTTGCCGATTCGGTCTTTAAGGATTACTCGGGTGATCCATATCCCTATCCCGCCGCCAAATCATCCCCGCAAAAAAGTCTGACCGGGCCCCCAACCGGAAACAAAGGAGTATTCTCATGAAGATCAAATGGCTCGGACATTCCGCGTTCCATCTCGAAACCGCCAAGTCGAAAATCCTCATCGACCCGTTCTTCACCGGCAACCCGTCCTTCGACGAATCCTCGCGCAAGGATGCGGCCTCGGGGCTCACCCATATTCTGCTCACCCACGGGCATGGCGACCATGTCGGCGATACGATTGCGCTTGCCAAGGAAACCGGCGCCACCGTGGTTGCCAATGCCGATCTCGCTGCATGGCTGGGCTCGAAGGGCGTTCAGGCAATCGAAATGGGCAATACGGGCGGCACCATCCATCTTAACGGCTTTTCCACCACCTTCGTCAATGCGCTGCATTCCTCTGCGCAGCTGACTGAAGACGGCGTGTCGCATTCGCTGGGCAATGCCAATGGTTTGGTCCTGCATTTCGAAGACGAGCCAACGCTCTATCATATGGGCGATACCGATATCTTCTCCGACATGGCGCTGATCCAGGAACTGCATCAGCCGGAGATCGGCCTCGTGCCGATCGGTGACCGCTTCACCATGGGCGGTGCCGTGGCAGCCCTTGCCTGCCAGCGCTTCTTCAAATTCGCGACGGTTCTTCCCTGCCATTATGGCTCGTTCGGCATCATCGACCAGACGCCGGACCTGTTCATCGCCGGCATGGACGGCGCTTCCGCCAAGGTCGAGGCGCCTGCAGTCGGTGGTATTGTTGCCGTCTAAGCGGCTTGTGCATGCATTCCCCCGTTGCGTGGCAGCACTGCGGCTATTATAGCGGGGGAAAGTTCCTTGAAGACCGGAGACACCCATGTCCGTAGACCTCGCCACCGTGAAGCGCGTCGCGCGTCTTGCCCGCATTGCCGTGACCGAAGAGGAAGCGCAGCGCATGACCGGCGAACTGAACGGCATCCTCGGTTTCGTCGAGCAGCTGTCCGAGGTGAATGTCGATGGCGTCGAGCCGATGACATCCGTGACGCCGATGGCCATGAAGAAGCGCGTCGATGAAGTCACCGACGGCAACAAGGCCGGCGATATCGTCGCCAATGCCCCGAACGAGGATCGCAATTTCTTCCTCGTCCCGAAGGTTGTCGAATAAGCCTGAGCCGCCGCCGCCCGAACGCCCCCGTTTTTGAAAGCCTGCCATGACCGACCTGACCCGCCTGACCATTGCTGAAGCGCGCACCAAGCTGAGCGCCAAGGAAATCTCCGCCGTCGAACTGACGGAGGCTTATATCGGCGCGATCGACGCAGCCAATGGTGCGCTGAATGCCTATGTGGTGACGACCCCGGACAAGGCGCGCGAGATGGCCAAGGCCTCCGACGCCCGCATCGCCAGCGGCAAGGCCGGCGCGCTCGAGGGCATTCCGCTCGGGATCAAGGACTTGTTCGGCACCGAAGGCATCCACACCCAGGCCTGCAGCCACATTCTCGACGGCTTCAAGCCGCGCTATGAATCGACCGTCACCCAGAACCTGTGGAACGACGGCGCCGTCATGCTCGGCAAGCTGAACATGGACGAGTTCGCCATGGGCTCGTCGAACGAAAGCTCCTATTACGGCCCGGTGAAAAACCCCTGGCGCGCCAAGGGATCGAACCTCGATCTGGTTCCGGGCGGCTCGTCCGGCGGTTCGGCTGCCGCCGTTGCCGCGTTCCTGTGCGCCGGTGCGACCGCCACCGATACCGGCGGCTCGATCCGCCAGCCGGCCGCCTTTACCGGAACAGTCGGTATCAAGCCGACCTATGGCCGCTGCTCGCGCTGGGGCATTGTCGCCTTTGCCTCCTCGCTCGACCAGGCCGGCCCGATCGCCCGCGACGTGCGCGATGCGGCCATCCTGTTGAAGTCGATGGCATCCGTCGATGCCAAGGACACGACCTCGGTCGATCTGCCGGTGCCGGACTATGAGGCACCGCTTGGCCAGTCGCTGAAGGGCATGAAGATCGGCATTCCGAAGGAATACCGCGTCGATGGCATGCCGGAGGAAATCGAGACGCTATGGCAGCAGGGCATTGCCTGGTTGAAGGACGCCGGTGCCGAGATCGTCGATATCAGCCTGCCGCACACGAAATATGCGCTTCCGGCCTATTACATCGTCGCGCCTGCCGAAGCCTCGTCCAACCTTGCTCGCTACGACGGCGTTCGTTACGGCCTGCGCATCGACGGCAAGGACATTGCCGACATGTATGAAAAGACCCGCGCGGCCGGTTTCGGCACCGAGGTCAAGCGCCGTATCATGATCGGCACCTACGTCCTGTCGGCCGGCTATTACGACGCCTATTACCTGCAGGCGCAGAAGGTCCGCACCTTGATCAAGCGCGACTTCGAACTAGCCTTCCACGCCGGTGTCGATGCGATCCTGACGCCCGCCACACCATCGTCGGCCTTCGGCATCGCCGATGAGGATCTGGCATCCGATCCGGTGAAGATGTACCTCAACGACATCTTCACCGTGACCGTCAACATGGCCGGTCTTCCGGGCATCGCCGTTCCCGCCGGTCTCGATCACAAGGGCCTGCCGCTCGGCCTGCAACTGATCGGCAAGCCGTTCGAAGAGGAAACGCTGTTCAAGACCGCGCATGTGATCGAACAGGCCGCCGGAAAATTCCAGCCGGCGAAGTGGTGGTAGAAACGGGCTTCCGTCTTCGCAACATGACTGCCTCGGATGCCGGGGCGGTCGCGCTGATCGGCTTTGAGGCCTGGAAGTCGAACCGTGTCCACAGGAACTGGTTCGAGCCCGC